>CANKAJ010000029.1 GCA_947479645.1 Betaproteobacteria bacterium | reverse complement strand
GCAAACAGCCGCCCCAGCGTGTCGCCACCGCCTCCGGGCACGACATCGACGATCATGCGCATGACCTTGTTGGGATAAGTGCCCTGTGCCAGCGCCCCCTGCGCACACACCGCAGCGCCAACGCCAAGAACGAGCGATGCGAGGTGCATCCGCCGAATCTGGATGGATCTGAACATGGTTTTCTCCTCTGGATAATTCAGATGACCAAAAATGCCTGCCCGGCATGTCAATGCATGATCGAGAACTATTCTGCGCTACTTATCCAACGCCGCTCGGAAATCATCCTCGGAGTAGTACAGCCCGCCATTTGTTCGCGCCTCGCACAGGGCATCCACAAGCCCGAGGGTATCGGCACTGAACAGCCATACGTCAGATTCGGCGAATTCCCCGTTACCTGAAATCAGGGCGTCCAAGATCCTGCGTAGAGCCGGCCCTTCCGCAGTATCGCCATGTTCAGTAAGGAAGCGTCGAGCCTCTGCTAGAGGATCGCGGGACAGGCAGGGCTTTCTGGTGCGAAGTCTGAGTTCTATAAGAAAATCGGCGGCGTACATACCCACAATGCCTATCGAGTCATGAAATTGACCTACTTCCAATCTGACACGAAACAATTTTCGCCGTATCCAACAAAAAATGTGTTATTCAACCCCCTTGCATCGATGAAATAAATGTCGAATTTCCCCGAAGAGTTGTTGTTGTAGGCGATTTGAGTCCCATCGGGAGAAAAGACCGCATTCTGGGACGTGACTGAAGGAGCGTTAATCGTTAGACGCTCGCGATTGTCACCTTCTCCGTCTCCATTGGAATCAACCGCATCCATCACATAAATTTCATACTGTACGGTGTTGGGATTGTGGTTGTGGTGATCACTTGCATAGACGATTCTTTGCCCATCGGGCGACCAACGGGGTGCCCAGCAAAGACACGCCTTGGTCGTGAGATTTCGCGTGTTACTGCCGTCTGCATTCGCAACAAACACAGCACGTTTTCCACCGCCAAGGTCGCGGATGAATGTGACCTTGGTTCCATCTTGCGAGTAACTTGGCAAGTAATCTTGATCGCCTCCAGGCGCAACTGGCAGTTCGGTAATCGAACCGCCATCAATTGAGCGCATGGTGTAAAGCTTTATATCTGGCCGCGCTCCGGCAAAAAGAATCTTGGTTCCATCCGCCGACCAACAGGGAAAGTCGTCATCATATGCGTCATTCGTAAGGCGGGTCACATTTTGACCGTATCTGCCCATTCGATAGATTTCACTTGTGTTGTTGGTGGTGTCCCGATCTCGCATCGTCATGAAGACTATTTGTGAACCATCTGGCGAAAATACGGGGCTAGTACTGTCAAACTCATGTCCATTCGTGTGGTACGTAAGTTGCATCAGACCTGTGCCATCGTCATTGATTAGAAAGATATCGTAGATTTCCCTTTCAAGCCCATCAGAGCCGACAATTATCTCTGTGGCGCGATCAAACGCGATTGTGCTTGTCATTGGTGTTATCCCATTTTTGTTTTTGGTCAGTCAAAATTCTTGAGCCACTTGTGGCGGGTATTGCCGCATGTAGGCTACGGTCACCGCCTCCTGCACTGCTCCCGCTCAAGCTTATCCTTTACTTTCGCATCCTGCTCGGTGCCTGTCTAACACACATAGTTTGTTGATTTAGTTCAAAGCCGCATTCAACAGCCTCGCTAACCTGATCCCAGTCTTCTGTAGTTGCTCTACGATCACTGACGCGGAAGCATCAAGATAGTCTACGCCCAACTCGATTCGTCCTTCAGGCACAGTGTTACACGCCCAACCTGAAGGCAGCTTCGCGTATGCAACCTGAAGACGTTCTTCATGAATTTCAACGTGACACAGGTCGAGCCTACCGATGTGCAGGACTTGGTCAATCACTTCGAAGCCGCTAGGGAATCAGCCCGTAAGCACAAAGGGATGCTGTCCAAGTTCTTTGGCTGGGCGATTCTCGTCAAGCGGCTACGCACCGACAATCCATGCCGTGATGTGAAGATCGCGAGCGGCGAGAAGAAGCTCATGGTATGGACAGCCGACGTATTTAATTCCATACGAGATGGCCTTGGGCAATCTGACCAGGCTGAAATGATGCGTTGTTACTTGGATCTATCGTTCCTCCTGTACCAACGATCCACTGATGCTCGCATCCTCGAACGCCGTCATGTTGGCGATCAACTGATTCTCATTGCACCGACAAAGACCCGTAAATCCTCGGGCGTTGAGATTGAGATTCCTATTACGCCAGAGCTGCGTGCGGTGCTTGATCGCGCCGCTGGAATCAGCAAAAAATGGAAATGCGTGTGCCCATACGTCATTCATACAAGACAGGGAACCGCATATACCCGTAGCGGTGTTCATAGCGCGTTCAAGCGAGCAGGTGCGCGTGTTGGAATCAAAGGCGCAGACCCAAAGAGCGTTCGGAAATTCGCGGCAAATGAGGCAAAGCGTGCTGGTTACAACATGGAACAAATCAAGGATGCGCTCGGCCACACCGATATTTCCACGACCCAAGGCTACGTCCAGAACTCCATGCGGAGGCACTCAGAAGTGCGGCTTTCGCTGCCCGAAAAAGCAACGAAAATCGCTTAAGTGGTAGAGACTCTCTACCACTTAAGCGATTTTCAAGGATCGGTGGAATTTAGATAAATGCAAATTTCACCTGCTATAATGCGTCAGTCGGGGCGTGGCGCAGCCTGGTAGCGCACCTGCATGGGGTGCAGGGGGTCGGAGGTTCGAATCCTCTCGCCCCGACCAATGAAACAAGGACTTACACGATTGCCCAATCGTGCAAATAGCCTAAGTGGTAGAGAGTCTCTACCACTTAGGCTATTTTCTTTGCCTTTTCTGGCAGCGCAGGTCGCACTTATGAGTGCTCAAAGAAGTGGCTACAAGTAGTTGTTAGTTCTGAAGACGCATAACAACTAACAACTGCAAAGATCCTAATCCCTCAGTAGTCGCCAGTCGAGTCTGCGAGTATTGGATATCGAAAACTTCCTCGAATCCCCGCAAAAGTCGTCCAATTCCCGCGCCCCAAGCAAGCGCTTAGAGTGATTCAGTTTTAATGTTTGCGATCCTTACAATGGACTCCCATTTGTCAAACTCTGAAAAGAATCGTTTGCGTAATTCTTCAGGTGTGTAGGGTAGCGCCACCTCCGAAGAATCTACAGCATATCTTTCCTTTATTTCGGGCGATTTCAGTATCTGAATGATTTCGCGATTAAGAGTTGAAACGATCTGAGGTTGCGTCTTGCTCAGAGCATAAATGCTGTATGTATTGCTCAACTCAAAGCCCGGAATACCAGACTCTGCCACCGACGGGATGTCTGGATAAGCGGGCATGCGTTTTGGCGTCATGACACCTATTACTTTGGCTTTCCCTGCCCTTACCATTTGGACACCTGCAATATTGCTGAAGAAAAGCTGAATTCGCCCCGCTGCTAGGTCAAGGCTTGCCTGAGCGTTTCCTTTGTAGGGTATATGAACGATTTCGACCCCCGTCTTGGCCTTAATAATTTCCATGCCAAGATGGCCGACCGATCCTGTTCCTGAAGAACCAAAGTTGAGTTTCCCAGGGTTTGTTCTTGCATAGTCAAGCATCTCCTTGAATGTGCTGACCGGTAATGACGGGTGACTGAATACCATGAAGTCCTGGTTGGACATCTGAGCCACTGGAACGAACGCTTGCCTTATATCGTAGGGAATGCTTTTCAACACGCCATTTATTACGAAAGAGTTACCCGTGCTAAGAAGAGTGGTTCCGTCGGCTGCTGCTTCGGCCACAATGCTTGTGCCGATTACGCCGTTCGCGCCTGACCGGTTATCAACAAGAACGGGCCGTCCTGTACGTTGACTCAATTTGTCGGTTATCGGTCGTGTAATGAGGTCGATCCCGCCCCCTGCGACCGTTGTTACCACAATGCGGATGGGCTTATCCTGCAGGCCACCCGAGGACAAGCTTGTGTTCTGAGGAAAAGCTTGAAAAGACAAAACGGATGCCAATACAGCCAGCGTAAATCCAGTCGGATCACAGATTGCGTTACGACTCATGATTGCTCCAAAGCTATATACCCCTGTCAGTACGTCGATCTGAATCGCTTACTCTTTCAACTCGATGAAATCTTCCTGGATGACTTTTGTGATTCGCTCACTGGTAAAAAAAGCAACCGCCGGATTTCGTCCGGCGTACCACCAGCCGTTTCACCAAGATTCTCCAGCGTCCAGATCACGTTTTCGGATCGAGCTGCCCGGTGTCGGGCAGCTCGGTTGAGTTTGGAATTCAAGCAGTTTACGATGGCTGTCGGAGTCCCTCTAGGAATAAACACGCCGCCTCGTACAACGCATTCAGAATCAGGGAGCCCTTGATCAGCCAGCGACTTTAACCCGGGTAATCCACTGACTGCTGGCAACTTTGGAATGCTATCACGTTCAATTACAACCACTGGCTAAGCAGATGTTGCAGATCATTTTCGATGCGAGAAGGCACGCAAGCAAAAAGACTCCATAACCTCTCCCAACTCGCTATTCTTGCTGCTGATAGAATTTCAATTCGAATACGTACGTACTATCCCAATTCACCCAGGGGGAGTCATGCCTCGTACATCAACATTTGAATGGCTCTCTCTGCTGGCGGCATTATTGGTATTTGCAGCGACTCCTGGTCTTGCACAGGACTTCCCAAGCAGACCACTGCGTCTGGTTGCGGCCAATTCACCCGGGTCAGCCGTCGATCTCATTGCGCGAATCATGGGGCCGGAGATGAGCCGATCCCTTGGACAACCCGTCGTCGTCGAGAATCGCGCCGGAGCCGCTTCAATCATCGGCTATGAATATGTGGCCAAGGCGCCGCCGGACGGATACACCAGCGTCATCGCCAACAGGCTTGAATTGGCAACCCTGCCTCTGATCGCCAAGGATTTGCGCTTTGATCCGCACAAGGACCTGGCGCCTATCATCGGACTTTCGGAAGGTCGGTTGGTGGTTGCCACTTCTTCGACCATGCCCTGGAAGAAATTCATTGAATTACGCGACAACGCCAGGGCCAATCCCGGCAAACTCAATTCAGGCGGGTCCAGTGTTGTGGTCCGGCTCATTTCAGAACAGGTATTTCGTGAGGCCGGAATCAAACTCGCCTTCATTCCCTATTCGAGCACCGGTGCCTATGCCCAGGCCCTTCTTACCGGCGATCTGCACGTGGGCATCACTTCGGAATCGGTGGCTGCAGCCATGGGTGACAAGATTCGAATGCTGGCCATAACCGGAGCACAGCGGCTTGAAACCCTGCGCGACGTCCCAACTTTCGCCGAACTGGGTCATCCCAGCATTGGTGGAGTCAGCCACGGCATCAATGTGCCCTTGCGCACGCCTAGGGCGGCAATCGAGAAACTGCAGGCAGCAGCGTCGCGCGCCCTGCAGCAACCCGAGGTCAAGGCACAGTTCGCCAAAATTCGCCAGGATATCGTCGAGCAGTCTGCGGATATTGCGGCGAAAAACCTCGATGATGAAATCCGGATTTTTGCCGAAGTGGCCAAGTCAACCAACATGCAATTGCAGTAAACGGAACCCGGAATCTGTACACGGGTCGGCATCGCCGTGCCCACCATGGAGATTTGAATGCGTGTATGGGAACAAGGTTTGGTTGCAACCTACTCGATACCGGGCTACAAGGAACTGATCGCGGAGCACTACCGCGCGTTCCAGCGTCCGGACACCTATATCGAAATCCATGGCGTCAAGGATGAAGCAGGCGAGACCGCCGCCAGGATTGCCGGACAGGCCGTGATTTATGCCTATACCCACCGCATGCACGACAACCAGGTCTTGCAGAATGTGCTGCGTGCTGAACGCGAAGGATTCGACGTGGTGTTGCTCGGTATGCTGCAAGATCCCGTTTTGCGCGAAGCACGTGGCATCGTCGATATACCCGTGCTGAGCTATGGCGAGGTCTCCATGCTGACTGCGTGCACTCTGGGCGAACGTTTTTCATTCATTTGCATCAACCCGCAGATGGACGCATTGGTACAGCAGATGATCCGCGATCGCGGCCAGGCGGCGCGCGCGGCCCCCACCATCTATATGGACTGCGGCTATGCGGACCTCAGTGCGGCTGTGGAAGGACGTCCCGAAAAATTTTTTCGCGCCTTCGAAATGGCGGCACGGCGCGCCCTGGATTGCGGTGCCGACGTACTGCTGCCGGGCCAGACAATCATCGCGGAACTGCTTTGGAAGTCTGGCATTACCCGCTTTGACGATGCCGTCGTTCTGGATGCACGGTTACCAATGCTGCGCATGGCCGAGATGCTGGTGGATATGCGCAAGGCGGGCATCAGCGTCTCAAGACGTGGTTTCTACCATTCAAAGCCTCCGGCTGAGTTGCTTGCAGCCATGGACAAGTTCTATGAGCACAAGAACTGAAATGAATTGTGCGCTACGCTGAGTCGGGACAAGCAGACTTAACAGCATTCCGAAGCGGGTATTGGGGATTGCATTGAAACCCGATCTATCGATTAGAAATCATCAAAGGGGTTGTGGCACGACAAGGATCTCATCATGAAGCAACGACTGCTGATGCTCATGACGGCTTCACTTTTCGCAGCGGGCACTGCTTGGGCCGATACGATTGAAGACGCTGAAGCTGCAAATCGGCTTGGCGACTTTGCTGCTTCAATTCGGATTATTCGACCGCTTGCGCAAAAGGGCGATGCACGCGCTCAGCACAGCCTCGGCGTGATGCATTCCAACGGAATGGGTACCGTGAAAGACCATGCCGAAGCAGCGAAGTGGTTCAGACTGGCCGCAACGCAAGGACTTGCATCGGCACAGCGCAACCTGGGCGTGATGTATGAAAGCGGCCTGGGTGTCATTCAAGACTATGCCGAAGCAGTGAAGTGGTACCGACTAGCAGCGGCACAGGGCAATGAGTCTGCCCAGTCCAACCTCGGCGTGATGTATTCCAGCGGTCGGGGCGTCCCAAAGAACGATGTCGAGGCAGTCAAATGGTACAGGCTGGCCGCCGCACAGGGAGATGAGTCAGCACAGTACAACCTCGGTGTGATGTATGCCAATGGCCAAGGCATTACTATGGATGCCATCCGCGCCTATATGTGGTTTATTCTCGCTGCGGAGAAAGGTGATGTTGATGCGATGAAGTATCGCGACACCCTTTCCAGGCGAATGACCCCGCAACAATTGAACGAGGCGCGTGATCAGGCAAGCGCATGCCAGGCACGAAACTTCAGCGGCTGCGACTGAGATTTTTGACCTGCTTTGAAATAGGGTACAGGCGAGGATATCGAGGTTCGGGGTTGACCACAACCTACCCGCGGCGGTACACGATACAAGCGCATACCCTACATTTGTTACGCGCGTAGCAGGTCAATTACCGATTTGATTTCGCGCCGGAGTGCCACCATGTCAGTACCAGCAGGTGACGTAGCACTTCCACTTTTGGGATTACGCGAACCATGCAAACCAATATTCTCGTCAAGACGATTGCGCGCACCACTGATGGTGAATCCCTGCTCGTAAAGCAGATTACGAATACGCCGAATCAGCAATACTTCGTGGTGCTGATAGTAGCGACGATTGCCACGGCGCTTCACCGGCTTCAACTGGGTAAACTCCTGCTCCCAGTAGCGCAGTACATGCGGTTTGACCCCGCATAACTCGCTCACTTCGCCTATGGTGAAATAGCGCTTGGCCGGTATCGGCTGCGGGCTATCCTTGCTGGGTGTCGCTTGGTGTTCCATGAGCCTGTTCCACAAGCGCCTTCAGCTTCTGGCTTGCGTGAAAAGTCACTACACGCCGTGCCGTAATCGGAATCTCTTCACCAGTCTTGGGATTTCGTCCCGGCCGCTGCGGCTTGTCACGTAACTGAAAATTGCCAAAGCCAGAGAGCTTGACTGAATCCCCGTTTTCCAGGGCCAGACGAACTTCCTCAAAGAAGGTCTCTACCATATCCTTGGCTTCGCGCTTGTTTAGGCCGACCTTCTCGAACAGCATGTCAGCAAGCTCTGCTTTTGTAAGCGTCATCGTCCCTCCCATGGGACCCCCTGGATGATCTGTCATGATTTCAAGCATATCTATCCGATATGCAGAGTGTATTTTGAATTCAGGGTCTTACCGTCGATTACCGTTACATCAACACGAATATGCCCACCCGTGTAGTCCCTCTGCACGAGCTCTGAATAATGCCTAAGACCGCAGTTTTGCGCCAAAACGATCAATCAATATCTGGCTCAACAATGCCATCGCCGAATCGGCATCCTGATCCGTTAAGGTTTTTGCAGTATCTTGCATAACTATCCGAAACGCAAGGCTTTTTTCGCCTGGAGCAATGCCTTTCCCGCGGTAAACATCAAACAATCGAATGTCCTGTACCACCGCGGGACGACGCTCTTGGAGCGCCTGAAACAATGTATCCACGGCCAGGTTTTCAGCAACAACGACAGCCATGTCCCTGACGACTGGAGGGAACTTCGATACGTCATGATAATCCGGCAATGAACGAACCAAAAGCAAGTCCGCATCCAGTTCAAATAACACTGGCGCCAAAGGCAATTCGTAGGCTTGCTGCCAGCGGGGGTGCAACTCGCCCACCCATCCAACGGCTAGACCGTCTACAACGACACGCGCGGATCGCCCAGGATGCAGCGCAGGATGCGGGGCGCGTTCACACTTAACCGATTTTGGAGACAGCAACGCTTCAATATCGCCTTTGATGTCAAAGAAGTCCACCGGCCTGCTCGGATCACCCCACTGTTCATCCGTCGCGGAACCATAAGCCATTGCCGCAATATAGGTTGGCTGGCGCACTCCAGCCAACGCCATTTCGCCATCCTTTGCGACAGCATCACGCATGAAAACTCGAGCGATCTCAAACACACGAATCCGGTCCAGTTTACGACTGAGGTTGTAGCGCACGTTGGCAACCAGGCTGCCAATCAGCGTGGAACGCATCACCGACTGCTGGCTGGCGATTGGATTGAGCAAACGTATGGGCTCGGCATTACCGGCAAAATGCGTTTCCCAGGCTTCTTCGGCAAAACTGAAATTGATGACTTCCTGATAGCCACTGGTCACCATTCGATCACGCATTTCATGCATTGACCGGCGCCCTTCCGGCAAGGCATGCATGACCGCCGGAGCCGACGGTGGCAGTGCGGGAATTCGATCGAAGCCATATACGCGAGCGACTTCCTCGATGAGATCTTCCTCGATCTCGATATCGAAGCGCCACGATGGCGGCGAAACCACGATAACTTCATTGTTACCGACCACCTCGCGCTTATAAGACAATCCGAGTCGCGCAAATATACCGGCCATATCGTCAGCCGAAATGGCGACACCGATGATCTTCTGGGCACGCGCAACACGCATGCGTACCGCATTGCGCGCCGGCAGCTGCGCCATGCGGTCAACCACCGGCCCGGCATCACCGCCGCAAATCTCAAGAATAAGCCTTGTTGCGCGCTCTATTCCACGAATATTGTTATCAAAGTCAACGCCTCGTTCAAATCGATGCGAAGCGTCGCTGGTAAAGTTGAAGCGCCGCGCACGGCCTGCGATGGCAGCGGGATGAAAAAAAGCAGACTCCAGAAAAATATCCCGCGAACCGGTCTCTGCCTTGGTTGTATCCCCGCCCATGATCCCGGCCAGCCCGATAGGACCGGAAGCATCGGTAATGCACAACACACTTTCATCAACCACCACAGTCTGCTCGTTCAGCAGCTTTAGCTGCTCACCTTTGCGCCCAAAACGAACTTCAATTCCACCCTGCAGTTTTGACATGTCGTAGACATGCAACGGTTGACCCAGTTCGAGCATGACATAGTTTGTCACGTCCACCAGCGCCGAGATCGGACGCTGCCCGGCGCGTTCTAGGCATTGCTTCATCCACGCTGGTGTTGACGCCGACGCATCGACGCCCCGGATCACGCGCCCGGCAAAACGACCGCAACCGGCCGGCGCAGACAGCGTCACCGGAAACGTAACATCGCTCCCTGCAGGAACGGTCTCAATCTGGGGCGACAAAAGCTTTGTCCCCGTTAGTGCGGCAACTTCGCGTGCGATACCAAGTACCGACAGGCAATCGGCCCGATTGGGTGTCAGCTTGATCGTGAACACCATGTCGTTCAGCGCCAGTACTTCTCGCACATCCTGGCCAACTGTCGCTTCGACCGACAGAGCCAGCAATCCCATGTGATCGCCTGACAGTCCAAGTTCACGCGCCGAACACAACATGCCCTGACTTTCAACGCCGCGCATCTTCGCCGCCTTGATCTCGAAGGGCCTCTCGGGAGAGTCACCGGGCAACCTGGCACCGACCACGGCACAAGGCACTTTCATCCCCGCTGCAACATTGGGTGCACCACAGACAATGCTCAACGGCGTGCCCGCTCCAATGTCAACGCTGCACACAGAAAGTCGATCTGCATTGGGATGTTTGTCGACCGTCAGTACCTGCGCCACCACGACGCCTGAGAACGGGGGCGCCACTGGTACGTAACCCTCAACCTCCAGGCCGGACATTGTCAGCAGGTGCGCAAGTGCCTCCGTCGACAGTGACGGATTTACCCATTGCCTAAGCCAGTTTTCAGAAAATTGCATGCGAGGCCCGCTACGCGAACTGCCTGAGAAAGCGCAGATCTCCATCAAAAAACAAACGCAGATCGTCTATGCCATAACGCAGCATGGTCAGACGCTCAAGGCCGGAGCCAAAGGCGAAACCAATGTAACGCTCAGGATCCAGGCCATAATTGCGGATGACACTGGGATGGACTTGACCAGCACCGGATATCTCCAGCCAACGTCCCTTGTTCGGTCCGGATGTAAACATCATGTCAATCTCGGCCGATGGCTCGGTGAAGGGGAAGAACGAAGGGCGGAAACGCACCTGCAAATCATCGGACTCGAAAAAGCGCCTCAAAAAATCAGTGTAGACGCCCTTGAGGTCGGCAAAGCTGATTTGCTCGTCTATCCACAGCCCTTCGACCTGATGAAACATCGGCGAGTGCGTTGCGTCGGAGTCAACGCGATAGGTGCGCCCGGGCGCGATAACGCGGATAGGCGGCTTATGCTGTCGCGCATAACGGACCTGCATGGGACTGGTGTGCGTGCGCAGCAGCAGGTTTAGACCAGCGGAGTCCCTGATATCGACATAGAAGGTGTCCTGCATTGATCGCGCAGGATGATTTTCCGGATTATTGAGCGCTGTAAAGTTGTACCAGTCATTCTCGATCTCAGGGCCGTCGGCGACATCAAATCCGATCGATCCGAATATCGCCTCAATACGCCGCCAGGAGCGTATTACCGGATGTATGCCACCCAGACTGCGGCCACGACCAGGCAAGGTAACATCAATGGCTTCTTCTGCCAGTCTGCCTTCCAGCGCTGCATTGGCAATTGCGGCACGACGACTGTCCAGAGCCGCTTCGATGCGATCCTTGGCGCCATTGATAAGGCCGCCGGCTTTGCGGCGTTCATCCGGGGGAAGTTTTCCGAGCCCTTTGAGTAATTCGGTCAGCGCACCAGCCCTGCCCAGATAGCCGGCCTTGATGCGCTCCAGCTCGGCGGCATCCATGGTGCTGCCAAACTCTGAAATAGCCTGCGCTACAAGCGCTTCAAGATCTTGCATGTGATGGGTATCGGGTGAGCCCGGAGACTGCGGGCTGGCGCTGCCATGATGTGCAGCTATGCCCCGTTCCCTTCAATGCTGAAGGTGACGGGGAGAAAACCTCAGGCAGTGCCTAACTTCGCTTTTGCCTGATTCACAACCTGCGCAAATGCCGCCTTGTCGAGCACCGCCATATCGGCCAGCACTTTGCGATCGATTTCAATCTGGGCACGCTTCAATCCGTTCATCAGGACGCTGTAACTTAATCCCAACTCACGGGCAGCCGCATTGATACGGGCAATCCAAAGTACACGGAACTGGCGCTTGCGCTGACGCCTGTCGCGATAGGCGTATTGCCCCGCCTTCATTACCGCTTCTTTGGCAATGCGAAATACGTTGCCTCGCCGGCCACGGAATCCCTTGGCCGCGTCTATTATCTTCTTGTGTCTAGCGTGTGCGGTTACGCCGCGTTTCACTCTTGGCATGGTCTACTCCTCAAGCGTACGGCAGCAAGGCGCGCACGGAGCGCATGTTGGTCGGATCAATCTGCGTGGTTCCACGCAATTGACGCTTCCGCTTGGTCGTTTTCTTGGTCAGAATATGGCGCAGAAAAGCGTGGGAGCGCTTGATACCACCGCTCCCCTGCACCGTAAAGCGCTTCGCAGCACTTTTCTTGGTCTTCATCTTGGGCATGAATGCTCCGTTTTGACATCGCGCCGGGTGGTTCCCTGCGGGAACACTTTTAAAACCGCGACACAACTTGTATTCCAGGACAACAATAAAAACCCTGGAGAAATTGCCCGTCAGGCCGAGACCTTGGCGGGGGTGGTACTACTGGGACTGCCAGCGGCGGCTTTCACCACCTTGATTTTCTTGGGCGCCAGCACCATAACAAGCTGGCGGCCTTCCATCTTGGGAAACTGCTCCACAACACTGTACAACTCGAGGTCGTTTCTCACGCGCTCAATCAAGCGATAACCGAATTCCTGATGAGCCATTTCCCGGCCACGATATCTCAACGTGACCTTGGCCTTGTCGCCTTCGTCGAGAAACTTGATCAGGTTACGCAACTTGATCTTGTAGTCGCCCTCGTCAGTCCCAGGGCGAAACTTTACTTCCTTAACCTGGATCTGCTTCTGCTTGAGCTTGGTCTCGTGCGCTTTTTTCGCCTCACGGTACTTGAACTTGCCAAAATCCATGAGTTTGCACACAGGTGGCTGGGCGGTTGGCGCGATTTCCACCAGATCTACCTCGGCTTCCTCAGCCATCTTCATGGCCTGGAATATGGGCACTATCCCCAGTTGTTCACCTTCCTGTCCGACCAACCGAACCTCTGGCGCGGTGATCTCTGCATTCAAGCGTTGCGGTTTCTCAGTGGCGATGTTCAGTATCCTCGCAAAAATAAAAAATTAAGCCGTCCGACCCGCTAACACCTCCTTTTGGAGACGTTCGGTGAACTCGGCCAAACTCATCTGACCTAGATCTTCACCGCCACGGGCGCGCACGGCCACCATGCCTGCCGCCTTCTCCTTGTCACCAATTATCAACAAGTAAGGCAGCTTCTGGATGCTATGTTCTCGAATTTTATAGGTTATTTTCTCATTTCTCAAGTCGGACTCAATCCGCAACCCAGTTGACCTCAGTTGTGAGGCCACTTTTGCTGCATATTCTGACTGACCTTCGGAGATATTAAGCACCATTGACTGGACTGGCGCCAGCCACGCAGGAAGTGCCCCCGCATAGTTTTCCAGCAGAATTCCGATAAATCGCTCCATCGATCCGACGATAGCCCGATGCAACATGACTGGAACCTTGCGCGTATTGTCTTCACCCACGAATTCAGCGCCAAGTCGCTCCGGCATGGAGAAATCCACTTGGATGGTTCCGCATTGCCACACTCGGCCGATTGAATCCTTAAGGGAAAACTCGATCTTGGGACCGTAGAATGCGCCCTCTCCCTTGAGTTCCTCCCAATGCACACCGGCAGCATTCAGTGCGTGCGATAGCGCCGCTTCAGCCTTGTCCCAACTGGCATCCGACCCAACCCGCTTGAGCGGCCGGGTCGACAACTTGTACAGAATGTCGCTGAAGCCAAAATCGGCATAGACTTTCTGCAGCAATGCGATGAAATCTGCCACCTCCGGCTGAATCTGCTCTTCGGTGCAAAATATATGGCCATCATCCTGAGTGAAACCACGGATACGCATAATGCCGTGCAATGCGCCAGACGATTCATTGCGATGGCACGAACCGAATTCACCATATCGCAGCGGCAAATCACGGTAGCTACGCAACCCCTTGTTGAAGATTTGGACATGCCCCGGACAATTCATGGGCTTGATGGCATAGTCGCGATTTTCCGAGGCCGTGGTGAACATATTTTCCTTGTAGTTCTCCCAGTGCCCGGATTTCTCCCAAAGACTGCGATCCAGGATCTGCGGACAGCGCACCTCCTGATATCCATTGTCACGGTAGACCAGTCTAAGGTACTGCTCAATCACCTGCCAAATTGTCCAGCCCTTGGGATGCCAGAACACCATCCCTGGCGCCTCTTCCTGCACGTGAAAAAGGTCCAATTGCGTGCCCAGGCGGCGATGGTCTCGCTTCTCCGCCTCCTCCAGCATATGTAAATAGGCTTCCTGCTCTTCTTTCTTGGCCCAGGCCGTACCATAGATCCGCTGGAGCATTTCGTTCTTCGAGTCGCCACGCCAATAGGCACCAGCAACCTTCATCAATTTGAACACCTTCAGCTTACCGGTCGAGGGTACGTGCGGACCACGACATAGATCCACAAAATCGCCTTCCCGATACAACGACACATCTTCGTCCTGAGGTATGGACGCAATGATCTCGGCCTTGTAGTGCTCGCCAATCGACTTGAAATACTCTACAGCCTTGTCGCGTGGCAACACCTCGCGAGTGACAGGGAAATCCCGCTTGGCAAGCTCAGCCATTTTCTTCTCGATGGCCGCAAGATCCTCTGGCGTAAACGGCCGCTTGAACGCGAAATCATAATAAAACCCGTTGTCGATGACCGGACCGATGGTCACCTGCGCCTCAGGGAAAAGTGCTTTCACCGCGTAGGCCAGCAAGTGTGCCGTAGAGTGACGAATAACCTCGATACCCTCCTTGTCACGCGCAGTAACAATAGCCACTTCAGAATCGTGTTCAACAAGAAACGAGGTATCGACCACGCGACCATTGACACGACCGGCCAGTGCCGCCTTGGCAAGGCCCGCGCCAATACTTGCAGCGATATCGATAACCTTTGGTGGTTGCTCGAAACCACGTACCGAGCCATCAGGCAATTTGATGTTGACCATGTCTTAGTGTCCTGGATCATTCGTATAGGCGAAAAAAAAGTGCGGAGGGCCGCACTTTTTCTCAACTGGCATGAAAGGTCGACCTCGCTAAAATCCTTCGAATTTGAAGTTTCTAGTTCGCGATGTCATAACCCCTGCCCTTTCAGTTGCCACATACCGTTCGGCGGTTACCTCCCGCTGCTTGGTAGCAATGACGCCTGAAAATGAGGAATCTCTCCCTCGGGTGCCCTACTTCAGCGGCCATCACGAAAACTACGTCATGGCCTACCAAATTGGTAGGCGCGATTGGACTCGAACCAACGACCCCCACCATGTCAAGGTGATGCTCTAACCAGCTGAGCTACGCGCCTGCAGAACTGTCGATTTTATCTTAATCAGTCCGCCGGTACAAACGCTTTGGAATTGCCCGTAATTACACTCAACCTGACCACGCCTTGCTGCGCGAATCATAGGTGTAGGGCTTGGACTTAAAAACGATGTTCTGGCAAGACAAGGTGTACTCCGCGCCGGCGAGCTGATAAGCCATGACCGCCCCATCCGGACATTTGCTTACGGCCGGAGTCATATTGGGTACCAGCTTGTCCAGCGTATCAGGGTAGTTACCCGCGTCCTGTTTGTAATGCGTCAGTGCCGAAACCATGTTCAAGCCGCGAGTCTCCACGGTCAGCATGGCCTTTTGTCCCTCAGTGTACCTGTCCAGCGCAAAATAACCTGCAGCGAGAAGCAAGGCTACAACAACCAACACGATGGCCTGTCCCATCCCAGCCTTTTTTGTTGCTTGCATGTTTTACTCTCTCCCGAATGTTGGCCCGCCACATTTTCGCATTTTATCGCTTGACAATGGACAAGGTACTTACAATTTGTTGATTATCGCTTGCCCAGCATTTCCGAGGCGTGTTTCCGGGTTGTAGCAGTAATTTCCATACCACCCAGCATGCGAGCGATTTCTTCAACCCGCCCTTTTCGATCAAGTACATCCACCCGACTGCGAACACTGCCACTGCTGCCGTGACCACCTGGCGCACTGCCTTTTGAAACAGACCACTGCGCCGAAGCCTGCGCCGCAACTTGCGCAAGATGAGTCACACACAACACCTGGCGCTCCTGACCCAGCGCCCGCAACTTGCGGCCCACCACCTCAGCCACGGCACCACCTATGCCGGCATCAACTTCATCGAAAATCAGGGTTGGCACCGCTGCCGCCTTGCTGGTAATGACCTGAATCGCAAGGCTAATACGCGACAACTCGCCGCCCGATGCCACTTTGGAAAGTGGGCGAGGGTCTCCCCCTGCATTGGCCGACACCAAAAACTCCACTTGCTCGTTGCCACCCAATCCCCCCTCCGGCACATCGCGCAATCCCACTTCAAACCGCGCCCCTCCCATTGCAAGCTCCGTCATTGCCGCAGTCACCTCCCGGGATAATGAGTTCGCGGCCTTCCGGCGACCTGCGGAAAGTCTTCTCGCCAATTCCTGATAACGCGATTGCGCTTCCTTTTCCTGCCCCAGCAGCGCGTCAAGATCTGAAGCCAGTTGCAGCTCGCCAAGGCGTCCATTCAGCTCATTCAGCAGTACTGGCAGCTCTTCTGGACGAACACGAAACTTGCGCGCCGTACTGTGCAATGCGTCCAGCCTCGCCTCAACTTGCGCCAACCTCGCCGGATCAAGCTCGATTCGGTCTGCGTAGTGCCGCAAGCCATGCGCAGCCTCACGCAACTGCACATCAGCCGATTCCAGCAGCGTTATCGTTTCCTCAAGCGCACTGTCGTAATCCAGCAGCGGTCGCAGCCGGGACAGCACGCCTGACAAGATCGCAGAAGCAGCGGCATCCGACTCGGACAAAGCATCCAGCGCCGCTTGCGCACCTTCAATGAGGCCCGCCGCATGTGTCAACCGCGAATGCTCTGCCTGGATGGAATCCCATTCGTCCGGCTGCGGGGAAAGTTGTTGCAGTTGCTCAACCTGCCACAGTACCTGGTCACGCTCGAGAATCCGGGCTGCCGCATGCGTTTCATGCTCCAGACGCGCCTTGGCCAAACGCTGCCATTCACGCCAGGCGGCACCAGATTCAGCACAAAGATTGCTCAGGCTGTAATGGGCGTCGAGAAGATGGCGCTGCGCCTCTCCGCGCACAAGCGACTGATGTGCGTTCTGTCCGTGAATATCCACCAGCGACTCGCCAGCCTCACGCAACTGCGCCAGTGTGGCCGCATGGCCGTTGATGAACGCACGCGATCGGCCGGCACGATCCACCACACGTCGTAGCAGCAAGCGTCCTTTGTCACCTTCCAACGCCTGTTCGCGCAGCCAGTCCTGAACATCCAGCAGGGAATCGACATCAAACTCGGCAGTCACATCAGCGCGTTCACAGCCGTCACGCACATTCGCGGTATCGGCACGCTCACCCAGCACCAATGCCAGTGCGTCGATCAGAATGGACTTGCCTGCGCCGGTTTCGCCGGTAAGCGCTGTAAATCCGGGCTGAAACTCAAGCTCCAGAGTCTCGACGATGGCAAAGTCGCGAATGGCCAGGTGCAATAGCATTGTGCGGACGCAACCCTGCTTACAGAACTCCGCTCCAGTGCAGTTTTTCGCGAAGCATGGCGAAATAACTGTAGCCGGGCGGATGCAGAAACACACTGCTATAGGGAGCGCGGCGTATGATCACCCGCTCAGCCTCGTGAAGATCGCCCTGGAGCTGGCCATCGTAGTTCAGCCTCGCATCCGCAGCACGCTTCAGTGTCACCTCGATTACGGAACGATCGCTGACTGTGATGGGGCGGTTGGACAGTGTGTGCGGACAAATCGGAACCAGCGCGATTCCTGGAACGCCCGGCTGAACGATCGGTCCATTGGAAGACAGCGCATACGCCGTTGAGCCGGTCGGCGTGGCAATGATCAGGCCGTCCGATCGCAGATCGTAGACAAATTCCCCGTCGATATGCACGAAGAATTCGATCATTCTTCCGACCGCGCCCTTATTGATTACCACATCATTGAGCGCAACCGTTGAGAACCTGGTAATTCCATCGCGCTGCACCTCGGCCGACAGTAGCGTGCGTTCTTCGAGCGCGTACTTTCCATCGAGAATGCTCCCCATCGTTACCAACATGCTGCCGGCGGAAATGTCCGTCATGAACCCCAACCGGCCCTGATTAATCCCGACCAGCGGTACCTGCGCCGAGGCCAGATTACGGGCAGCACTGAGCATGCTGCCATCACCGCCCAGAACGATGGCCAGGTCGGCAGTTGATGCGATATCCGCGTAGGTAACGGTCGGCATATCACCCACGCCGCACGCCAGTGCTGTCTCGCTTTCTATGGATACGGTGCAGCCACGTTGCTGAAGAAAATCGCCGAGACGAACAAAGACTTCGGCATTTTGCGGCGTGTTGTAGCGCCCGATCAGGGCAATATTTTTGAATGCAGGCATGGACCCGATTAGACCATAGCTTGCAGTACGCTCAAAATGCAGTTGGATCAGGAGAGGCCAATGACCCCCCCCTGCCCACCGACAGTCAGCGACTCAGACAACCCTGGTCGTGTGCGGCAGAAACCATTAATCCAGCAGCACCTCCAGCAATGTCCGCGACGCTGATAGAATGGCCGCATGCTGGATCGTCGCGCACAAATTCTGCTCAAAACCCTGGTGGAGCGTTATATAGCCGATGGCGAGCCTGTCGGCTCGCGTGCATTATCCCGTTATTCTGGGCTGGATCTGTCGCCAGCAACTATTCGCAATGTCATGGCTGATCTAGAGGAACTGGGTTTCATTGCCAGCCCTCACACCTCGGCTGGGCGGGTTCCAACGCCACGTGGCTATCGACTCTTCGTCGACTCGCTGCTGACCATCAAACCGCTGGATCGAGTTGAAATCAGCCAGTTGGAGGGAAATCTGCACCCGGAACACCCACAGAAACTGCTGAGTTCGGCTTCACAGCTGCTGTCGCATCTGACGCATTTTGCTGGCGTCGTAGTGGCAGCAAAACGCACCAGCGCGGCATTTCGCCACATTGAATTTCTGGCACTGTCGGATAAACGTGTACTGCTGATCATAGTCACACCTGATGGCGACGTACAAAACCGCATCCTGTTCACCGACCGCGCCTACTCGCCGACCGAACTCACCATGGCCGCCAATTTCCTGAACCAAAACTATGCCGGGATGACCTTTGAACAGATTCGCGGTCGCATACAGGGCGAATTGAAACAATTGCGCGAGGATATGACATTCCTGATGACTGCTGCACTCAATGCTGGCGACCAGGCATTGTCGGAATCATCGGAAAACTACGCCATCTCCGGAGAACGCAATCTTCTCGACTCGGTAGAACTCTCGTCGGACATGACGCGATTGCGCGAGCTATTCGAGCTATTCGAACACAAGACACTGCTCGCCCGCATCCTCGATATGAGCAGCCGAGCCGAAGGCGTGCAGATTTTCATTGGTGGCGAATCCGGAATTGCCACGCTGGATGAATGTAGCGTGGTGACGGCACCGTATGAAATGGAAGGAAAGGTCATTGGCACTGTTGGCGTCATCGGTCCAACACGCATGGCCTACGAGCGGGTCATTCCCATTGTCGACATTACCGCCAAGTTGTTATCCAGCGCACTGTCCAATCACTGATCGGAACCGGTGTCAGAAGGAGCGTCGCAAGTTGTTCCCGCACCCACTTTCCCCACCATACTGCAACAGACATGTCCTACCTCACTGAGCCCCCCTACCGTCACGGCACCATCCCCAAGACTGGGGTCGTGCTGATTAATCTTGGCACGCCTGATGCCGCCACTCCGACTGCCGTACGCAGCTATCTGAAGGAATTCCTGTCCGACCCCAGAGTGGTTGAAATTCCGCGCCTGGTTTGGTGGCTGATTCTGAATGGCATCATTCTCAATTTCCGGCCAAAGCAATCGGCCAGGAAATATGCTCGAGTCTGGACCGCCGATGGCTCGCCTCTCCGGGTACACACCGAACTGCAGGCCAAGCTTTTGCGCGAACTGCTTGGCAAGCAATTGGGTTCACCATTGGAGGTCAGATGGGCAATGCGCTACGGAAAACCATCAATAGCGGACGCGTTAGCCGACCTGAAAGTCGCAAACTGCACCAGAATTCTCATATTGCCGCTTTATCCCCAATATGCCGCCAGTACCACAGGCGCAACTTACGATGCAGTGGCACGCTATCTCATGCGCGTACGCAACGTGCCGGCCCTGCGCCTGGTCAGGGACTTTCACGACCACCCCGGCTATATCACGGCGCTGGCTGCGGCGGTGCGCGAATACTGGGCGACTTACGGAAGGCCTGAAAAGCTGGTCATGAGTTTCCATGGACTTCCTCAATACACACTGGAGCGCGGCGACCCCTACCACTGCGAATGCCACGTGACCGCCCGGTTACTGGCCGTCGCGCTCGAGCTTAAAGATGACCAATGGCAACTGACCTTCCAATCGCGCTTTGGGCGCACGCAATGGCTGCAACCTTACACATCGGTCACCTTGTCGCAGCTGGCCAAGCAGGGAATGCGGCGCGTCGATGTCGTATGCCCGGGATTTACCTCGGACTGCCTGGAAACGCTGGAAGAAATCGGCATCGAAGCAAAGGAGGAGTTTCTGACTGCCGGTGGCAGGGAACTGCATCTGATTCCCTGCCTGAATGAGCGACCGGACTGGATCCAGGCGCTGGCGGAACTGACACGCAGCAACCTGGGTGATTGGGTAAGTAAAGACTGGGACGCCCAAGCTCAGACTGCCAGGGCGCAGGCGTCGGCTCAACGCGCCAGGGCCAAGGGCGGTGAATAGCCGGAATTTAATATTATCGATTTCATAAATAAATACCGATTCATAAGCCTTTATATTGGCATTGAGATCAATAACAACGTTCTATTTCCTGCTGCAGGTCGCTCATCGGGAGCTGTATTTGAAATATTTCCACCACTCCCCTTGAAAACCCGAATTTCGACCCCATTCCGTTTAATCGTCGACTCTTAATACTGCAAACTCAAAATGTCCGAACAACACGATATTTCCAACCCAGCAGGTGCCGAACCGGCAACTGCTGCTCCTTCCCAGGCCGATACTCCTCCATCCCTGGAAAAATTGCTGCAACAGGCCGAACTGAAGGCTCAGGAACACCATGATGCCTGGCTGCGTGCCAAGGCAGAAGGCGAGAACATCCGCAAGCGCGCTCTTGAAGACGTGGCCAAGGCACACAAATACGCCATCGAGTCTTTTGCCAGCGAACTGCTTCCGGTGAAAGATAGTCTTGAGGCGACTCTGTCAGCGGAAAGCGCTTCTCTGGATGTGCTCAAAAGCGGCGTAGAGTTGACGCTGAAGCAGCTTGTGACCGTGTTCGAAAAATCCAAGCTGAAGGAGATCAATCCTGTAGGCGAGAAATTCGATCCGCACCGGCACCAAGCGATCAGCATGCTTCCCTCGGATCAGGAGCCCAATACCGTGATCAATGTGCTGCAAAAAGGCTATCTGCTAAACGATCGAGTGGTCCGACCAGCGCTCGTTACGGTGGCCAAGGTAAAAGACGCATGAGGACCAAAGCTTGAAGCTGAGGGCCGTGCCCCCATATTGAATCTATCGTTATTTGACTGACTTTTAAGGCATTTAGGGATCAAGGGTGTTCACCCTCTTGAATATCCCCCAACATTAGCTAAGGTAAAGGAAACAGCGTCATGGGAAAAATTATCGGAATCGACCTTGGAACGACCAACTCCTGCGTTGCCATCATGGAAAATGGCAAGCCCAAGGTCATTGAAAACTCCGAAGGCGCACGCACCACACCATCTGTCGCAGCTTACCAGGAAGACGGTGAAATTTTGGTGGGGGCACCGGCCAAGCGCCAAGCCGTCACCAATGCCAGGAACACCCTGTACGCAGTCAAGCGCCTGATCGGTCGCCGCTTTGACGAAAAGGAAGTGCAGAAGGACATCAACCTGATGCCTTTCAAGATTGTCAAAGCCGACAACAGCGACGCCTGGGTGGAAGTTCGTGGCAAGAAAATCGCGCCGCAGGAAGTCTCCGCACAAGTTCTGCGCAAGATGAAAAAAACTGCGGAGGACTATCTGGGCGAGGAAGTGACCGAGGCGGTCATTACCGTCCCGGCCTATTTCAATGACTCGCAGCGCCAGGCCACCAAGGACGCCGGCCGCATTGCCGGACTTGAAGTCAAGCGCATCATCAACGAGCCGACCGCTGCCGCGCTGGCCTTCGGCATGGACAAGAAAGAAGGCGATCGCAAGATCGCAGTCTATGACCTGGGCGGCGGCACATTCGACATCTCCATCATCGAGATCGCAGAAATTGAAGGCGAGCATCAATTCGAGGTGCTATCCACCAATGGCGACACCTTCCTCGGCGGCGAGGATTTCGACCAGCGACTTATTGATTATCTGTGCGACGAGTTCAAGAAAGAACAAGGCATAGACCTGCGCAACGACGTGCTGGCACTGCAGCGCCTGAAGGAAGGTGCAGAAAAGGCCAAGATCGAACTGTCATCCAGCCAGCAGACCGAAATAAATCTGCCCTACATCACGGCCGATGCAAGTGGACCAAAGCACCTTGCTATAAGGGTGACGCGTGCCAAGTTCGAGAGTCTGGTCGATGAACTAATCCAGCGAACCATCGAACCCTGCCGTATTGCCATCAAGGATGCCGGAGTCAAGCTGACTGATATTGAAGACGTCATCCTGGTTGGCGGCATGACCCGCATGCCCAAGGTACAGGATGCCGTGCGCGAAATTTTCGGCAAGGATCCCCGCAAGGACGTCAATCCTGATGAAGCCGTTGCAGTGGGTGCCTCCATTCAAGGCGGCGTGCTGAAGGGAGATGTCAAGGACGTGCTGCTGCTAGACGTCACGCCGCTGTCCCTTGGCATCGAGACGCTGGGCGGCGTAATGACCAAACTGATCAAGAAGAACACCACGGTGCCCACCAAGGCATCACAGGTTTTCTCGACGGCTGACGACAATCAGAACGCAGTCACCATACATGTGCTGCAAGGCGAGCGCGACGTCGCCTCGGGCAACAAGAGTCTCGGTCAATTCAACCTGACCGACATCCCGCCTTCTCCACGCGGCATGCCACAGATCGAAGTCACTTTCGACATCGACGCCAACGGCATCCTGCACGTTTCTGCAAAGGACAAGGCTACAGGCAAGGAAAACAAGATCAAAATCCAGGCCAGTTCGGGTCTCTCCGAAGCCGAGATTGATCGCATGGTCAAGGATGCCGAAGCCAATGCTGCCGAAGACAAGAAGTTGCTTGAACTGGTTACAGCACGCAACCAACTCGACTCTCTGGTTCACTCGGTGCAGAAGTCACTAAAGGAATACGGCGACAAGATTGAAGTTGACGAGAAGTCGAAGATCGAGGCCGCCCTCAAGGATGCCGAGGAAGTACTCAAATCCGACGACAAGGACAGCATTGAAGCCAAGACCAAGTCGCTGGCTGAGGCATCGCAAAAACTTGGGGAGAAGATGTATGCCGATCAGCAGGCTGCAGCCGGAGCAGCGGGCGGACAGGCGCCCGGAGGAAACGCCGAGACCAAAAAGGAAGACGACGCGAATGTAGTGGATGCGGAGTTTACCGAGGTTAAAGACAAGAAAGGTTAAGCGCGGACGCGGAGTTGCCGCACCGCCTTAACTGGCCGGGAAGGAACTGGCGCCTCTGGCGCAGTTCGTCCCGGCCGTATGCATTAATGGAATCGGGGACGACAGGGAAGAATGGCTGCCAAACGCGACTACTACGAAGTGCTGGGCGTCAATCGCGACGCTGACGATGACGTCATTAAGAAGGCCTATCGCAAACTCGCGATGAAACATCATCCGGACCGCAATCTGGATGACAAAAGCGCGGAAGGAAAATTCAAAGAGGCCAAAGAGGCCTACGAGATTCTGTCCGACGCTCAGAAGCGCGCAGCCTATGATCAGCATGGTCATGCCGGCGTTGATCCCAGCATGGGGGCGGGCCGTGGAGCTGGGTCGTTCTCGGATGCGTTTGGCGATATCTTCGGCGACATTTTCGGGCAAGCCCAAGGGCGCGGCCGCTCCGGTGTCTATCGTGGCGCCGACCTGCGCTATAACCTTGAAATCACCCTTGAGCAGGCTGCACGCGGCACCGAAACCAAGATTCGCATACCCACCCACGAATCCTGCGAGACCTGCAACGGCACCGGCGCCAAGCCCGGTACAAAACCCAAGGCCTGCCCGACCTGTGATGGACAGGGGCAGGTGCGCATGCAACAAGGATTCTTTTCAGTCCAGCAGACCTGTCCGAAATGCCACGGCAGCGGCAAGATTATTCCGGACCCCTGTCAAAGCTGCCACGGCGTGGGCCGCGTCAAGAAGCAGAAGACCTTGTCAGTCAAGATCCCTGCCGGCGTGGATGAAGGCGATCGTATCCGCCTGTCAGGTGAAGGCGAGCCTGGGCTCAATGGCGGCCCCACCGGCGACCTCTACGTTCAGATGCAAGTCAAGCCACATGCGGTATTCCAGCGGGAAGGCAATGATTTGCATTGCGAAATGCCGGTGAGTTTTACCACTGCGGCACTGGGCGGAGAAATCGACATCCCGACGCTGGATGGTCAGGCAAAGATCCGCATTCCCCACGAGACACAATCCGGCAAGGTGTTCCGCTTGCGTGGCAAGGGTATCAAGGGTGTCAGAAGCCACACGCATGGCGACCTGCTGTGTCATGTCGTTGTTGAAACGCCGATTAATCTCACCGAGAAGCAAAAAACCCTGCTGCACGAGTTTGAGGCGCTGTCGCAAAAGGATAGCGACCGCCACAATCCTCGGGCCAAAGGATGGATGGACAAAGTCCGCGAATTCTTTGCAAGTGCATGACTGTTGCGTAAGTCCGGACTCATGGCAGAAATCCCGCCAGCGCAACCTGGCTCAGGAACGCAATACTTTAGGCCCTACGCCAGGTCGTGCCATCCTTTGAGTCCTCCAGCGTAATGCCAGCAGTCGCCAGTTCATCGCGGATCTGATCGGCTACCCCAAAATTTCGCGCTTTCTTTGCCAAAGAGCGCTGTTCGATTTTTTCTTCGATATCCTCAGGCGACATGGCCGTGACTAAGGCCATGCCAGTCGTGCTTGCCGCAATAACGTCGCGGCCATGGCCGCCGCCAGGGGCGAATTGATGGAATTCTGCCGTCTCGCGCCCCAATATACCCAGCATGCCTCCAAGCGAACGCAATTGACGTGCCAAATTGAGCGAACCGCTTCGATTGACTTCGTTGGCCAGATCGAACAAGACTGCTACCGCTTCTGGCGTGTTGAAATCATCGTCCATGGCATCGCGGAACCGCACGCCATGTGTTTCTGCCCAATCTGGCTGATCCCTAGCGTTCGCAGGATAGTTTTTCAATGCGGTGTACAAACGCCCCAACGACGCACGGGCATCGTCGAGGTGGTGATCGGAATAGTTAAGCGGGCTACGATAATGTGCACGCAGGATGAAGAACCGCACCACCTCCGCGTCATAGCGCTTCAATATTTCACGAATGGTAAAAAAATTGCCCAGCGACTTGGACATCTTTTCATTGTCAACGCGCACGAATCCGTTATGCATCCAGTAGTTGACGAAATGCTGCTTCGTCGCCCCCTCCGACTGTGCAATTTCATTTTCGTGATGTGGAAACTGCAGATCCTGTCCGCCGCCATGGATATCAAAGTGCTCTCCAAGGAGGCAGGCGCTCATGGCGGAGCACTCGATATGCCAGCCCGGACGACCATTTCCCCAAGGCGACTTCCAGAACGGTTCATCCTGTCGGGCATGCTTCCACAACACAAAATCAAGCGGATCCTGTTTCGAACCATCAACTTCCACACGTTCGCCTGCACGCAGATCATCCAGCGACTTACCTGACAACTGGCCATAGCCGGGAAAACGCCGTACCGAGAAATTTACATCTCCGTTGCCAGCCTTGTAGGCCAGTCCGTTCTTCTCAAGACGCGTGATAATGTCCAGCATCTGCGGCACGTATGCGGTTGCCCGTGGTTCAAAATCCGGTTTTTGCACGCCAAGCGCGACGGCATCTTCGTCCATATAGCCGATAAATCGCTCTGTCAAAGCCGCAATCGACTCCTGATTTTCAACTGCCCGCTTGATGATCTTGTCGTCAATATCGGTAATATTGCGGACATACGTAAGACGGTAACCGCTGGCACGCAACCATCTTTGCACGATATCGAAAACGATCATGACCCTGGCGTGTCCAAGATGGCAGTAGTCGTACACTGTCATACCGCAGACGTACATGCGGACATTGGGTGGATCCAGGGGTATGAATGCTTCCCGGCTTCGGGACAAGGTATTAAAAATTCGCAGCATGGAGGATCAATTGGGCCACAAAAAGAATTTCGAAACGGTCTAGGGAACCGTGCAGAAACTATTGATTATTGTGAACTTTGCGCGCTTTGGTAGAATGAGCGCTGCAACTTTGCGAGTACGTGAAAGTATAACATTATGACATTCTCGTTTTGGCCGATTGGGCGCCTCATTAAGGTTCACGGGCAAACGCTGCTGGGCGCGCTGGCCTTTGCCGCCGTCCTGGCAGCGACGCCGCTTCGCGCCGATGAAGTTCAGGATGCCAGCCAGTTATTGAGGCAGGGCCAGCATGTCCAGGCGCTGGATCGCATCAACCAATATCTTTCCTCAAAACCACGCGATGCGCAGGGACGATTCCTGAAAGGACTCATTCTGGCCGAGCAGAGCAAGGCCGCTGAAGCCATCGACGTATTTACCAAGCTGACTCAGGATTACCCAGAACTTCCCGAGCCCTACAACAATCTTGCAGTTCTCTTTGCCGCGCAAGGCCAGTATGAAAAGGCGCGGCAATCGCTGGAAATGTCCATCCGAACACATCCGAGCTATGCCACAGCTTACGAAAACCTGGGTGATGTCTACACCAAGCTCGCCAGTCAATCATATGACAAGGCTCTGCAGCTTGACTCATCCAATTCGGCTGCCAAGACAAAACTATTGTTAATGAGGGACTTGATTGCAGGAAGCACAGGCAATACCCGCCCTACCAGACCCAGTTTGCCCAAACCGGAAGCAACCAAGGCTGAGCCGCCAAAACCAGTCGTAGTAGCGACCGCACCAAAAGTCGCTGAATTGTCCAAATCGACGGTGGCAACCTCACAGACCAAAGCAGCCGAACCGAGCAGAGCTGTTTCTGCTGAATCCAAAGCCTCAGTCGACAGCAAATCGGCGACAAAATCCGATACTGGGCCAGCGGCGGAAAGCAACGAGGACGTAATCAAGGCTATGCGGGCCTGGGCGCAAGCCTGGGCCTCCAAAGATGTCAAAACGTACCTGTCTTTCTATGCAAAGGATTTCAAGACACCTGCTGGCGAATCTAGGAGCGACTGGGAAAAGGGTCGGGCATTACGCATCACAGGGAAGAAACAGATTGAGGTCGGGGTTGGCTCACCTAGGACTGCGCCTTCTGGTGACAATATGGTGTCGGTGACTTTCCGTCAGTCTTACCGATCTGACGGCATCAATATCACCAGCACCAAAACGCTGGTATTTGTTCGTAGCAACGGCAAATGGTTGATTCAACAGGAGCGGGTCGGCAGTTGATGGCGCGTAATATCCGGAGATTGATCGCCTGTTGCTCTATTGCAGTCTTTGCAAGCCTGCTCACTACAACAGCCAGCGCCGTTACCCAAAAAAATGGAGCCGCAATCCATGCCAAGGGCGGAAAAGCCGTCAAAGCCGCCAAGGCATCAAAAAAACCCAAGCACTCCAGGGCAACCAGCACGGCAATTGTTGCCGGCCTTGCCGCGACCACTGCCGTTTCCGCGACTGCTCAGTCATCCCGTGCTCCCAGCGCTCCAGGCACCAGAGATACTGCAGAAAGCATGCTCAACGAAGTGCTTGAAGAAATTGGCCGACAACGATTCGATGCCGCATTGCAAGGCATTGACAACCTTATTCGCATTCATCCGAACTTTCGCCTTGCCCACCTCATCAAGGGTGATCTGCTGCTTGCCCGCACACGGCCGCTTGGTGAAATGGGGGCGGCTCCCAAAGCCCCGGCAGACCGAATTGACGACTTGCGGGAAGAAGCCATCGCACGACTGCGCGGTTATCGCGACAGGCCTTCCCCAGCCATGGTTCCTCGATATGTAATGCAACTCAGTGCTGAACAGCAATTCGCAATCGTTGTCGATACCACGCGCTCGCGCCTGTATCTGTACAGCAATGACAATGGCAGACCGCAACTGGTCTCCGACTTTTACATCAGTTCGGGTAAGAACGGATCACAGAAAATGCGTGAAGGCGACCTGAGAACGCCCATTGGCGTCTATCACGTCACATCCAGTCTGTCCGCAAAAAAACTCCCGGATCTGTATGGGAGCGGTGCGTTCCCGATCAATTACCCCAACACATGGGACCGTCGCATGGGACGCAATGGCCATGGCATCTGGCTGCACGGAACCCCTTCTGACACATTCAGCCGGCCACCGCGTGCAAGTGACGGCTGTGTTGTTCTTTCCAATGACGACCTGGACAGGCTGTCAAAGTATCTGCAGATTGGACTGACGCCGGTCATTATCAGCGAGCAAGTCGAATGGGTCAGTGCCGATGGCTGGGCTAGCGAACGTCAGTCTTTTCTCAATGCGCTTGAACAATGGCGTACCGATTGGGAAAGTCGTGACACGGAACGCTACCTGCAAAACTACTCGCGCAAGGTCGATGTAATGGGTCAGGATTTTGATACATTTGCGCGTGGCAAACGCCAGGTGAACAGCAGCAAGGAATGGATCAAGCTCAAAATAAACAATGTCAGCGCATTCCGGAATCCCGGCCGCGAAGATCTCGTGACTGTCACTTTCGAGCAGGATTACCGTTCCAGTAATTTGAGTAATGTCATGAAGAAACGCCAGTACTGGTCTCGCGAGGGTAACCGCTGGCGCATCGTCTACGAAGGCGCAGCCTGAAGCATATTCAGGTTGTGTCAACAATTATTATCATAACCCCCTTAGGAGGACTACTGCATGCGGCTAATTTCGGCAGTTCTATTCATTATTCTGGGTGCAATCGCACCACTTATTCCCTTGTCAGCGCTCGCACAGAACCCGCAGGTCGAAGTAAAGACCAGCATGGGTAACTTTACGCTTGAGCTTTATCAGGACAAAGCCCCCAAGAGTGTGGCCAATTTCATGCAGTACATGAAGGAAGGCTTCTTCAAGGACACGATTTTCCATCGCGTGATTGATGGATTCATGATTCAAGGTGGTGGATTTGATCGCAAGATGCAGCAGAAACCCACTCGCGCCCCTATCGACAACGAGGCCGGTAATGGCCTGAAGAACGATACAGGCACGATTGCAATGGCGCGAACCAGCGCACCGCATTCGGCAACCGCACAGTTCTACATCAATGTAGCCGACAACGTTGCACTGAACCACCGCGAGCCGACACCCCAGGGCTACGGCTATGCCGTATTCGGGCGCGTAACCAAGGGTATGGATGTAGTGATGCGTATTGCCAAAGTCACAACCGGCAGTTCGGGGCCATATCAGGACGTACCGACTAAACCCATCATCATCGAAGCGGTAACACTCGTAACCGCCCCCCCCGCGACATCTCCCACCACACCAACTACACCAGCAACCACGAAATAAGGAGAACCCAGTATGATCCGATTACATACAAACCACGGCGTCATCGCCTTGGAACTGAATGACGCCAAAGCACCTGAAACAGTTAAGAATTTTGTTTCCTATGTCGAGTCCGGCCATTACAGCAACACCGTGTTTCACCGCGTGATTGACGGTTTCATGATTCAGGGCGGCGGTTTTGAGCCTGACATGAAACAGAAGCCCACCCAAGCACCGGTCGAGAACGAAGCCAACAATGGCTTGAAGAATGATCGTTATACGATTGCCATGGCACGTACGTCGGACCCGCACTCTGCATCGGCACAATTCTTCATCAACGTTGGTGACAACGATTTCCTGAATCACAGTGCCCCCACCCCTCAAGGCTGGGGATATTGTGTTTTCGGCAGTGTCGTCGAAGGTCAGGACGTCGTCGACAAGATCAAGGGAGTAAAGACCGGCAACCGCGGCGGCCATGGTGACGTTCCAGTTGAGGACGTCATTATTGAACGCGCTGAAGTCGTGTAGCTCTGGTTTTCCTGACATGCCGAGAGACTATCCTCCCGTCATGTCAGATCTCTTCCTCTCGGATTTACATTTATGCAGTGACCGACCGGACATCACTCGGCAGTTCGAGAGATTCCTTGATGGCGTCGCCAGACAAGCAAAAAACATCTACATCCTGGGGGACCTGTTTGAATACTGGGCAGGAGATGATGATATTGGCGACCCGTTCAATCGTCAGGTTGCCTCCGCTCTGGCTGATTGCAGTCGGTACACCCGGATTTTTCTGATGCATGGTAATCGCGATTTTCTAATCGGTGAGGATTTTGCCCGAACAGCAGGATTGACTCTCATAAAGGATCCGATTGTCATTTCCATCTGCGAGCGCCGGACTCTGCTGATGCATGGCGACACGTTATGCACAGACGATATCGATTACCAGCGCTTTCGAAAAGATGTGCGTTCCCCAGCTTGGGCCAGCCAATTTATGGCCCTACCACTAGCCGAACGCAAACGCCAGATTGAAGCGCTGCGGGCGCAAAGCCAAAGACAAAAGGACATCAAACACGCGGCAATCATGGATGTAAATGCAGCCGCAGTTACCGCAACCTTTCGCAAATACGAATTAACGCAGATGATTCACGGCCACACCCACCTGCCCGCCTATCATCCACACGACGTCGATGGCCATATCTGTGAACGATGGGTATTGGCCGACTGGTATAAAACCGGAAGCTATCTCGAATGTGATGCCAAAGGCTGCCGATCTATTGCGCTTGCCTGAACCAAGGCAGCTCCTTGCTATTAAGCCCTGCAATCGGCCGAACCTACACTAGCTGCCATATTGCGTTGCACATCTCTACCGACAGAGTCCACGCTCCAGATCACCGGTAATATCTCTCACCGATTCCAGTCCCACCGCAACCCGCAACAGACCATCGCGTATGCCCGCTCTGGCGCGTGCCTCCTCACCAATACGTCCATGAGTAGTGGTGGAAGGATGGGTGATAGTCGTCTTGGTGTCACCCAGATTGGCGGTGATCGAAATGAGCCGGGTCGAGTCAATTACCCGCCAAGCCGCCTCACGACCGCCCTTTACCTCGAAGGACACAATGGCTCCGCCTGACCTCTGTTGGCGCATGGCCAGTGCATGCTGTGGATGCGACTCAAGGCCCGGGTAGAGCACGCGCTCAACACCCGGGTGCCGTTCCAGACACTGCGCAATTTCCAGCGCGCTCTTGGATTGCGCATCCATGCGAATCGACAGCGTCTCCAGGCCTTTCATGATGACCCAGGCGTTGAACGCGGATAGCGTGGGACCGGCTGTCCGCAAGAATCCCGTCACAGCCTCCCCTATTTCGCGCGTGCCTAGCACTGCACCGCCCATGACCCTGCCCTGCCCATCCAGGAATTTCGTGGCGGAGTGAATCACGATGTCAGCCCCAAGAGCCAGCGGCTTTTGCAATGCGGGACTGCAAAAGCAATTATCCACTGCCAGTTGAGCACCGTGTCGCTTTGCAATCGCTGCCAGCGCGGCTATATCGAACACTTCGGTGACCGGATTGGACGGCGTTTCAATGAACAGCAGTCGAGTCTCCGGACGCATGGCTTTTTCCCACTCAGACGGATCACTCCCATCAACAAATGTCGTGACCACTCCAAACTTCGCGAGAATATTGCCGAACAGTTGTACCGTTGTGCCAAACACGCCGGAAGAACATGCCACGTGATCTCCGGACTTGAGCAATGACATGGCCATCGCCAGTATGGCCGACATGCCCGATGCGGTTGCCACACATGCTGGTGCCCCCTCCAGTGCCGCCAGACGCTCCTGCAAGCCAGTAACGGTGGGATTGGTGAACCTGGAGTAGATATTACCCGGCTCAACGTTGCTGAAGCGAGCAGCAGCCTGTGCGGCATTGTCGAAAACAAAACTCGACGTCAGGTATAACGCCTCCGAGTGCTCATTGAATTGGCTGCGGTGTATGCCGGAACGCACTGCACGCGTCTGCAGATCATAATCATCTGTTAATTCGTTATCGCTCATGTTCATTCCCCAATCGTCCGCTATGAGTACTTCGGACAAAAAACAAAAAACCCGCCCAGCTTTCGCCTAGACGGGTTATCGAACCACGCTTTAGCGGTATTTTTTTTACGCCTGTCCGGACTCGTTCCCACTGGCGGCGCCCGCAAGCTGCTTGTCAAATCGGCGCAGTTGCAAAGTTACTATTACCGTATGGGGATGTCAAATTCCTGGGTGATGCGCATTCCCCAGAAAAACGATATCTAAAGATCCAGCTGATTGCGTTCGGTGTCGTCCTCTCCGTCATGCCGGCCGGCATGACGATTGCGCTCTACGGATTCAAGATAGGCCGCAGTAACATCGCCCGTGACATAGCGACCATCAAAACACGATGTCTCAAATTGGGTCAGACTTGGATTAACCTCCATGACTGACTTTTTCAGTGCTTCGATGTCCTGGTAAATCACCGCATCGGCTTCGATTTCGCGTGCAATTTCTGCGTCGGTACGATCCGTTGCGATCAACTCCTCACGGGTCGGCATATCAATGCCGTAGACATTGGCATGGCGCACCGCCGGAGCAGCAGAGGCAAAATACACTTTTCTTGCCCCCGCCTCGCGGGCCATCTGCACAATCTCCCGGCTGGTAGTCCCGCGAACAATGGAATCATCGACAATCAATACATTCTTGCCCTTGAATTCCATACCCATGACATTCAACTTCTGGCGCACCGATTTCTTGCGCTTGGTCTGGCCAGGCATGATGAAAGTTCGACCAATATATCGATTGCGCACAAAACCTTCTCTGTAACTGACCCCCAGCACATTGGCCATTTCAAGTGCGCTGGGGCGGCTGGTATCAGGAACCGGTATCACTACATCAATGTTGGCACCAGGCAGGTCGCTTAAAACCTTGGCTGCAAGGTGGCGTCCCATGTTGAGTCGAGTCTCATAGACAGATGCGCCATCCATGACCGAGTCCGGGCGAGCCAGATAGACATATTCGAAAATGCATGGCGAAAGTACTGGGTTAGCTGAGCACTGGCGCGTGTGCAGTTTGCCTGCCTCATCTACGAATATAGCCTCGCCAGGTTCCACATCACGTACCAACTCGAAGCCGAAACCGGTGAGCGCAACGCTTTCCGATGCGACCAGATACTCCGTACCCTGATCAGTTTCGGCACGGCCGTACACCAGCGGACGAATCCCGAATGGATCCCGGAATGCCAGCAACCCATAACCGGCAATCATCGCCACCACCGCATAGGCACCCTTGCAGCGCCGGTGCACGTTGGACACTGCCGCAAATATCTTGTCCGGATCCAGGCGCGTGCCTTTGGCAGAAACCTCCAACTCATGCGCAAGGACGTTCAGAAGCACTTCGGAATCCGAATTGGTATTGATATGACGCAGATCCTGCTTGAACATCTCCTGCTTGAGGATGTCGGAATTGGTGAGATTGCCATTGTGCGCAAGCACCAAACCAAAGGGCGAATTAACGTAGAAAGGTTGTGCTTCACCAGCATCTGAGGCGGAACCCGCCGTCGGATAACGGCAGTGCGCAATGCCCATCTCGCCTGGAAGTGAGCGCATGTTGCGAGTGCGAAATACATCACGCACCAAGCCTGGTCCCTTGTGCATATGAAACGTCTGGAATGACTCCGTGACAATACCAGCAGCATCCTGGCCCCGATGCTGCAAGAGCAACAGACCGTCATACAGTGTCTGGTTGACAGGCGTTCTGGCAACCAATCCGATAATGCCGCACATGGCGATTCCTTTTTACCTGCAATGTCGTGAGTCTGCCGAGGCTTGCCCCTGCCCACACCTTACTTCCAGTTAGCGATAGCGAATATGTTGTGTCAATGCGTCGGGCAACCACGGTTTCAACGCAACCAGCGCCGTTTCAATCGGCGCAGACAGCGTCGCGTTGCGCCAGAAAGGCTCTCGGGGCAACGGAGTTAATCCCGCGAGCATCACCACCACCAACACGATAAGCACACCTCTCACCAATCCGAGCAATGCGCCGAATAAGCGATCAGCCCATCCTAATCCTGCCGCACTTACCAGCTTGGATAGCAACAGTCCAACAAACCCAGACAAAATCCACACCGCGATGAATATGCCCAGAAAAGCGATCAGACTTGCCAGGAATGGCCCAAGGCTCCTGGGCAGCATGTCTGCAATCGTCTGCGTAAACAGCATCGACAGTGCAACAGCCGCCATCCATCCCGCCAGCGACACCAGTTCACGCACCAATCCACGCATTAAGGCCAACAGCAGGGAAAGTCCCAATACTGTCAGCACGGCATAATCAAATCCGGTCATCGATCAGCTATTTACCTGGCCGTCAACGCGCAAGAACGGCACCCGTGGTCAAGCCTGCGCTCTTTAGCTTGTCGCGCGCCTGTTCAGCCATCTCACGGGTAGCGAATGGACCTGCTCGAACACGCACGCGGTCGGAACCTTCCACCGGGTCGGAAAATGTCTTGAGTCCCGCGGCTGCAGCCTTGCTACGAACCTGCTTGATATTGTCCGCCTTGGTAAATACGCCAAGAGGAACCACAAAACCTTGCTCCACGGCAACAGGTTTAGTGGGCTTACCCTCGGCCGCAGGTACCGATGGCGCCAATTTTGACGTGTCCTTGCGCAAAATCGTTTCACTTTGAGGATGCGAACTGCCAGCGTTAGCCAATGTGGAACTCTGCTTCTGCACAGGAATATCCATCTTGGATACCGCCGAAGTGGTCGCCCCAGACTTCCCTGGCGCCTGCTCAGGCAAGCGTGATTCCGCTTTAGCATCAACCTTGATTGTTGCATCGGCCTTACTTTCTGGCTTGACCTCGGTCTTGACTACGCTGTCCGTACTCCCAGTCATTGCTGCTGGTAAGGGAGTTTCCGGTACAGATTTAGGTATCGCCTCAGGTTGCACCGGAGCCAGACGACCGGAGAACCTCCCAGAATCCTGACTGGGAATCTGAATGGTAAGATCCTGGGACACCTGCTTCGGCTCGCGGTCGAGCACAATAGGCAACGCGATGACGACGAAAACAATCAGCGCAATTGCGCCGACCAATCGCCGCCGCGCGCGGCGCTTCAAATCGATAGCGTCCTGGCTGTCTGCCAATTAATTTTGCCGATTGCAACGATTATGGGGTTACCGGCCCATCCCGGTGGTGGGCATCTTCTGCATTAATAGCCTCCATGACTTCGGCGACCATCAAGAACGAACCAAACACCACAATTCTATCATTTTCGTTGACAAGACGGCGCGCCGCGACATATGCCTCACGCGGGGATGCATAGGCAGTAACGGTGCCCCCCACGGCGCTACCAACTATGTCTTTCTCGATACTTGCCGCATTGCGACCACGAGGACCAGGCAATGGAGCCACGTGCCAATGCGAAACCCGCCCTCTCAGAGCCCGGCACACGCCGACAATATCCTTATCCCCCAGAATACTAAACACGGCATGGGTATCGGGAAAGAATCCCATATTGGACAGGTTTTCAGACAATACCGCTGCCGCATGAGGATTATGAGCCACATCCAGCACCACGGTCGGCCGACCGGGCAAAACCTGGAAACGGCCTGGCAACTCAACCATAGCCAGACCCAGCCGGATGTGATTCATGCCAACCGGAAGCCGGTCACGCAGACTGTCAAGTGCAGCCAGTACCGCTGATGCATTCAGCAACTGATTCGCCCCACGCAACGCCGGATAGGCCAGTGTTGGCCGCTTTCCACCGCGCCCCCAAAACTGCCATTGCTGACGGTCACCCTGATAACCAAAATCGCGACCAATCAACTGCAAGTCGGCGCCGATGTCATGACCATGCGCAACAATGCTCGCAGGGGGCACCGGGTCTGAAACAATAGCAGCCTTCCCACGACGAAAAATACCAGCCTTTTCCCGGCCGATACTTTCCCGTGTATCGCCAAGGTAATCCATATGATCAAGGTCGATGCTGGTTAATATGGCAGCATCAGCATCGAAGATATTGACCGCATCGAGGCGCCCTCCCAGGCCGACTTCGAGAACCACCACATCAAGACTCGCCCCCACGAATACATCCCACGCAGCCAGCGTACCAAATTCAAAATAGGTCAATGCGACTGATTTGCCCGGTTCAGCAAATGATGCGCGTGCCGACTCCACCTGTTCAAACGCCTCGCATAGTTTCGCATCAGTAACTTCCTTACCATTGACGCGTATGCGTTCGTTGTAGCGCAACAGATGCGGCGACGTATACAGTCCGACTCGGTATCCTGCAGCCAGCAGGATGGACTCGAGCATTGCACAGGTCGAACCCTTGCCATTGGTCCCTCCCACCGTGATGACGGGACCAGCGAAGCTCCTACCCATGGAATTGCGAACCTGTAATACCCGATCCAGCCCCATATCGATAGTCTTGGGGTGAATCTGCTCGATGTAATCGAGCCAGTGGTCTAAAGTTTTAGGGGACATGGAAAGCCAGGTAAATGCAAAATTAACGACTTGCCATTGCCGACAGATCTCGTTCGATCAATGTCCCGCAGGCGGAATACGCAATAGCAGCGTGAGCAATTGCGCCAGTTTGTCGCGCATCTGACGACGGTCGACGATCATGTCGATGGCTCCCTTTCCCAGCAAAAATTCCGAACGCTGGAATCCTTCAGGAAGTTTTTCGCGCACGGTCTGCTCAATCACTCGCGGCCCGGCAAATCCGATAAGCGCCTTGGGCTCAGCTAACACCACGTCGCCAAGAAATGCGAAACTGGCCGAGACTCCACCGGTGGTCGGATCGGTCAGCACGGAGAGAAAAGGCAGCTTTCTAGCCGAGAGATGGGTCAGTGCCGCAGTCGTTTTGGCCATCTGCATCAGCGATAACATGCCTTCCTGCATGCGTGCGCCGCCGCTGGCGGTAAAGCAAATAAACGGAAAGTTGTTATCCAGGCAGGCGTGCACTCCGCGAACGAAACGCTCTCCGACAACCGCGCCCATAGTTCCCGCCATGAATTCGAAGTCGAGTACTGCAATAACCACGGGCACCGACTTGATCGATCCCTGCATCACAATCAGCGCCTCGGTTTCTCCGGAATTCTTTTCAGCATCCGCCAGGCGATCGGAATAGCGCTTGCTATCCTTAAATTTCAGCGTGTCAACAGGCAGTACTTCTGCGCCGATCTCGAAACGTCCTTCCGGATCAAGCAGCATGTCCAGTCTGACGCGAGCCGAAATACGATTGTGATGCCCGCATTTCGGGCATACATTAAAGTTCTTTTCCAGGTCCGTCGCATACAAAACTTCACCGCAGGAAGCGCACTTGCTCCACAGACCCTCAGGCACGGTCTTGCGAATGCTGCTGCCGCCTTCGGTCCGATTAATTTTGGGCGGCAAAAGTTTCTGCAACCAGCTCATGGCGTGACTCCGTCCATTGCAGCACGAATACCCTTCAGGAATCCACCGATGCGCGTCGGAATTTCTCCAGGTCCGGCAACGTCTATTTCCTGAATGATGCGTGTACCTATGATAGCCGCATCAGCCAGATCGCAAATAGCCCTAGCAGTAACACCATCACGAATCCCGAACCCTACGCCTACCGGCAAATTCGTCTTGCTGCGAATGCGCTTGATATTAGCTGCCACGTCGGTCAAGTCCAAGTTGCTGGCACCGGTAATTCCTTTCAGCGATACATAATAGATGTAACCGCTGGCAAGGCTCGCTACCTGCGCCACTCTCTCATCGGTCGACGTCGGCGCAAGCAGAAAAATCAGATCAAGACTCTTGCTCCGCAAGAGTGACGCAAATTCTGCGCACTCCTCAGGCGGATAATCGACAACAATCACACCATCAACGCCAGCAGTGGCAGCTGCACTTGCAAAAGCGTCTCTGCCCATCGCTTCGACCGGATTGGCGTAGCCCATTAGAACGATCGGTGTCGCGGCATTGTGCTTGCGAAATTGGGCAACCATGTCGAGCACATGCACCAAACCAACGCCGTGCTTAAGAGCAAGTTCGCCGGCTCGCTGAATAACCGGACCGTCCGCCATCGGGTCTGAAAATGGCACACCCAGCTCAATCACATCCGCTCCGGCTTCAACCATGGCATGCATCAACGGCAAGGTGACCGATGGATGCGGATACCCAGCGGTAACATAGGGAACAAGCGCTTTGCGACCACTGCGCTTCAATTCTTGAAATACGGATTCTATTCTGGACATGCTATATACCTATTCCTATTCCGATCCGGCAGGCATCGTCGCGCCGGCTACCCGATGTGATTCTCTTGAGCGAAAAGACGACTTGTTGATCACGCCAAATTCCGCTACACGCTTTTTGATCACCGAGAAATAATCTGGATTGAGTTCAAAGCCGCTCACCCGCCTGCCATGCCGCAAAGCCGCTACGGCTACCGTCCCTGAGCCCATGAATGGATCAAGAATCAAGCCGCCGGGAGGGCAACTCGCCAGTACCATGCGCTCGACAAGTTCCAATGGCTTTTGTGTCGGATGATCTGCACGTTCCGGATCCTGCTTGTGCAGCCGCGCAATGCTCCACATGTCTTTGGGGTTGTAGCCCATTTCGAGCCACTTCTTGCCGACAAAAATCGAGCGCGTCCTGGCCTTCTTGGTCTGCTCATCATAGGGAACCCGCACGCTATCGAGGTCAAAGTAATATTCCTTCGACATGGCGAATAGTCCGATGTTGTCATGCACCGAGGAAAACCGGCGAGTGCTGCCCCCCATGCTGGGAACGCGCCTATCCCAGATGATCTCGTTAATCATCTGCATGCGAGTCTTGAACAGGCTGAATACCTCCGGACTGTTCTGCCAGGACAAGAATACGTACAGGCTACCACCCGGCTTCAGCTTGGGTAGCAGCGCATCAACCCAGCGCCTGCTGAACTCGACGTAATCCGAACCGTACAAATGATCAGAATCATTTCCATAATCCTTTCCAAGCCCATAAGGAGGATCAGAAATGACAAGATCAATGCTTCTATCTTCGACACGATGAATGCCGGCAAAGAAATCCTCGTTGTACAGGGATGCATTCAAGAATAGGCGCTTTTCGTATTGGAATTGTGATCAGGTGAAACACCAACCTTCAAATTGAAGCTAGAAGGTGATTCCGGATTTCTCGGCAACAGTATGCATGTCCTTGTCGCCGCGCCCCGAGAGGTTGACCAGAAGAATTTTATTCTTGTCCATCGTACGTGCCAGCTTCGCCGCATGTGCCAGCGCATGACTGGATTCCAACGCAGGAATGATGCCTTCAATATGACACAAGTCGTGAAATGCTTGCAGTGCTTCGCTGTCATCAATAGTGACATACTCGGCACGGCCAGAATCCTTTAGCCAAGCATGTTCCGGGCCTACACCGGGGTAATCGAGTCCTGCCGAAATCGAGTGTGTCTCGATAATCTGGCCATGTTCATCCTGCAATAGGTAGGTACGGTTGCCATGCAGTACGCCGGGCTTCCCAGCAGTCAACGACGCCGCGTGCATTCCGCTGGCAAGCCCGAATCCGCCAGCTTCTACGCCGATCAGTTTCACCGATGAATGCGGAATATACGGATAGAAAATCCCCATGGCGTTGGAACCGCCTCCGACGCAGGCGATCACGGCATCTGGTTGCCGCCCGACCATTTCCGGCATTTGCGCAAGACATTCCCTTCCGATTACGGACTGGAAATCGCGCACCATCATTGGATAGGGATGCGGCCCTGCCACCGTCCCAATAATATAAAAGGTATTTGAAACATTGGTAACCCAGTCGCGCATCGCTTCATTTAATGCATCCTTGAGAGTCTTTGAACCTGACTCCACCGGAACAACAGTGGCACCCAGCAGTTTCATGCGGTAGACATTGGCAGCCTGGCGCTTTACGTCCTCCGAACCCATGTAGACAACACACTCCATGCCGTAGCGCGCCGCAACTGTTGCCGTCGCAACGCCATGTTGCCCTGCCCCTGTCTCTGCAATAACTCGCGGTTTTCCCATGCGTCGTGCGACAAGTGCCTGCCCCACGGTATTGTTGATCTTGTGTGCACCAGTATGATTGAGGTCTTCGCGCTTCAGATAAATCTGCGCCCCGCCCAGCAGGGATGACCAGCGCTTGGCATGATAGATTGGGGTCGGTCGGCCAACATAATGCTTCAGGTCGGCCTCAAACTCGGCAGTGAACGCCGGGTCCTTCTGGCAAGCCGCATACATCGCCTTCAACTCATCGAGCGCATGCATCAGCGTCTCGGATACAAATACGCCACCATATTGCCCAAAATGGCCACTACTATCAGGCAGGTTGTAGGGCAGGTTATTAGTCAGCACTGCGTACTCCTTGAATAAATGCAGCGATCTTCGCCGCATCCTTGATGCCCTTGCCCCCGGTCTCGACACCACTCGACACATCGACAGCAAACGGGCGTAAACGCCGAATCGCGGCCTCAACATTGTCCACGTCAAGTCCACCAGATAAAACCAAGGGACGCGCAAGCTTCCCTGGAATCAGGCTCCAGTCAAACGTCGCGCCAGTGCCACCCACCTGCTTCGCGTCGAATGCGTCAAACAACCATCCTGCAGCCGAGGTAAAGAGTTCTACCGATTTTAACAAATCCGTGTGCTGCCCAACCTTGAATGCCTTGATGTAGGGTCTCCCGAAACAGGTGCAAAATTCAGGCGATTCTTCACCATGAAACTGCAGCATCGAAATGCCTGACTCAATGATGGCTCGCTCGACCGCATTTCGTGTCGGATTTACAAAAACCCCCACCGTTGATACAAACGGTCCGGCGGCATGCACGATAGACTTTGCCCGAGCCGGAGGAATGTAGCGTGGACTAGGTTCCCAGAACAGGAACCCGAGAGCATCCGCCCCCAGACGAACTGCTGCATCACCATCTTGGCTGCGCGTGATACCGCAAATTTTAATGCGCGTTTTCAATGATTCGTTCCCATGCCGAAGGGCATCATACGGGCGAATGGAGGCAGGTGCCAGCGCGACTCGTAGGCAACGGCAGTGAAATATAGTCCCGCCCCCGAAAAGGTCGGTGCAGCAGCTTTGCGGTCTCGCCCCTTGAGCACATCTGCAATCCAGAGCGGCGGATGTTTTCCTTTGCCTACGTACACAAGACAACCGACCAGATTACGCACCATGTGATGAAGGAAGGCATTCGCAGTTAAATCAAACAGCAAGTAGGGACCTTGGCTGGAAATATAGAGCTGCTCCAGCCTGCGCACGGGCGATTTTGCCTGGCATTCTGAAGACCGGAACGCTGAAAAGTCATGCTCGCCCAAAAGAATATCTGCACCGGCTCGCATTTTTTCCAGATCCAATGGCAGATGGAACCAGCCGACATGTCGCGCCGCAACTGCAGGACGCACCGGATGGTTGTAAAGTACATAACGATAACTACGCCTTAACGCCGAGAAACGAGCATGAAAATCATCCGGCACAGGCTGCGCCCACTGAACTGCGATTTCAGCAGGAAGGTGGGAATTGACGCCACGCACCCATGCCGACTTCGGTCTAACCGCCTCGCTGTCAAAATGAGCAACCTGAGCTACCCCGTGCACCCCTGCGTCAGTGCGCCCTGCCCCGGAAATGCGCACCGGATGCCCTGCGATTGACGCAAGTGCAACTTCCAGACAGTCCTGCACTGTGTTGCCGGATGACTGTGACTGCCAGCCCTCAAACCGGCTACCGTCGTAGCTGATACCTATTGCGATACGCACGAGTCAAGCCAATATTTTGAGAAGACGTTGCTGCAACAAAAATACCTCGCAGGTCATTACGAACTCCAAAAAAGAATCGGCGCACTAGCAGCCTGTCGGACTTAGCCGACACTTATTTATTGAACTTGTCATCGAGGCCATAGAGTAAACGTTCTTTGATATGGGCATAGGATACACAGGCGAGGCGAACGAATGACACGATTTGTGACGGTGAATCGAGGCACGGCGTACCT
>CANKAJ010000028.1 GCA_947479645.1 Betaproteobacteria bacterium | reverse complement strand
GCTTTCGGCAAGGCTGAATAGGGGAGCGCGTCTGGCCAGGGCAAAGATTGGCGAACGCACATTACAGTCTGCCACAGCGGGCACCGGGGCGCACGAATCGAATGGGGAATATTAGTTTGCCGCCACGCGTTGACCCCCATGCAGACCGGCGCTACAGTGCGCCGGCGCCAGACAACTGAAAACGATGCAATAACAACTTAAAGTCTGTTTCAAAATGAAGACAATCACGCTTTGTCATTCCGAGTACCCCTACGAGCATAAATTTCGCGAGGAATCTGCTGTTTAATCAAAACAAAAGCAGATTCCTCAGCCTTCGCCCCGAAGGAAGTCCCCTTGGGGGATGGCTTCGGAATGACAAGTCATTTTGAAATGAGTTCTTAATACTGCAGTGAAGAGGAGTTTCCATGCCCGTCTACAAGTTCACCGTCAACGGCAAGCCGCGCGAGGCCGATGTCGAAGCCGAAATGCCGCTGTTGTGGGTGCTGCGCGATGTGCTGGATGAAAAAGGCCCCAAATTCGGCTGCGGCATTGCCCAGTGCGGCGCCTGTTCGGTGCATGTCAATGGCGAGCTGGTGCGCGCCTGCTCCGTGCCGGTATCGGCTGTGGCCGGCAAGCGGGTGCTCACCATCGAGGGGCTGGAGCAGAACGGCAAGCTGCATCCGGTGCAGCAGGCCTGGATCGACCATCAGGTGCCGCAATGCGGCTACTGCCAGTCGGGCCAGATCATGGCAGCAGTGGCGCTGCTGAAAAAGAAGCCCAATCCCAGCGATCGCGACATCGACGAGGCCATGACCAATCTGTGCCGCTGCGGCACCTATGCGCGCATCCGTCCGGCCATTCATGCAGCAGCGCGTGGCGCGAAGTCAGCGACCGCAACGCCTGCAGTGAAGAAAGGCTAGGGGGCAGCGATGACAAAAAATATTTCGCACAAAATGTCGCTAGGCGTGTCTTCAACCCACTCGGCCTCGCGCCGCCAGTTCCTGAAAACGACCACCGCCATCGGCGGTGGTCTGGCCATCGGCATCCATCTGCCGGTGCTGGCGCAAGGCAATGTGGATGCGGCCAAGGCCGAAGAAGTCAATCTGTGGGTGCTGGTTTCCCCTGATGACAGCGTGGTGATTCGTTATGCCCGCGCCGAGATGGGCCAGGGCAGTTTTACCTCCGCGCCCATGCTGGTGGCCGAGGAACTGGGCTGCGACTGGAGCAAGGTGCGCATCGAGTATGTGTCGGTCAATGAGCACGTGAAGCGCAAGCGCGCCTGGGGCGCGATGAACAGCACCGGCAGCCAGACCATCCGTTCCTCACAGGAATACCTGCGCCGCGGCGGCGCCACGGCGCGCGAGATGCTGGTTACGGCGGCGGCGCAGCAATGGGGCGTGCCGGCGCAGGAATGCGCGGTGATGAAGGGCATCATCAGCCATACCGCCAGCGGGCGCAGCCTGAGTTTCGGCAAGGTGGCGGTCGCAGCGGCGAAACTCGATATTCCGAAAGACGTGCGGCTGAAAGACCCGAAGGACTGGTCACTGCTGGGCAAGTCCATGCCCCGTCGCGACATTCCGACCACGGTGCGCGGCAAGCAGCGCTACGGCATCGACGTGCAATTGCCCGGCATGGTGTACGCGGCCATTGCGCAGTGCCCGGTGTTCGGTGGCAAGGTGCGCGGCATGGATGAGAGCAAGATCGCTGGCCGGCGCGGCCTCCTCAAGGTGGTGAAGGAAGACAAATTCGTTGCCGTCATTGCCGACAACTGGTGGCGCGCCAAGGAGGCGCTGAAGGACGTGGCGATCGACTGGGATGTCGGCGCCAATGGCCATGTGTCCAGTGCCAGCATCATGGAGATGTTCCGCTCGGGCCAGGCTCAGAATGAGTTGCCGGTGGCGCGTCGAGTCGGTGACGTGGACAAGGCGCTGGCCTCCGCCGCCAAGGTGCTGGAAGCCGAATACTTCACGCCCTATCTCGCCCACGCCACCATGGAGCCGATGGGATGCACGGCGCTCCTGAAGGATGGCCGGCTGGATGTGTGGACCTCGACGCAGAACGCGGAGTCATCACTGATGGCGGCGGCTGCTACCGCCGGGCTGTCTCCGGAAAACGTGGAACTGCATCGCGTGCAGGCGGGCGGCGGCTTCGGTCGTCGCGGCGGTTCGCAGGATTTTGTGGAACAGGGCGTGACGCTCGCCAGGCACATGCCGGGCACGCCGGTGAAGCTGCTGTGGAGCCGCGAGGAAGACACGCAGCATGACTTCTATCGCCCGGCCAGTCTGGTGCGCCTGAAGGCGGGCCTGGATGCCGCGGGCAATCCGGTGGCGTGGAGCGCGCGCATCGCCGCGCCCTCCATCACCGGCACGCTGTTCGGCGCGGTACTGAAGGACGGCATCGACAATCAGGCGGTGGTGGCGTTTGCCGACCAGCCGTATGCGGTGCCCAATGTGAAGGTGGACTACGCGCGCCGCGACGGCCATGTGCCGGTGGGCTTCTGGCGCACCGTCGGCCACTCGCAGAACCCGTTCGTGCGCGAGTGCTTCATGGACGAGATGGCGCATGCGGCCGGCAAGGACCCGTATGAATACCGGCGCACGCTGCTGGTGAACAAGCCGCGCGACCTGGGCGTGCTGGAGGCGGTGGCCAAGGCCGCCGGCTGGGGCAGGGCGCTGCCGCGCGGCGTGCATCGCGGCATTGCCGAGACCGATGCCTATGGCAGCTACATCGCGGCGGTGGCCGAAGTGTCGGTCAACGCGAAGAGCGAATTGACCATCCATCGCATCGTCGTCGGCATCGATTGCGGCTACGTGGTCAATCCGGACAACACCATCGCGCAGTTGCAGGGCAGCGTGGTGTGGGCGCTGTCGGCCATCCTGTGGGGCGACAACACCGTGAAGGACGGCCGCATCGAGCAGTCGAATTTTCACGACTACCGTTTGCTTCGTCTGGCCGAGATGCCGAAGGTGGAGGTGGTGCTGGCGCCCACCGGCGGTTTCTGGGGCGGCGTGGGCGAACCGGCCAACGCGCCCATTGCGCCGGCGCTGGGCAATGCCATCTTCGCCGCCACCGGCAAGCGCATCCGCTCGTTGCCGCTGGCGCAGCACGGCATCAGCCTGAAGAAGACGTGAATTTAATTAATATCGAATTGGTGGAAATTATTACGGTTCATTAATTATTGCGAGTAAATTGTAATCATAAATTATTTTGGTTCTATGAAAGTGCGCCGGTTGTAGGCGCCGGTGAGCGGATCGATGGCGGCGAGGCGGTGGGTCAGTTCATCGGCGCGCTCCTTGTGCATGAGCAGGATGCCGGTGGCCGAGGCGACATAGATGCCGATCATCAACCTGCGGATGCGCGGACTCACGGCAACTGACGGACGCCACAGCATGAGCGCCATCAGCAGGCAACTGGCTGCGAGGACGATCTGCATGGCGCGGATATCAATGGTCATGTCGTGAGGTGCCTGATTGTGCTTGGCGTGGTTGCCGGCAGCGCGTTTCATCAGTGGCCCAATGCGGATATTGATGAAATGAGTTCTAATATCAGCGCTGCCATACCTTTGCATGCCTGACGCCTGCGTCAGGCCCACCCAGCACATACACAGAGCGAAAAATTCCGTGACCTACGCCATCCGCATTCACCGCTTCGGCGGCCCTGAAGTCATGCAGTACGAACCAATCGACATCGGCCAGCCCGGCCCCGGCGAAGTACGTCTGCGCCATACGGCGGCGGGTGTCAATTTTGTCGATATCGCTCAGCGTCGCGGGCGCCAGAAGTTGAATCTGCCCATCGTGCTGGGCCGCGGTGCGGCCGGTGTGGTGGAGTCGGTGGGCGCTGGCGTCACCAGCCTGAAGCCGGGCGACCGCGTCGCCTACGCACCCTACAACGGCGCCTATGCCGAGGCGCGCCTGATCGGCGCGGACAAGCTCGTAAAGGTGCCCGACGGCCTGGATGACAAGATGGTCGGCGCCAGCATGCTGCAGGGACTGACCGTGCATTACCTGGTGAAGCAGATCCGCAAGGTCGCCCCCGGCGATACGCTGCTGGTGCATTCAGCCGCTGGCGGCATCGGCCTTATCCTGTCGCAATGGGCGACGGCGCTGGGCGCTACCGTGATCGGCGCGGTATCGACACCCGAGAAGGCCAAGCTGGCGCGCGAATACGGCTGCCGGCACACGCTGGTGTATGCCGACGGTGATTTCGTCGATCAGGCCATCGCGTTGAATGGCGGCAAAAAAGTGCACGCCGTGTATGACGCGGTGGGCAAGGACACCTTCGTGCGCTCGCTGGATGCGCTGCGTCCGGCCGGACAACTCATCACGTTCGGGCGCGCCTCCGGGCCGGTGCCGCCGCTGGATGTATTTGCGCTCAATCGCGACGCGCTCACGGTGAGCGCCGGCTCGCTGTTTGCGTTCACCGAAGGGCTGGGGCGCCTGCAGGAGATGGGGCGTGAGTGGTTCGAGGTGCTGCAAGCGGGCACCGTCAAGGTGACGGTGAACCAGTCCTATGCGCTGAAGGACGCGGCGCAGGCGCACAGCGACATCGAAGCGCGCCGCACCACCGGATCCACTGTGCTGACGATGTGATGCAGTCCAGGCGCGAGGGAACGCCGCGCAAGCAAACGAAGCGCGCGCAATCGAAAATCAGGCAAACGAAAAGTCTGGGCGGGCCCCGAGAGCGCGGCGACTCTTGAAGATACTGTTCGAGCCGTTGTTGCCGGGGGCGGCCGCGCGCAGGCCCAGTCTGGCCCTGCTGGTCACCATTGCGATGCTGGGCACCATGGCCTTGCACATGTTCATTCCGGCGCTGCCGGCGACGGCGGCGGACCTGAACGCTTCGCCGGGCATGATCCAGTTGACAGTGACGCTCTATCTCGTTGGTCTGGCCGCCGGGCAGCTGATTTATGGGCCGTTGTCAGACCGCTTCGGGCGTCGCCCGCTGTTGCTGGGCGGCCTCTGTCTGTACGTGATCTCCACGCTGCTGGCGGCGTTTGCCGACAGCGCCGGCGAACTGATTGTCGAGCGGGTGTTCCAGTCACTCGGTGCCTGCAGCGGGCTGGTGCTGGGCCGGGCCATGGTGCGCGATGGCACCTCGACGCTGGAAGCCGCGCGCACGCTGGCCGTGCTCATGACGGCCATGGTGATTGCGCCCGCCCTCGCGCCCGGCGTGGGAGGCTATGTGACGGCCTGGGTGGGATGGCGTGGCACCTTCGCGGTGCTGACCTGCGTTGGCACGGTGGTGCTGCTGTTGTCAGTGCTGATTCTGCCGGAGACACATCACCAGCGCACACCCCTGCCCGGCATCATGCCGATGCTGCGCAGCTATCGCAGGCTGCTCGGCATGCGGGTCTTCCGCGGCTACGCGCTGGGCGGCTGCTGCACCTCGACCAGTCTGTATGCCTATTTCTCGTCATCGCCCTTTCTGTTCATGGACGTGCTGCATCGGTCCGTCGAGGATGTGGGCCTGTATTCCCTGTATGTCGCCTGCGGCATTGGCACCGGGACTTTCCTCGCCAGCCGGCTGGTGCGGCGTTTTGGCGCACGCGATCTGGCGCGCACCGGCAATCATGTGCAGTTGATCGGCGCCTTGCTGCTGCTGCTGGTTGATCGTTCCGGAATGTTGAGTGTCGCCACGGTGGTGGGAACGATGATGCTGTTGTCCGTGGGTTCGGGGCTGGCGACGCCGAATGCCGCAGCCAGCGCGGTGGGCGCTGACCCGCAAGCCATTGGCGCGGCGGCCGGACTCTACGGCGCCATGCAGATGGCCTTTGGCGCGCTGTGCTCACTCATTGTCGGCTCCTGGCACAGCGCCTCCGCGCTGCCGATGGCCACGGTGCTGCTGGTGTCGGCAGTGGCCGGTCAGTTTGCGTTTGCCTATGGGGCGAAGGCGCTGAGCGCGACGCGCTGATCCCTGGACCCGGCCTCGGTTGCGGTCGGATTCAAAAATATTGTTATTCCAATGCTGGCTGCGCAAGCCAGTGTGATTCGATGGAATCGCCCGTCCCGATGCCGATGGCTCAGCGCGAGACGACGCGGCTTTCAATCGTGTCGAGGATGCGCTTGCGGCTGCCGTCCTTGTCCATGGCGGCAAGCGCGTCAGTCAGTTTCCTGATGCTGGCCTTGTCGGTGCGCGGGCTGCAGGCGAGCCACAGCGGTGTTTCGCGGAACATGTACACCATCTTGACTGGGCCGGCCTTGGCCTTTTGCGCGATTTCGTTGCCTGAGTAATAGCCGGTGACCCACAGGTCGATGTAGTTCGGGTCGGTCGGCTTGAGGAACAGGCGGGGTGGGTTCTGTTCGTCGCGCACCACTTCGCGGAAGTTGGTGATGGCGCGGCTTTTCAGGAACTCGACCTTGGCATCCAGTGCGACCCCGCCGATTTTCAGCGGCTTGAGTTCGTTGAGTGACTTGACCGGTCGCGCGAAGTCGCTGCGTCCGAATAACGCCCATTTATTGACGACCAGTTCGCCCACCCACTGGAACTGGTTCTCGCGGTTTTCCAGCCGGGCGGTTGAGTACAGGCAGGTGTCCTTGTCGGCCTGGGCGCGGGAATAGGCCTCGTCCCATTCCATGACCTTGATGTCGGCGGATACGCCGGCACGTTTTGCCATTTCGTTCACGATTTCCGTGGACGCGCCGGCAGCGGGCTTGCCCTTGAGGGCAAAGCTGAAGGGCGGATTTTCCTCGGTGAGAAAGGTCAGGGCATGCAGGGGGCTGGTGGCAACGGCGGTTGCGGCCAGCAGGACCAGGCGTGAAAGTGTGGGAGGGAGGTGAATCATCATTGAGTCCAGTCAGAAAAGCGTTTGATTGGCATTATTTCAGCATGGAGCCGCTGCACCGGCAAGCAGCATGCAGGCAGCATGTAGGGGATAATAGAGACTATCTCAAAAGATCAGGTTACATACTGATTTCCATTTCGCATTTTACGGACTGCATACCAGAATGGCTCAATACGTCTATACCATGCGGCGCGTCGGCAAGATCGTGCCGCCCAAGCGCACCATCCTCAAGAACATCTCGCTCAACTTTTTTCCGGGCGCCAAGATCGGCGTGCTCGGCCTGAACGGGTCGGGAAAATCCAGCCTGCTGAACATCATGTCGGGTGACGACACCAACTTCGAAGGCGAAGTGGTGCGCATGCCCAACATCCGTGTCGGCTATCTCCGGCAGGAGCCTCAGCTTGATCCGGAAAAGACTGTGCGTGAATCGGTGGAAGAAGGCATGGGCGATGTGTTCGCGGCAAAGAAGCGCCTCGACGAAGTCTATGCGGCCTACGCCGAGCCGGATGCCGATTTCGACAAGCTCGCCACGGAACAGGCCGAGCTTGAAGCCAAGATCAACAGCGCGGCCGGCGACAACGTCGATCATCTGCTGGAGATTGCCGCCGACGCCCTGCGCCTGCCACCGTGGGAGGCCAAGATCGCGCCGCTCTCGGGGGGCGAGAAGCGCCGCGTGGCGCTGTGCCGCCTGTTGTTGTCCAAGCCCGATCTGCTGCTGCTCGATGAGCCGACCAACCACCTCGACGCCGAGAGCGTCGAGTGGCTGGAGCAGTACCTGCAGCGTTTTCCCGGTACGGTAGTGGCGGTGACCCACGATCGTTACTTCCTCGACAACGCTGCACAGTGGATCCTGGAACTGGATCGTGGCTATGGCATTCCGTGGGAAGGCAACTATTCGTCGTGGCTGGAACAGAAAGAAAAGCGTCTGTCGATCGAGTCCAAGCAGGAACAGGCGCGCATCAAGACCATGCAGAAGGAACTGGAGTGGGTGCGCCAGAGCCCCAAGGCGCGCCAGGCCAAGAGCAAGGCCCGTCTGGCCCGCTTCGAGGAGCTGTCTTCCTATGAATATCAGAAGCGCAACGAGACTTCCGAAATCTTCATTCCGGTGGCCGAACGCCTCGGTGACAAGGTCATCGAATTCAATAATGTGCGCAAGGCCTATGGTGAGCGTCTGCTGATCGACGATTTGTCGTTCTCGGTTCCTGCTGGCGCCATCGTCGGCATCATCGGGCCCAACGGCGCGGGCAAGTCCACGCTGTTCCGCATGATCGCCGGGCGCGAGAAGCCCGATGCCGGTGAAGTGGACATCGGCTCGACGGTGAAGCTCGCCTATGTCGACCAGTCGCGCGACGACCTGGAGGCCGACAAGACGGTGTTTGACTTTGTGGCGGGCGGTGCCGACATCCTTAACGTGGGCAAATTCGAAATGCCCTCACGCGCCTATCTCGGGCGCTTCAATTTCAAGGGTGGCGATCAGCAGAAGAAGGTCGGCAATCTCTCGGGCGGTGAACGCGGTCGCCTGCACATGGCCAAGACCCTGCTCGAAGGCGGCAATGTGCTGCTGCTGGACGAACCGTCAAATGACCTCGATGTGGAGACGCTGCGCGCGCTGGAAGACGCCTTGCTCGAATTCCCCGGCTGCGTGCTGGTGATCTCGCATGATCGCTGGTTTCTCGACCGTATCGCCACACACATCCTCGCCTTCGAAGGCGATTCCAAGGTCAGCTTCTTCAACGGCAATTACCAGGAATATGAAGCCGATAAAAAGAAGCGGCTGGGCGAAGAGGGCGCCAAGCCCAAGCGGCTGCGCTACAAGCCGCTGAAGTAATTTAAAGTCCGCTTTCAAAATGAAGACAATCACGCTTTGTCATTCCGAGTACCCCTACGGGCATAAATTTCGCGAGGAATCTGCTGTTTAAGCAAAACATAAGCAGATTCCTCAGCCTTCGCCCCAAAGGAAGTCCCCTTGGGGGATGGCTTCGGAATGACAAGTCATTTTGAAATGTGTTCTTAATCTGATGTGGGGGTGAATGAGGAGGTGCGGCCCCTTGTTCACGGTCTCTTCAGACTTGTTCCTCTGGTGCGGCCAGCGCGAGGTCTTTCGCCTCTTTTTTTGCCTGGATGAGATTCTTGTCGGCGCGCACGATCATTTGGGCGGCGGTTTCTCCCTCCTCATGGCCGGCACTGCCAATGCTGACGGTGGGCTTGATACGTTCGCCCCGGAAGTGAATATAGGCCACTTTGATGGCATGGTGGATCTTCTTGACCATGAAATCGCGTTGCGTCATCGGACAGTTTTTCGCCACCAGCAGATACACCCCGTCGCCCAGGTGACAGAGAATGTCTGATCCGCGCACTACGCCTTTCAGGATGCGGGCCAGTTCCTGCAACAGGCGATCGCCGGCCAGTGGACCCAGGCTGTGATTGACTTCGCCCAGTGCGTTGACGCCAATGAGCAAGGCCAGCAACGGTGTGCCATTTCGCTGTGCTTCGCTGATGGCCATGGGGGCCAGCACATTGGCCGCGTAACGATTGGTCAGCCCGGTCAGTCTGTCCACCGTCACGGCGTCTTCCAGCCGAATATGGTAGCGGTTGATGATCAGGCTGGATGCCAGAAGAATGAGGATGGTGATGAAGACGCACGCTCCCAGATTGATCCAGAGCGTCTTGCGGATGCTGGCGTCTGCTTCATCGTCGAATCCCTCGACGAAGAGGTACCAGTTCAGGTCCGGGATGAGTCTGATCTCCAGCAGATGCTCGCGACCTTCGCTGCTGTACTGGAATGAACCGGAGCCGGTGCGCAGGATCTTGTCGGCAAGCTTGTCGAGACCATCGATGGTGTGTATGCGGGTTCCGGCCGATGGCGTGCCCTTGCCGGGCAACAGGATGGTGCCCTGCCGGTCGACGAAATAAATGCTGCGGTTGTAGCGCTTCTGATAGTCATTGATCAACTGGTTCGCGGTGTCCGCGGTCAGCCCCATGCCGATGGCGCCGATGAAGCGACCGCCTGCATCGAGCACCCGGTAATTGACGAAGATGGTCAGGGTGTCGTTGTTGGCGAGGTCCGGGTCCACGTTGATTTCATAGGGTACTTTCATGTTTCTGATGCGAAAGTACCAGGCGTCCCGCGGTTCCTGCTTCGTGACGGTCTTTAGGATGCCGTTGGCCTGGTAATAGATGCGCGTGCGCTCGGACACGAAAAAGGTAGTGAGTGCCTTGTTCCGCTTTTTCACGTTGCGCAGATATTCGAGCATCTGGCTTTCTTCGGCCTCGCCCGACAGGGTCCATTCGCGAACGAAGGTGTCGTTGGCCATCATCGACGAAACGATGATGGGATGGACCAGGTTTTTCTGGATCTCCGAGTACAGATTGTCGGACGTCAGCGGCAGTTCGTTGATGACCAGGGTTTCGCGGATACCGGCCTTGGCCACGTAATAATTGACCAGGCTGGTCGTGACAAAGCCCAGGCACAACAGCAGGCAGATCGACAGAATCAGACGCTGCTTGTCGTTTATCCGTATGCGCATCAATGGCATGCCGAGTCCTTGCGGTCAGCTTGTTGCGCGTTGGATACGAATTGGGGCATCGGGTGTGTCTTCAGGGATAGGCGCGGGGATGATCGCGGGGATGTCCATCGTATTAACGATACCTTGATTATGACTCGGAAAAATCAAATCAATCCGCGGCTGCCCAGTTCATCCTTGATGTAGGCGTAATAAATCGGTGCGGCAATGACCCCGGGCAGTCCGAATGCGGACTCCATCGCCAGCATGGCCAATAACAGTTCCCAGGCGCTGGCGCGGATCTGCGAGCCCACAATCCGGGCGTTTACGAAGTATTCGAGTTTGTGGATGATGACGAGGAACACGAGGGAGGCCACCGCCGCGTACAGCGAAAAACTCAGACTGACCACGACAATGACGGTATTGGAGATCAGGTTACCCAGTACTGGCAGCAGTCCTACGATAAAGGTGATCAGAATCATGGTCTTGACCAGCGGCAGATGAATGTCCAGCATGGGTAGCACGATGGCCAGATAAGTGGCGGTGAGTACCGTGTTGAGCGCCGAAATGCGTACCTGCGCAAAGACGATGCGGCGAAAGGCTTCACCCAGGCGCCTGGCCCGTTCGAGCATGGCTTTGGCCAGCGGCCCGGGATCAGCGGCTGGCGCAGCGTCACGCAGTGACACCAGCGCGCCGATCACCAGTCCGATCAGGATATGCGCCAGCATCCGTCCGGCATCGGTGCCGATGACCTGCACTTCGGCGGCATGGGTACGCAGCCACTCCGCCAGTGCGTTGCGGATGGCATCGGCACTGTCCGGGAGATGGTCGGCCACCCACAGCGGCAGGGATGCGCGCGCGCCTTCAACGATCACGGCCATTTTTTGCAACAGTGATGCAATGCTGCCGGCATCGCTGCGGAAGAATGTCACCAGACCGATGACGGCCAGCGTGATCAGGCCGGCAACGACAGTGCTGAGCAGTGCAACGGCCACCAGGTTGCGTTTCACGACCTGGGTGGGCGCGATCGGCATGATGTTCAGGCGAGCCGCCATCACATGCACCAGTTCATAGATCAGCAGGCCGGCAATGAGCGCCGACAGGAGCTGCAGCTTCAGCACGAAAAACAGCAGCACCGCCGCGATCACCCAGGCGGCGATGTCATATTTCAAATTGGTTTTGACTGCGGAATCCGACACCGGTGAGCATCCAAAAAAAACGCGGCGGGCAGGGCAGTGGCCCGGACCCGCCGCGCTGTTTCAACAGCCTTACTTGCGTGCTGGCAATGCGACGACTGCGTAGCCGGGCGTGGTGCCCTTGCCGTTCTGGTCGATCACGTTCAGGTCCAGGCGCACCAGGTTGTCACTGCCTTCCACCTTTTTCTCGGTGATCTTGCCGGTGCAGGTGAGCACGTCGTGCTTCTGGTTGATGGCACGGTATTGCACGCTCATTTCGCGCACTTCGGCCTCGTCTCCCATCCAGTCGCGCAGCATGTTCTGCAGGTAGGCCCAGCGCAGGTTGCCCATGCCGAACGCGCCCTGGGCGTTGCCGCTGTTCTTGCCGGCCTCGTCGTCCATGTGGATGTAGACGAATTCATCGTTGATTGCGGCATAGCGATTCCAGTGCATGAAATCGGTCTGTTTCACGAAGGTGGGGATCTCGTCGCCGACCTTGACGTCATCGAAATAAACTTTGTAGGTCATGTCCGGGTTCCTTCCTAATAGACGATCGAAATCGAAATACGGCTGCGCACGAACTCACCCTTCTGGTTGGTCCAGCGCGTCTCGGTGCTCTTGTACAGCGTGAGGCCGAGCTTGCCGACTTTTTCTTCCATGTGCACCAGCGCCGTCCTGGCGGTGATCACATCGCCAGGATGGATGGGCACGCCATAGGTCTCCTTCTGTCCGCCATTCATGCTGCGCTCGCCCACGGCACGCTTGGCCGGCTTGGGCATCCGGTCGGCAGGCCTGTCGATGGGCCAGGCAAAGGGATTGAATTCGCGCGGCGCGATGATGCCGCCCCAGCGTGTGGTCTTGGCGTAGGCATCATCCCAGAACAGCTTGGGCGGCTTGTCCGGCCAATAGACCGAGATTGCCCATCTGCGTAAATCCGAGCAGTCGACGGGATGAGATACCTGTGGTTCGCCCCAGACATTGAGGCTGTCGCGCAATGCCTGCGAGATCAGCGTTGCCGGTGCTGCTGCATTTGAAGACATGGATTCCCCCTTTTGGTCATACAGTTCAACGACTGGAAATCATATCACGCGACCGGCCGGGCGGCTTGGGGCAGGCTGGTGGTGGGAATGTGAAACATTCCAGACGTGACTGCTATCGGAAAATGTCGCTGCTGTACGCCTGTTCAGCGCCGCCAGTCCTTGTCGGCTTCGTCATCGAGGATGGCAATCACCCGCGTGCGCTTGACGGCGGCGGCGTAGCGTTCCATTTCTACCAGGATGGGAAACCGCTTTTCCAGGGCGGCGCGGGCATCCGTCATTGTCTCGAAGGTCAGCAGCGCGCCATTGGGTCCCTTGACGTCGTGCCAGACGCGCGGGTCATTGTCATCGTCCTGCACTTGCAGCTTGAACATGGCGGGGTTTCCTTGCGAATGACTCGGGTTTCGGAAGTGGTGCTCAGAATCCTTCGAGCACGAGCTTGCCGATGACCTTGCCGCCTTCGATCAACCGATGGGCCTGCTTCAGATTGGCGGCGTTGATGCGGCCCAGGTTCGAGGTTGCCGTGGTGCGCAACACGCCGGCCTCGACCAGGCCGGCGGTGGCGTCGAGCAGGTCATGCTGGCCGATCATGTCGGGTGTCTGGAAAATCGGCCGCGTGAACATGGCTTCCCAGCAGAAAGTGATGCTCTTGCGCTTGAGCAGGGTGAAATCGGCGGCGTTGGGCGCGTCAACGATGGAGCAGATTTTCCCCTGCGGCCGCATGATGACGGGAAATGCAGGGAAATGCCGATCGGCGGCGTTGGCGCAGAACAGGTAATCCACTTCCGGAACTCCCGCCGCTTGCAGTTGCGGCGCCAGTTCCCGGGTGTGGTCAACGATGTGGTCGGCGCCCAGACTGCGCGCCCAGGCCGCCGACTCCGGACGCGATGCCGTGGCGACGACGGTGAGACCGGCGAGTTTTTTGGCGAGCTGGATGCAGATCGAACCGACTCCGCCGGCGCCGCCGATGATCAGCAGCGACTTGCCTTTGTCGGCGCCGGATTGGGAGATGCCCATGCGATCGAACAGGCCCTGCCAGGCGGTGATGGTGGTCAGTGGCAGCGCCGCGGCATCGGCGAAGCCCAGGTTGGCCGGCTTTCTTCCGGCAATGCGTTCATCGACCAGGTGAAATTGCGCATAGCCGCCGGGACGCACGATGCTGCCGGCGTAGTACACGGCGTCGCCCGCGCGAAACAGCGACGCGGCCGGTCCGACTGCGACGACGATGCCGGCGACATCCCAGCCGAGCACGCGCGGCGGATCCTCCACCGTGTCGGCGTTGCTGCGGTCGGGTTTGCGGTGCTTGATGTCGACCGGATTGACCGAAATCGCCTTGACTTCGACCAGCAGGTCGCGGCCGGTTGCCACCGGCGTTTCAATGTCGACATCGAGCAGCACGTCGGGATTGTCAATGGGCAGGTAACGCTTGAGGCCGACGGCTTTCATGGGGATTTCCTTGTTTTGATGGTGGTGAATGCCAGCAGCGTGGTGATGATCGCCAGCAGCAGCATGGCGCTCAGGGCCAGCGACCAGTGTATGCCGATGAGGCTGCCGACCAGTCCGATGGTGACGCCGGCGAAGGCGCGCAGACCCAGGCTGGACATGCTGTAAAGGCCGATCACGCGGCCGCGGATGTGCGCCGGCGCATTCAGTTGCACCAGCGTCTGCGCCATGCTGTTGAAGGACAGTTCCACAAAGCCGGTCACGAACAGCAGTCCGAGCGCCAGCGGATACAGCGAGGACGCGGCAAAGCCACTGAGGGTGCAACACCACAGCATGGCCAGAATGAAGGCGGTGCGCGGCTTGGCCTGCAGCAGGCCGCGCGATTCGAGCACCAGGCCGGCGGTCAGGGCGCCGGCGGCGTCGGCGGCCAGCAGCATGCTGTAGGACAGGCCGGGGTCGCCATGGCCGAGGTCATGCGCGAATTCCGGCATCTGCGCCTGATAGGCATTGCCGATGAACAGCGACGCGCCGCCGGCCAGCGCGATCATCGACACAATGGTCCGATTACCGGCGATGTCGCGCATGGTCGTGACGATATCGGCAATGCCGCGCACGGCGCGCACCGGGGCGCTCTTGCCTTGGCGAAAGCGCGGGCCATAGGGGGCCTTCCACAGCCACAGGGTCAGCGGCAGATAGATGAGCATGTTGAACAGAATGCCCAGCGGAGGTTCCAGCAGCAGCATCAGCAATCCGCCCACCGCCGGACCGGCGAGCAGGCCCAGATAGCGGGAGGTGGCGTTCAGGCGCACCGCGCTTTGCAGCCGTTCCGGCCCGACAATGTCATGCAGCAGCAGTTGGCTGGCCGGACTCCACAGCACCCCGGCGATGCCATGCACGATGAGCAGCACGACCGCATGCCACATCTCCAGCACGCCTGACAGGAACAGCACGCCCCACGCGAATGAGACCAGCATGAACAGCACCATGCCGATCTGAATCATGCGCCGCGGATCGAAGCGATCGGCCAGCGCGCCGGACCAGACGGCGAACAGCAGGTAGGGCATCCAGTGCGAAATCACCGCAAATCCACCCAGTGCCGGGGAGTGGAATTTCTCGAACAGCATCCAGTAGCTGATCACATGCTCGATGCTGTCGGCCATCATGGCCAGCGCCGAGGTGATGAAATAGACGCGAAAGCCCGGGTGGCGCAGCGCGGCGAAGGATTGTTGCGACTGAGGGGCGGCTGCGGTGGTCATGTCAGGTAAGCCAATTGGGGGTTGTCGCGTTGATGGTCAGGAGTGCGAATAAGAACGGCTATGGTAATCGACCTGCGCTTCGCGGGGGTTCACATGGTGTTAGGCTGTCACGACCGCTGAAAATGTTCGGAAGGTGTCCATGATGCGAAGTGATTTATTCATTGCAATGGCATGCGCAAGTCTGCTCCTGACCGGTTTTGCGCATGCGCAGATAGCGGGTAACGGCGGCGCGGGTTGCTGAACGCACGCCGAAACGGAGAGAACAATTGTTGACGACATTGGATGCAGGATCCATTCGCCTGGGCGACCTTGGCGTGCATCGCCTGGGTTTCGGCGCCATGCGTGTGTGCGGTCCGGATGTATGGGGTCAACCCGCGGATCGTGCCGGGGCGCTGCAGGTGTTGCGCCGCGCAGTTGAACTTGGCGTGAACTTTTTCGACACCTCGGATGCCTACGGTCCGCATGTGAACGAGGAGCAGATCGCCGCAGCGCTGCATCCCTACCCGGCCGGCTTCGTCATCGGGACCAAGGGCGGTCTGCTGCGGCCCAATCGCTATGCCTGGAATCCGGACGGGCAGCCCGGGCATCTGCGTCGCGCCCTGGAGGGGAGCCTGACGCGCCTGCGGCTGGAGCGCATCGACCTCTATCAATTGCATGCGCCCGATCCGCACGTCCCCTTCGCCGAATCGGTGGGGGCGCTTGCCGATTTGCAACGCGCCGGCAAGATACGCCATGTCGGCCTGTCCAATGTGTCGGTGAAACAACTGGAAGAAGCCAGTCGCATTATTCCCATCGTTTCAGTGCAGAACGAGTACAACCTTGGCAACCGGGCTTCCGAGGACGTGCTGCTTGCCTGCGAACGAATGGGTATTGCCTTTCTGCCGTGGTATCCGCTGGGCGCGGGCGGAAACCTGAATCTGCCGATCGTGAAAAAAGTGGCTGTTCGCCATGGCGCTACACCGGCCCAGGTGTTGCTGGCATGGTTGCTGGCGCGCTCGCCGATGATGCTGCCGATTCCCGGCACGGGCTCCATTGCTCATCTGGAGGAGAACGTCGGTGCGGTCAGCGTCAAACTCTCAGCCGACCAGTTCGCCGCGCTGGGCCGTTCCGGCGCACGGGTACCGAAGCGATAGCAGGGTTTTGAAAAAGGGGGGCACGGTCCCCCTTGACCCCCAAAGTCAGGTGCTTTTGAAAAACGCTTCCCTCTCAAGGGCGAAGCAAGAATGGATAGATTTTTCATCCGGGAATCGTTTTTCAACAGCCTGCTAGCGGTACACGTGTTGCTGCCGGCGTTGCGCCGGCCGTCGCAGAGGCTACGGGCTGGCGCGCATGATGCGCAGGCGGAAATTGAGCGCCTCGCTGACGTGAAGGCGTGATGCCTTTTCAGCCGCGTCGGCATCCTGGCGCTGGATGCCCCGCACGATGGCCCGGTGTTCCTTGAGGGCATCCCTGGGGCGGCCCGGCCACGAGAAGGTGGTGCCGCGCAGTTGTTCCAGTTCATTCTGCAACGATGTCAGTGTGCGCAGCAGGTAGCGATTCCTCGCGGCGCGATAGATGCAATTGTGCAGTTCCTTGTTGATGAGCACCAGTTTGCCTGCATCGTCTTTTGCCGCTTCCTGCTCCTGAAGCATTCGATTGAGGAAGTCGATTTCATTGGCGGATGCATGTTTGGCGGCCAGCGCGGCCGCGGCGCCCTCGAGTACCCCGCGCATGGCGTAAAGCTCCAGAATCTGGTCGTCCCTCAGTTGGGGCACGGCCAGTCCGCGGTGCGTCGTGACCAGCAGATTGTCCGATGCCAGGCGGCGCAGTGCTTCGCGCACCGGGGTGCGGCTCACCTGCAGCCAGCCTGCCACGGCTTCCTCGCGCACCGGTTCGCCCGGCTCGTAGCGCCCCGTGTTGAGTGCCTTCTTCAGTTCGGCATAGACATGGTCGGCCAATGACATGCCGGCCGGGTTGGCGGGGGCGGCGATGCTTTTCGTGCTGCGTGTCATTTACGTCGGTCCTTGGTCGGTCCTTGCATGGGCTCTGAGCTCACGTTGAGCCTAGCGCAAAATTGACACTCATTTAGGTTCTGGATACAATTGTATACAGAGTTTGCAGGTGCATCCAGAAGTTTTGCAATCCTCCGGGCCTCCTCGGTTTTCGGAATTTGCATGTCCCTATTTCGTGTTGAATCGTGTTGAACTGTGAAAGGATTCTGATGAGTGATTTTGACGTTATCGTTGTGGGCGGTGGCAACGCGGCTTGCGCCGCAGCAGTGTCGGCCAGGGAAAACGGCGCCAAGCGTGTGCTGTTGCTGGAGAAGGCCCCCAAGGGGCAGCGCGGTGGCAACACCCATTTCAGCGGCGCGATCTTCCGCTTTGTGTACAACCATGTGAATGAACTGGATCGCTTCCTGCCTGGCATCGAAGCGGAATACCCGGGCTTTCACTCCGGCGTACAGCCCTATGACGAGGCATCCTTTCGTGGCGACCTGATGAATGTCACCAACGGACGCAGCGATCCGGAGTTGTCGAAGATTCTGATCGACCAGTCCTACGACACCATGGTGTGGCTGCAGGAGTCGGGCAAGATGAAGTTCGAACCGGCGCACTCGGTGATCGGCGTGAAGGACATCAACGGCAACTACAAATGGCCCAAGGGCGCGTTCGTGCGCATCGAGCACGAGGGCGTGTCGCTGTCGGCCACCTGGTTCAAGACAGCCGAGGAAGCCGGCGTTGAAATCCGCTACGACACGTCGGCACAGAGCCTCATCCAGGATTCCACTGGTCGAGTCTCCGGCGTGGTCGCGCGCGGTCCCGATGAATTGAAGGCCATCTCCGCGGGTGCGGTGGTGCTGGCCTGCGGTGGCTTTGAGACCAATCCGGCCTGGCGTCGCCAGTACCTTGGCGATCCGTGGGAGCATGCCAAGGTGCGCGGCTCCAACTTCAACTATGGCGACGGCCTGAAGATGGCCATGGACATCGGTGCCATGCCCTGGGGTCATTGGGGTGGCTGCCACGCGACGCCGATCAATGCCGAAGCGCCCGACTACGGTCAGCGCAACCTCACCGACAAGACCAACCGCCTGTCCTATCCCTATGGCGTGATGATCAACATCGAGGGCAAGCGCTGGCTGGACGAAGGCGAGAACCTGCAGTCCTACACCTATGCCAAATACGGCGGCTCCATTCTCAAGCAACCCGGCAGCCTCGCCTACCAGATCTTCGACAGCAAGGTCCTGCACCTGCTCGAGCCGCGCTATTCCACCAGCGAGCCGCTCAAGTCGGACACGCTCGAAGGCCTGGTGAAACAGTTGAAGGTCAACCACACCGAGGCAATGAATACGATCAATGCCTACAACGAGGCAGCCGGCCACGGCGGTCCGTTCAATCCGGCGGCGCTGGATGGCGTGCATACCGAGGGCGTGACGCCGGCCAAGACCAACTGGGCGGTGAAGCTCGATACGCCGCCGTATGTGTCCTATCCGGTGACTGGTGGAATTACCTTCACCTTCGGCGGCCTGAAGATCACCAAAGATGGACAGGTGGTCGGCAGCGACTGGAAACCGATGGCGGGCTTGTACACCTGCGGCGAAATGGTGGGAGGCCTCTTCCATTACAACTACCCGCTGGGCACGGGCCTGATGTCCGGTGCCGTATTCGGCCGCATCGCCGGACGCAGTGCCGGCAAGTTCGCTGCAGCAATGTAATGTCACGGTTGGTGGCGCTCCTTGGAGCGCCACCAAATCGGTGCGCCAGAGTGACGCTGTCAGCGCGTTCGCAGCGGGAGTAGACTAGCGAGGTAGTGAACAAGTGGGCGTGCCCCCTTGTATATCCCCCACTTCAGCGGAAACACGATGTACGCATTCTGTATATTTGACGCATTTTCAGTGTTTCCCTAGCAAGTCGAGGCAATCGGTGACATTTCAAGGAGGAGTGAACATGACACGCATCATTGCAGTCGCGCTGCTGGCAGCGCTGGGAGTTTCAACGGCCTTTGCCCAGGGCACCTATCCCACCAAACCCATACGCTGGATCGTTCCCTACGCCGCCGGCGGTGGCACCGATGTGGTTGCGCGCCCGATCGCGATCAAGCTGGGCGAGGTGCTGGGTCAGTCCATCGTTTACGAAAATCGTGCTGGCGGGGGCGGGCTTATCGCCGGTGAAGCCGTGGCCAAGGCGGCACCGGATGGCTACACATTCCTGGTCGGTTCCAACAACACGCATACTTTTCCGACGCTGCTCTTCGATTCGGTGCCGTATGACCCGGTCAAGGATTACGCGACCATTACCCAGTTCGTGAACGCGCCCAATGTGCTGGTGGCCTATCCCGGCTTCGGACCCAAGACCATGCAGGAACTGGTGGCTTTCGCCAAGGCCAATCCGGGTAAGGTCAACTGGGCCTCGTCAGGCAACGGCGGTTCCACTCATCTGGCCGTTGTGCTGGCGGCGCAACAGGCGGGCATCAAGGTCACCCATATCCCCTACAAGGGCGCGGGCCCGGCGACCACGGCAGTTTTGGCTGGAGAGGCTGATCTGGAGTTCGTCAATGTCGGTCCGGTGCTGGCTCACATCAAGGCCGGCAAGATGCGTCCCATCAGCGTGACTTCACTGACCCGGTTACCGTTGTTCCCCGATCTGCCGACGATGCATGAAACGGGTTTCCCCGGCTTCCAGGCGGCTACCTACTATGGTTTGATGGCTCCGGCAGGCACCCCCCGCGCCATCATCACGCGCATGCACACGGAACTCGTCAAGATTATCCGTTCACCAGAAGGCATGGAGAGGTTGTCGGCAGCGGGTGTGATTGCCGTGGCCAATACGCCCGAGCAGTTTGCGGACATGCTGCGCGAGGATGTGGCGAAGTGGTCGAAAATCGTCAAGGAACACAACATCAAGCCGGACTGAGTCCCTGCAAGATCACCGCGAGGTCTGCGCCGCTTTCAAGGTCAGTGGTGCAACCTGCGCGGTGTTTTGTCCGTCGGTGACAAAGACTTCCCCTTCCTGAATGGTGCATTGCAGGCGCATGGTGCGCTGGGCCAGTGTGGCCAGCGCCCGCGTGGCATCCACCGGCAGATCGATGACACTCAAATTGTCTGAGCGTTCGAGATTCCTGCGGTTGGCATTCCACCACAATTGCGCGGCATGGCCGCCGTAACTGTAGAGGATCACCTGGTCAGCGCGTCCGCACGCCCGGCGCACGGATTTCTCCTCCGGCAGTCCCAATTCCACCCATAGCTTGATGGCTCCCGTCAGGTCTTTCTGCCAAAGATCGGGTTCGTCCTCCGCGCTGAGGCCCTTGCCGAAAGCCAACTCATCGCCGGCATTCAGCACGAAGGCCAGCAACCGCGCCATCATGCGCTCGTCCGTTTCCGATGGATGACGGGCCAGCGTCAGCGCATGGTCATGGTAGTAATGGCGATCCATGTCCGCGATCTGCAGTTCGGCCTTGAAGATAGTTGCCTTGAGTGCCATTGAGATTGCCGGACTGGATGTCAGCCGCTCAGTCCCTTTTTCAGCAATTCGGCCACGATTTCATTGAGCCCGGCATTGCGTTCGGCAGCGAGCGCCTGGATCTGCTTGATCAGGTCAGCATTGAGTTTGACTGCGAAGGGAACCAGGCCCTGGGCCTGGTCGAGCTTGCGTTGTTCACGGCGGTTCAAGGCCATTGCCGCGTCCTTGCCAAAACGGCCCGGTGTGACAGCCTGATTCATCCGATCGGTGATGGAGACGCCTTTGAGTTTTTCAAGATCGGTTCTTTTCACGGCAAGACTTTCTTGATTGCTTGAAGGAGTGCATTGTACGCAATTGGCTGCTGCAGTCGCTTTGATCCGCTTTGTCGCGTTCGTGAATGGTCAACAAGTGAATGCGTGAACGGATTGCAATTGCCATTGTCCAGCTCCAATTGCAACAGAACCCGGAAAGAATAAATCCGTTGCGCAGTGCAGTATCAGCGCATACTGCAGTATCGGCGAGCAATTGCGTAAAGCTGCAGTCAGTCATGTTAATTGACCGCGCGCTTGCGACGGGATCAACGCCATCGAAATTTTAATTGGAAGGAAGATCCATGCTGGAAGCACTCCCGGAACCACCACCCAAACCGCCAATTATTCCGGCGCCCTATACCACCGTGCAGGATCCGACCGCATTCCATGGTCAATGGTGGGGGCACAGCAAGGAGCACGGCTGGGTTGTGCTGGATAGAAGTATTGCTGGAAATCAACCCGGATTAAAGCAGATCCTGTTTTTCATGCGCTGCAAGGATATGACAACATTTACGACCAAGCGGGACATGTGGAAGCCACCTGCATTCGTATTTGCACCTAATTACCTGAGCAGCCTGGCTGCGCTGGAAGCACCGGGTGCTACGGCGACACTGGAGGGATTTCAGGCGCGCTGGCCCGAGTTGCAGCTTGAAATTCAGCGTCAGTACGAGGCGACCCTGCCCAAGCCGGTTGATCCACCGGAAGTGGTCAAGAAACCCCGGAAGAAGAAGGTTGTTGCTGCTGCCGATGGTGTCGCAAAACCGGCCAAGGAAATGCCGGCTGCCGCTCCGGAAGCGGAAGTGGAAGTGGACGAAGGCGAAGGCGGCGACGAAGAGTAGTCTGCGCGTGCTGTAGTCTGAAAGCGGCCTGGCTGTTAGCGGGCCGTTTTCAATTGCGCGGCTTGCCCATATCGATAGTGAGTGTCACAGTTGTTCCTGCATTGCCTGCATTGCCTGCATTGCCTGCATTGCCTGCATTGCCTGCATTGCGTGATCAGCGTACATTTTACGAAACAATTGCAGGTAATTTCTCCAGGAATCACAGGACATGCCCTGATTCAGGAAATGCTTGCACCGTCTTGCCTCCGAAGTGGGGGATATATCAAGACAGGGGAGAGTTGCCCCTTGTCAGGGACTTCCATAAAAAACAATCAGGGGAGAACACCATAGTGAAAGAAGTCGAAGGCTTGAGTTTTCATCAGGATGGTGGGGTAGCGACCATCACTTTGAACCGGCCGGACAAGCTCAATGCGATCACATTCAAGATGGTGCACGGCATCGTCGATTATGTGCAGGAGTGCGGCATTGATGACAGTGTGCGGGTCATCGTGATCACCGGCGCCGGCCGCGCCTTTTCGTCCGGAGACGACATTGTCGGCGGCATGGGCGAGCCGCCGCGCGGCTTCATATCCGATGTGGGCATCACCACCAATTACGGTCCGCATCATGCATTGGTGAAAACATTGCTTGGCACGCCCAAACCCATCGTCGCGGCCATCAACGGCCGCTGTCATGGCGCGGGCTGGGTCACGTCGCTGGCGTGTGACTTTCGTGTGATCCGTTCTGATGCCCTGATTGGTGATATCCGCGCCTCCAAGGCCATTTTTTCGGCGCAAGGCGTGCCTATCATGCTGCCGCGGCTGATTGGCCAGTCGCGCTCGATGGATATCCTGATCAATGCCCGGGTGCTGGATGCCACTGAAGCGGAGCGGGTGGGCATCGTCGTGCGCGTATGGTCACCGGAAACCTACGAGGCTGAACTCGCGAAATTTGTCGCGGATCTGGCCAATGGCCCGACCCGCACCTATGCCGCGTGGAAACTGGCCATCAATCGTTCGCTGCTGATGGAACTGGATGCCTACACCGACTATGAGCGCCGTCTGACCGGCGTGGTCAAGAAGACTGAAGACGCCAGCGAAGGCCGGTTGGCGTTCAAGGAAAAACGCAAGCCGGTGTTCAAAGGTCGCTAGAAGCCGCGACAGGCATGTCCGGAATGCGTGCCGGTGGCGGCACATGTGTAAGGTTCAGGGCGTGTGGCGCGACCAAGCCGGACAGTTTCCAAATCTTGACAGGAATTCTCCATGCGCAATGTCCTTAATGTCCTTAATGTCTTCGGTGTCACGGTCGTCGGCATAGCCAGGTTAAAGAAAGCGCTGGGCATGCTGGCGTTGCTTGGACTGGGGGCGTGCGCGTCCTCGGATGCGGCGACGCCCCTGCCCAATCCGAAGGTGGATGCACCGCTGGCCGCCGCCAAGGGCCCGCAAACCGCGGTGTTTGCCGGCGGTTGCTTCTGGGGTATCGAAGCGGTGTTCGAGCATCTCAAGGGCGTGCTTGATGTGACATCGGGCTACGCCGGCGGCACGGCGCAAACGGCCGACTACCGCAAGGTGAGTTCGGGTTCGACTGACCATGCCGAAGCGGTGCAGGTGACCTACGATCCTGCAAAAATCAGCTATGGCCAGTTGTTGAAAGTGTTTTTCTCGGTTGCGCACAACCCCACCGAATTGAATCGCCAGGGACCGGACACCGGTCCGCAATATCGCTCTGCCATTTTCTATTCAGGTGAAGAGCAGAAGCGGGTGGCCAGCGCCTATATCCAACAACTGGGGGCGGCCAGGGTGTTCCCGCGTCCGATTGTCACGCAGGTGGTGCCGTTACAGAAGTACTACCAGGCCGAGGCTTACCATCAGGACTACGCGGCGAACCATCCTTACGAGCCCTACATCATGATCAACGACCTGCCCAAGGTCGCCGCGCTGCAAAAGCAATTCCCCGAGCTTTACATCGCGAAATAAGTTGTCGAGCGGGTGGCTCGCTGCAATGGCCAGCCGCCCGCGCTTCGTATTGCAGATGTTAGCGATGTGAGCAAATGTTGCCTTGCCCGTCTCCGGGTGGATTTCGTTACATTCCAGGCATCAATTGCCACTGACGCGCCTGTTTCAATCTGTGCGCGCGCCCGATTCAGACCAGACGCACCACCTGCTGCGCGCGGGGCGCGTACCACAGGCTGTAAAGCACTTCGGCTTTGACGCTGTCACTGTCGACATAGCGCAGTGTTCCGTCCATGCGTGCCGCCAGCGCGATGCCTGACCACGAGCGCGACAATCAGCAACGCGATGAAGTCGAGTACGAAGGGATCGCGCTTCGGCTCAGGCGGTTGTGTGGACATGGCCAATGGGAAGGGAAGCGAGGGGGTATTGGCTCTTTATCATTATGATCGTTTTTATAACTTTGTTACCATAATAATACTAATTCAGTCCTTATTGATATCGAATTAAGGCGGACGATGCGGGCCCGTTACTCCAGTTCGACCGCCACCGCTGTCGCTTCGCCCCCGCCGATGCACAGACTGGCAATGCCCCGCCGCAGTCCCCTGTTCCTCAGCGCGTGAATCAGGGTGACGAGGATGCGGGCGCCGGTGGCGCCGATGGGGTGGCCCAGTGCGCAGGCGCCCCCATTCACGTTCACGCGTGAGTGATCAAGACGAAGGTCCTGCATGGCTGCCATGGTGACGACGGCGAAGGCTTCGTTGATTTCATAGAGATCCACGTCGCCAGTAGTCCAGCCAAGCTGCCCAAGCAATTTCGTGATCGCGTGGATGGGGGCGGTCGTGAACCATTCGGGCGCCTGGGCGAATGTGGCGTGTCCGAGTATGCGCGCGAGCGGTTGGCTGCCGTCCTTCAGCGCAGCGGAGCGTCGCATCAGCAACAGCGCTGCAGCACCGTCGGAGATTGATGACGAATTGGCAGCGGTGACGCTGCCGTCCTTGCAGAAGGCTGGCTTGAGGCTGCCGATCCGCGCAAGGTCGCATTGATGCGGCGTTTCATCGTGCTCCACCAGCGCTTCTGCGCTGCGGGCGCGCACCTTGAGGGGGGCTATTTCGGACCGGAAGCGTCCTTCGTCAACTGCTGCACAGGCACGTCTGACCGACTCGGCGGCGTAGGCATCCTGCCGTTCCCGGGAAAACGCGTACTTGTCGGCGCACAGTTCGGCAAAACAGCCCATCAACTGATTGTCGTAGGGGTTCTGCAAACCGTCGTAGAACATGTGGTCCAGCAGTTCGCCATGACCCAGCCGATAGCCGCCTCGTGCTTTCTTGAGCATATAGGGCGCGTTGCTCATGGATTCCATGCCGCCTGCAAGCACGATACCGGCGGAGCCCGCGAGGATCAGGTCGTTGGCAAGCATCACGGCCTTCATGCCCGACCCGCAGACCTTGTTGATGGTGGTGCAGGGCACGCTGGCAGGAAGGCCGGCACCCAGGAGCGCCTGTCGCGCGGGAGCCTGCCCCAGTCCAGCCGGCAGCACGCATCCCATGATGACCTCGGAAATCGCGCTGCCATCCAGGCCTGCATCGGCAACGGCACCGGCCATGCAGGCCGCGGCCAGTTGCGGTGCCGACAGCGAACTGAGCTTGCCCTGGAAGCTGCCGATGGGCGTGCGTTTTGCAGCAACAATCACGACAGGGTCTTGGGTTTCGATCATGCGATCCTCGCGCTGCTCCGGTTAGCGTGCGGAAGTCACTTCAACATCAATGTCATGCCTGCTGCATCTTCAACAATGCGCCATTGCTGCCTTACTGCCATCAACCATCAATCTTTACGCCCGCAAGGATGTTCTTTGCGACTTCGCGTGCTTTGGCCCTGGCTATCTCGATGCTCTCCCCCAGCGCCAGCGCCACGCCCATGCGCCGGTGTCCGCGCACTTCGGGCTTTCCGAACAGGCGCAGCGCTGTATCTGGCTGCGTCAGTGCGCGCTCGACGTTTTCGAAGTGCACGTTGTCCGAATCACCGTCAACGAGGATGGCGCAGGATGCGGCCACGCCGTGCTGGCGGATGTTCGGGATGGGCAGGCCGAGGATGGCGCGGGCATGCAGCGCGAATTCGGACAGATCCTGCGAGATCAGCGTGACCAGGCCGGTGTCGTGGGGGCGTGGCGACACTTCGCTGAACCAGACCTGATCGCCTTTGACGAACAACTCCACGCCGAAGATGCCGGCGCCACCCAGGTTGCCGGTGACGGCGGCGGCGATGCGTCGCGACTCGGCGAGCGCTGCCGCGTGCATGGGTTGCGGTTGCCAGGATTCGCGGTAATCGCCTGCGATCTGCAGGTGACCGATGGGTTCGCAGAAGCTGGTCTGCCCCTGATGGCGGATAGTCAAGAGCGTGATTTCATAATCGAAATCAATGAAGCCTTCGACAATGACGCGGCCGGCGCCGGCGCGCCCGCCCGCCTGGGCGTAGGCCCAGGCGGGCGTGATGTCCGCATCGTACTTGACCACGCTCTGACCCTTGCCGGAAGAACTCATCACCGGCTTCACGACACAGGGCATGCCTAACGCCGCAATGGCGGCGCGGTATTCGGCCTCATTGCCGGCGAAGCGATAGGGCGATGTGGCAAGGCCCAGTTCTTCCGCGGCGAGGCGGCGTATGCCTTCGCGGTCCATGGTGAGTCGCGCTGCGCGCGCGGTCGGAATGACGGTAAAGCCTTCCTGCTCCAGCTCGATCAGGGTCGGCGTGGCGATGGCTTCGATTTCCGGCACGATGAACTGCGGCCGTTCCAGCTCGATGACACGGCGCAGTGCGATGCCATCGAGCATGCTGATGACGTGCGATCGGTGCGCCACCTGCATGGCCGGGGCGTTGGCGTAGCGATCGACGGCGATGACTTCGCAGCCGAAGCGCTGCAATTCGATTGCGACTTCCTTGCCGAGTTCGCCCGCGCCCAGCAGCATGACGCGGGTGGCGGAGGGTGACAGCGGGGTGCCGAGTGTTGTCATGATGGCCGATCCTCAGCCCGGCACAGCGATTGAATCGAGCCGGTAAAAGCGCTTGGCGGTGTTGCGAAACAGGTCGGCCCGTTCAGCTTCGGTGTAGCGCGCCGCCATCTTCTTGAAACTGTTCCACAAGGGCACATATGCGCAGGCGATCTTGTCCACCGGGAAGTTGCTCTCGAACATGCAGCGCGACGGCGAGAAGGCCTCGATGGCGGTGTGGAAGAAGTGGCTGGTCGCCTTGACCAGATCATCCGAGCTGGGTGGCAGCGGGCGCTGCTCCCAATGAAAGCCGAACATGGGCATGACGGTTCCGCCCAGCTTGATGTGGACATTGGGGCAGCGTGCCAGCTCGACGATGGATTTCTTCCAGTCCTGGAATACGGTTTCACGCTGGCTGGCCCAGCGTCCCTGGCCGAGTGGTCCGCCGAAATGGTCGAGCACGATGGGTGTATCGGCAAAGGCTCGCGCCAGGTCGATCAGCTCGGGCAGCTGGTCATGGAAGCACCAGGCGTCGAAGGACAGGCCGTTCTTTTCCAGGCGGGCAAAGCCTTTGCGGAAATTGGCGTCCATGTACAGATGGCGCTGCGGAATCACCCGGCCCTGATTGATTTCGTTGTCATCGGACCAGGTGCCGCCCTGGCGGATGCCGCGAAAGCGCTTCGAGGCCGCTTTGTGCGCGGCCAGTGCTTCGTCAACATGCACGGGATCGTGGCGAAAATCCACATGGCCGACGATACCGGCGCACAGGTCGGGTCCCTCGGGATGCTGGCTTGTGTACTCTGTGGCGCAACGCTCCACCCATTCGGTTTCGCCCACCGTCTTGAGATGCTCGGGGCCCGACGCGCGGTACTGCGTGACGCATTGGATGTACACGGTGGCCAGAATGTTGTGGCCGGAAGTGGCGTCCTTGCCGAGTTCGTCGATCGGGTAGGCAAAATCGCGTCTGAGGCTTTCCAGCCACAGGTGATGGTGTGGATCAATAATGGGATAGTCGGGATCGATGGGGGTTTCCCGGATCTTGTCCAGCCAGGCAAGGTTGAGGGGTGATTTCATTTTGACCTTCCTTTTGTTGTTAGCGGACTAAACATTCAGCCGGTAGAAGCGTGCCGCCGTGTTGCGAAACATGTCCTCACGTTCGGTTGCGGAGAAGCCTGCCGCCATTTTCTTGAAGCCGTTCCACAGTACTACGTAGGAGCAGCTTTCCTTGTCCACGGGAAAATTGCTCTCGAACATGCAGCGTGCCGGCGAAAAGCAGTCGATTGCGGTGCGATAAAAATGGCCGGAGGCAGCCACCAGCGCGTCTGATGTTGGCGGCAGCGGGCGTTCCTCCCAGGCAAAGCCGAACATCTGCATAACCGAGCCGCCGAGTTTCATGTACACGTTCGGGCAGCGTGACAGTTCTGTAATGGATTTTCGCCATTCGGCGAATATTTCCTCGCGTCGCCCGGCGTAGCTGCCCCGTCCCAGAATGCCGCCAAAGTGATTGAGCACGATGCGGGTGTCCGGAAAGGCGCGTGCCAGATCAATGAGTTCCGGCAGTTGCGGGTGGTACAGCCAGGCATCGAAGGACAGCCCGTGCTTTGCCAGGCGCGCGAAGCCGCGGCGAAACGCCGCGTCGAGCAGCATGTGCCGCTCGTAAATTGCAGTCGGCCGGACCGCTTCCACCTCATCTGTCCAGGTGCTGCCCTGACGGATGCCGCGGAAGCGGTCGGGCGCAGTGGCCAGATGCGCCTCGAGCACTTCGTCCACCTGTTCCAGTCGCAGGTCGGTATAGCCGACGATGCCGGCAGCAATCTTCGGTCCGCCCGGGTATTCGTGGGCCTGCTGCTCGGTGCTGGCCTGAACCCACTCGGTCTCGCCGACCGGCTTCAGGTGTTCAGGCCCCGAAGTGCGGTACATGGTGCCGCATTGCAGGTACACCGACGCGATGATGTTGTGGCCGGAAGTGGCATCGCGCGCAAAATCGGCGGGGAGGTAATCGGCTGTGCGGGGCCGGCCTCCGAGCAGCGGCCACAGGTGATGATGCGGATCGATGATGGGGTAGGCCGGATCGATCGGCGCTTCGTGTACTTGCTGCAGCCAGGTTTCATTGACAGGCATGTCTGCTTCCTCCCAGAAGTGTCAAAAATCGGCCGGAACAATGTGCAGCCGGGTCAAATTTGAATGAGAAAACTGCAGCTACCGTCTGCGATGGACGCGCTTTCTATTTCTGCCAGGTGTCTTTCAGCGTCACCGCACGATTGAATTGCGGTGCACCGGTAATGGGGTCGAAGCGATCCGGCACAAAGTAGCCGTGGCGCTCGAACTGGAAATGTTCGCCTGCCCTGGCTTCGCGCAGTGCCGGCTCCAGCTGGGCAGTGACGATTTTCATCGAGTTCAGATTCAGGTCAAGCAGGAAGTCGCGATCGCCCGCCCCGGGATGAGGAACCTTGAACAGGCGGTCATACAGCCTGACTTCGGTGGCGTACGCGTGCTTTACGCTGACCCAGTGAATGTTGCCTTTGACCTTGTAGGTATCCGAACCCGGCGTGCCGGACTTGCTGTCGGCGAAGTAATTGCAATGTACGGCAGTGATGTTGCCCTGGGCGTCCTTGTCACAGCCGGTGCATTCGATTACGAAGCCATAGCGCAATCGCACCTTGTTGCCGGGGAATAGTCGAAAGTAGCCTTTTGCCGGGGCTTCCATGAAGTCCTCGCGCTCTATCCACAATTCCTTCGAGAATGGCACGCTGCGCTTGCCCCAGTCGGGCTTTTGCGGATGGTTGGGCGCCAGGCATTCTTCCTCGTGCCCGTCCGGGTAGTTGTCTATGATCAGTTTGAGCGGATCCAGTACCGAAGTACGCCTCGGTGCACGCTCATTGAGATCATCTCGCATGCATTCTTCAAGGGTGCTGTAATCAATCCACGAATCGGATTTCGAGACGCCGATGCGTTCTGCAAACAGGCGAAAGCCCTCCGGCGTGTAGCCGCGCCGTCGCGCACCCGCCAGCGTGGGCATGCGCGGATCGTCCCAGCCTTCAACGTGCTTATCCGTCACCATTTCGATGAGTTTTCGCTTGGACAGCACGACATAGGTGAGATTGAGGCGCGCAAATTCATATTGGCGTGGCACCGGGCGCTGGATGAGATTGCCTTCGGCAAGTTTTTCCAGCAGCCAGTCGTAAAACGGGCGCTGATCCTCGAATTCCAGCGTGCAGATGCTGTGAGTGATATTTTCCAGCGCGTCTTCGATGGGGTGGGCGAAGGTGTACATCGGGTAGATGCACCATTTTTCGCCGGTGCGGTGGTGCGTCGCCTTGCGTATGCGGTAGATGGCCGGATCGCGCAGGTTGATGTTGGGCGAGGCCATGTCGATCCTGGCACGCAGCACGTGCTCGCCTTCAGCAAAGCGGCCCTCGCGCATGCCGCGAAAGAGGTCCAGGTTTTCCTGGATACTGCGGTCGCGATAGGGGCTGTTCCTGCCGGGCTCGGTGAGCGTGCCGCGCAGCGTGCGCATCTGCTCGGCGGGCAAACTCTCCACATACGCATTGCCGGTGCTGATGAGATGCTCGGCCGCCTCGTACATGAAATCAAAGTAGTCGCTGGCGAAATACAGATGCTCGGTGGTCTGGTCGTTGAAGCGTGCAGACCAGCCAAAGCCCAGCCACTTTACCGCGTCGAGGATGGCGTCGACATATTCCTGCTCTTCCTTTTCAGGATTGGTGTCGTCAAAGCGCATATGGCAGATACCGCCATATGCTCGCGCCAGGCCGAAATTGAGGCAGATCGACTTGGCATGACCGAAGTGCAGGTAGCCATTGGGCTCGGGGGGAAAGCGTGTGCGGATTTTCGCCGGATCAGTGGGCTGTCCTGCATGCGTGTTGGCAGCGCCGGGCTTGCCGCCCCAATTGCGCGATGCGTTGGTGCCCCTGGCCAGATCGGCCTCGATGATATTTCGAATGAAGTTGGCGGCGTGGCCGGCTTCACCGGGGGTGGGCTTGTTGGCATTCTTGGACATGTGGGATTGGAGCGCGGCGCGCTTGCGGCACTGAGAAGAGGCAATAGCGATTTTACCTCAGCACAGGTCATATACTGTTGCCGAACAGTGCGCCAGTGTCGGGCTGGTAGAATGAAGCCGGATTTTTGAACAGTCCGGGAGCAACCCGATGGAGGCTCGGAGGGGCTTGATATGACGAAAGTTTATGCATTCAACGGCCTTGTGCCGGTTGTTGATCCGGAAGCCTTCGTGCATCCGACAGCCGTGCTGATTGGTGATGTACGCATCGGACCACGCTGTTATATCGGGCCCTGTGCATCCCTGCGCGGGGACTTCGGTCGCATCATCGTGAGTGCCGGCACCAATATTCAGGACGGCTGCGTGGTGCATGGCGGATCAAGGATCGACGTGGTGCTGGAAGAAAACAGTCATATCGGTCATGGCGCCGTCATCCATGGCTGCCATATTGGCAAAGGGGTGCTGGTCGGAATGAATTCGGTCGTGATGGATATGGCCGACGTGGGTGAGGGCGCCATCATCGCGGCCATGACCTTCGTCAAGATCGGCATGCAGGTGCCGTCGCGGGTCATGGTGGCGGGCAGTCCTGGCCGGGTTGTGCGCGAATTGACGGAAAAGGAAATTGCCAATCGCGTGCGGGCCAATCTCAATTACCAGGCGCTCGCAGCGCGCTGCCTGGTGGCGATGAACGAAACGGTCGCGCTGACGTCGGTTGAGCCGGGTCGTCAGCGGGTACGCTTGAACGGGACACCGGTGACCGATGAAGCATTCGAAGAGAACAGCCGTGCCGCAAAGGCGGCCCGGGGATTGTGAGGAAAAGATGGCATATGAACTGATTCTGATTGAAACACGCGGTCCGGTTGGGCTGGTGACGTTGAACCGGCCCAAGGTGCTCAATGCGCTCAATGACGCCCTCGTTGAGGAAATCGGCGATGCATTGCTCGCGTTTGATGCCGATGCGGCGATTGGCGCTATGGTCCTGACTGGCAGCGAGAAAGCGTTTGCCGCCGGAGCGGATATCGGGGCGATGAAAGACAAGACCTACATGGACATGTACAAGTCGGACTATCTGACGCGCTGGGACAGAATCAGGACCGTGAGAAAGCCGGTGATCGCCGCGGTGGCAGGATTTGCACTGGGCGGTGGCTGTGAACTGGCGATGGCCTGCGACATCATCATTGCCGCCGATTCGGCGCGTTTTGGGCAGCCGGAGATCAAGATTGGCGTTCTCCCCGGCGCCGGCGGAACACAACGGCTGCCGCGTGCCGTGGGCAAAGCCAAGGCCATGGACTTGGTGTTGACCGGGCGCATGATGGACGCTGCAGAAGCCGAGCGTGCCGGCCTGGTTTCCCGGGTAGTGCCGGCGGATCAATTGCTTGACGAAGCGGTGGCCGCGGCGACCCAGATCTGTCAGTACTCGCTACCGGCGGTCATGATGGCCAAGGAGGCGGTCAATCGTGCCTATGAGTCCCCGCTATCGGAAGGCTTGCAGTTCGAGCGACGCCTTTTCCATTCGCTGTTCAGCACCGAGGATCAGAAAGAAGGCATGGCTGCCTTTGTCGAAAAGCGCAAGCCGGTATTCAAGCATCGCTGATTTTCCTCGCAGTGCTTGATATCGCGGGTAGTAACAACGCGACGGGATGGCGTGCCGCTTTCTTCAGCCTCACGCTGCCTGCGCTGGTGGGATTCTTCGTCTTGCAACCGCGCAGGCGGGTAGCGGCGGCATGAGCACTATCTCGTGACTTCAGGAGGCGCGTGGCGGGAACGACTGACGCTGCCCTTGCTGGTTGTTGTGCAGATGTGCCAGATGATCGATTTCATGATCATTGTTCCACTCGGGGCGCAACTGATGCGCGTGCTGGACATTACGCCGACGCAGTTTGGCCTGCTGCTTACTGTTTATGCCGGCAGTGCCGCGGTGGCGGGTTTTGTCGCGGCCATGTTTGTCGATCGCTATGATCGGCGCCGCACGCTGCTGCTGTTATTCGCAGGATTTGGGCTGACTGCGCTGGCGGCGGGGTTTTCTCCGAGCTATGGCGCCTTGCTTGCAACACGCCTGCTCGCCGGAGTCTTTGGTGGAATTCTGGGTGGAACATTGATCGCCATCGTGTCCGATGTATTTCCAGCGGCGCGGCGCGGACGGGCGCTTGGCACATTGATGTCTTCGTTTTCATTGATGCTGATTCTGGGTTTGCCTGCGAGCATGACCCTGGCCAGTTCGCTGGGGTGGCGCGCGCCGTTTCTGGCGCTGGCAGCAATCACCTCGTTGGCGCTACCGGCATGTGCGCTGGTGATTCCCCCGGTCCGCGGGCATGTTGCCGCCGGCCGGGCTCGCAGCATGATGTTGCAGATTCGCGGCATTTTTCAGAATGCCAATCATCTTCGGGTGGTGGTATTTCAGTTCCTGATGGTGTTCTCCGGCTTTATCGTGATGTGTTTTGTTGCGCCTTACCTGGTGGAGAATGTCGGTGTCAAGGAGGCGGATCTGGGGCTGTGTTATTTGTTCGGGGGCATTGCGGCGCTGGTATCCGCCCAGGTAGTGGGGCGATTGATTGATGTGGTGGGGCGCCACCGGGTATTTGCGGTGATGATGGTGTGCTCATTTATCGGAGCCCTTATGGCAACCCACTTTCCGAGGGCGCCGCTTTGGGCGGCGGTGCTGCTGTTGATGTACCTCTACTCCTTTTTTGCAACGCGCCAGATTCCCGCTATGGCGATTGTGACCGCAGGTATTCAGCCCGACGTGCGCGGTGGCGTGCTCAGCATCATGTCTTCGCTGCAGCAACTGGCCCTGGGTACGGCGTCGTTTGCAGCCAGCATCATCGTTGTCAGAGGCCCTGGCGGCGAACTTGTCCACTATGGCATTACCGGTATGGTATCGGTACTGGTGGGGTTGTCCGCGTTATGGCTGTCGCGTCGGATTCGCCAGGTGGCATAGTGGCGGGATTCAGGGATAATGGTCTTCATATCGTCCGGATTAGTGCATCCAAACAGTGCTATAAAACTGAGCAACAAAACTGAGCCAAGGAGCAGGATGATGGACAAGATCTGGCTGAAGAGTTATCCCCCAGGCGTACCTGCCGAAATTGACTGGCATCAGTATCAATCAGTTGGAGATTTGTTCGAGCAAAGTTGCGCGCAGTTTGGCGACAAGCCCTCCTATGTCAATATGGGCCGTGTGCTGAGCTTCGCGGAACTGGAGCGGCAGTCGCGCAGTTTTGCCGCCTGGCTGCAGTCTCTGGGTTTGGCCAAGGGCACTCGCGTGGCACTGATGATGCCCAATTGCCTGCAGTTTCCAATCTGCATCTTCGGCATCCTGCGGGCCGGTTATACGGTGGTGAACGTCAATCCGATGTATACACCGCGGGAGCTGGATCACCAATTGAAGGACTCCGGTGCCGAAGTGATCGTGGTACTGGAGAATTTTGCACATGTTGTGCAGGAAGTGCACCAGGGAACTGCGTTAAAGCAGGTTGTTGTCGCGGCGCTCGGTGACTTGCTCGGATTCAAGGGCGCGGTAATCAACGTTGTCCTGCGCCACATCAAAAGAATTGTACCGGCCTGGAATATCGAGGGTGCCCTGCGCTTCAATGCGGTGATGGAGAAGGGCAGCGCAATGGCATTGAGGCCAGTGGAAACAAACCTGGAAGATATCGCGTTCCTGCAGTACACGGGGGGAACCACCGGTGTGTCCAAGGGGGCGACGCTGCTTCATCGCAATATCCTCGCCAATGTGGAGCAGGCCGCCGCATGGGTGAAACCGTTTGTTGGTGAAGGTAATAGCCAGATCATGATCACGGCGCTGCCGCTTTACCACATCTTTTCGCTGACCGCGAATTGTCTGCTGATGCTGAAAGTGGGCGGCCTCAATGTGCTCATTACGAATCCGCGTGATTTTTCCGCTTTCGTCAGGGCGTTGCGCAAGCATCGCTTCACCATGTTCACTGGCATCAATACGCTGTTCAATGCACTGCTCAATCATCCCGATTTCAGCAAACTGGATTTTTCAGCGCTGCGGGTAACGCTGGGCGGTGGCATGGCGGTACAGAAGGCTGTGGCCGATCGCTGGAAGGAGGTGACCGGCTGCACTCTGGTTGAGGCCTACGGATTGTCGGAAACCTCTCCAGCCGCGACGGTCAATCCGCTTGATATGAAGGCCTTCAACGGTGCCATTGGACTTCCGGTGCCTTCTACCGAAATTTCCATCAGGGGTGACGATGGCAAGGAGGTTGCTTTGGGACAGGCGGGTGAAATCTGCATCAGAGGGCCACAGGTGATGGCCGGCTACTGGAATCGCCCGGATGAAACGGCCAGGACCATGACTGCCGACGGGTTTTTCATGAGCGGTGACCTTGGTGTCATGGATGAACAGGGCTACATACGCATGGTTGATCGCAAGAAAGACATGTTCAAGGTATCCGGCTTCAATGTTTATCCGAACGAAGTGGAGGCGGTGGTGGCGATGCACCCGGGAGTACTTGAGTGCGCCGCGATCGGTGTTCCCGATGCCCATTCAGGCGAGGTGGTGAAACTGTTTGTGGTGAGGAAGGATCCGGCGCTGACCGAGGAAGCGCTACGCCAATATTGCCATGACCAGCTGACCGGCTATAAGCGTCCCAAATACATCGAATTCCGAACCGAGTTGCCCAAGACCAATGTCGGAAAAATCCTTCGCCGCGCGTTGCGCGACGGAGCGTCATAACCAGTTCATCGTGCAGGTTAGATTTTGGGTGTGGTCGTGCCTGCCGCGATCTGCTTTGCCAGTCGGGAAAAGATTTCGTTGATCAGCTGGGTGCGTTCCACGGGTTTGTTCAAGTAGGCAGCTGCCCCGATATTCTTTGCGCGCACATATTCGTCTTCGCTGTCGTGTCCGGTGAGAACGATCACGGGAATTTGCTGCGTTGACGGATCCCCCTTGATGGCCTTGAGCACTTCCATTCCATCGAAATAAGGCAGGCCCAGATCCAGCAGGATCAGATCGGGCGGGCTGGCGATGATATTACGCAATGCGACCGCAGCGTCTTCTGCCACTTCTACCGAAATTCCCCGACCGGACAAATGCAGTTGCAACAAGTCCAGCAGCATTACGTCGTCGTCGATGATCAGGATGCGCGCCATTGCCGTGTCTGCCAAAAATGCACTGTTAGTGCCATAACCGAATTACAGTAATGGCCCCTGATGTTGGGCGCGCGCGAGGTGACTCTCCACTCGCATTGCCATGAGCCAGAGTTCATGGCAACAATGAGTAGCCTCAGGCTACCAGCATCGCCCGAATTAAACCATCGTCACCGGTACCGACGTCATGAGTTTACGTCGGATAGCCTTGTTCAGCTCATTCCACACTGAAGTACGCTCAATCCAAGAAAATTATAACCCAAACCGAATCCTGCACTTGTGCTATTGTGCGCCGCACAAACGATCATTCCTCTAAGATAACGGCATTCCCGATTGTCAGTCAGGAGAAACAGTGCTCTACAACCTGCATGAGATTCAGCACGCTGCCTTGCAGCCGTGGAATTATTTTGCAAAGAGTAGCCTGGATTTGCTGACCAGCCCGTTCAGTGTACTGTCCTATCATCCTGCCAGCCGTCGCATTGCCGCAAGCGCGGAGTTGTTGTTCCGTCTGACCCAACGCTACACAAAGCCAGGGTTTGGTTTGAGTGAAACAGTGGTTGGCGGACGGACGGTGGCTGTAAAAGAAGCGGTGGTGGTGGACAAGCCCTTCTGCAAACTACTGCATTTTGAGCGCGCACTGTCACCGAGGCGCAAGCGCGATCCCAAGGTGTTGCTCGTCGCTCCGTTATCGGGGCACCATGCCACCTTATTGCGCGATACGGTACGAGTCATGCTGCCAGAGCATGAGATTTACATCACCGACTGGGTGGATGCTCGGCTGGTGCCGCTGTCGGCAGGATCATTCCACCTGGACGACTATGTGGACTACATCCGGGAATTCATTCGCACGCTTGGTCCGGATATAAATGTCATTTCCGTCTGCCAGCCTACCGTGCCGGTCCTGGCCGCAGTGTCGTTGATGGCAAGTGCTGATGAAGTTGTCAAACCAAGGGCCATGGTCATGATGGGTGGCCCCATTGATGCGCGCAGGAGTCCAACCGCAGTCAATAACCTTGCCCTGGAAAAACCGTATTCCTGGTTCGAACAAACGGTGATACAGCGTGTGCCAATGAAGTATCCAGGATATATGCGGCGTGTTTATCCAGGGTTTATGCAACATATGGGATTTGTCGCGATGAATCCTTCCCGGCACGCCAACGCCCATTGGGATTTTTACAATCACCTGTTGCAGGGCGACGATGCGTCGGCGGCCGAGCATCGTCGTTTTTATGACGAATACAATGCCGTACTCGATATGCCTGCGGAGTACTACCTCGATACCATCAAGCGGGTCTTTCAGGAGTTTCAACTGCCCCAGGGCCGCTTCTTCGTGCGTGATGAGTTGGTGCGGCCTGCGGATATTGCCAAGACCGCGTTGCTCACCATTGAGGGAGAACTCGACGATATCTCAGGCAATGGACAGACAGCCGCGGCGCACGATTTGTGCACGGGCATACCGAAAAGGAAGCAAGAGCACTTTGAGGTGCCAGGAGCAGGGCACTATGGAATTTTCAGTGGACGGCGCTGGCGTGACGTGGTCTATCCGCGCATTCGGGATTTCATCCGCAAGCACGCCTGACCCCGATGAATCATGGGCATGTCGCGCTAATTCGGCGTGCGCCCATCCAGCAGCGCGCGAATGACCGCCCACTCATTCGTGCAGGTATTCAGCATTTCATCCTTGCGCTCGTCGACTCGTGTGTAATCCACGGCCAGATACTCGGCGATGATGGTGTCGATATTGTCCGACAGGACCCGTGATGACGGATCAAGGTTGAAGATCATTCCCAGTCCCGTAGGCGGTGCGGTAATGGTGTGCACTGCCAGGTCAGGCCGGTACTTTCGCAAGATCAGGATCAATCGCCAGGTGTCGCCACTCCAGAAGCAGGTGGACCGCTGGCGCTGGGACGTGTGGTAATCGACGGGAAAGCAGTCATGCACCAGGATGACCGAACCTGGATTGCTCAGGCGCTCAAGATTGATGAAATCGCGCAGCGCGAAGTCGAACTGGTGCATGCCATCAATAAATGCAAGTTCAATACGCCTGTTGCCCAATTCTGAAATGACGTCATGATGGGCGAAAAAATCGTCGCTGGTTTCTTCAAAAATGCGCTGATTGGAGCCGGCCGGTTTTTCCAGTTGGGGCGCTGGATCTACGCCAATGACCATGGTTTCAGGCCTGACGATTTGCAGAGATTCTCCACGGAAAACCCCGATTTCGACGTAGGTAGCCGGTTTCAGGTATGCATGTATTCGCTGCATAACTGCCAGGTAGAACTCTCCACGAAGATGCATGTTTGAAAGCAGGACGTGCGCGGGCCGGAAATCAGCCATGCCGGAGATGGTGTGGCACAGTTCCCTGGCCTTGATCATGTCTCCCAGAGTCCAATGCGCCAGCGCGAGGTTATAAAGATACTTGGGTTCCCTGGGAGCCAGGATGGCCGCGCGCTGCAGGTCGTCCATTGCTTCGTCGGCACGCTGCAATTCGAGTCTGGCTGTGCCTCGCAGAAACCGTCCTTCGGCATGGTTCGCATCGCGTGCCAGTATCGGGTCAAGGGCAAGAATCGCCTGCTCAGGCTGATTTACTTCCAGCAATTGCCGTGACCGGGCTATCGCCGATTCAGTGGATTCCGGCGATTGCTCGTGCGGGAAAAAATTGCGGAAAAGTGTACGCAGCATTTCCGCAGTTTAGCGGCGCACCGGGGCCACGGTAAATTTAAATCCGATCGTGAACGGAACTATTGCCCGAATATCATTCGGCCTCGGGTTCCAAAACGTCAACCGCCTTTCTTGGCACGGGATGCTGGACCACCACTTGCTCGATCGCGCCAAAGATGGAATGGCCTCCTGCATCGTGCATCTCAATGCGTATCCGGTCGCCGAACTGGAGATAGGGGGTCGGTTCACGTTCATTCAGGGTATCGATAGCGCGCAGTTCGGCAATGCATGCGTATCCGGCAGTGTGCCCTGCGTTGGAGACTGTTCCGGATCCGAGGACGGCTCCCGATCCAAGATGACGTGTCTTGGCGGCATGGGCGATCAGGTGGGGAAAATCAAATTGCATGTCCAGGCCGCAATCCGGTTCGCCCAGGCGTGTGCCATTAACCTGGACACTAATGGGACGCAATACCCGTTTGCCGTCCCATGCGGAAGCCAACTCGTCCGGTGTTACGGCAACAGGTGAAAATGCAGTTGCCGCCTTGCTCTGCACAAAGCCGAAGCCCTTGGCCAGTTCCGGAGGTATCAGGTTGCGCAACGAGATGTCATTGACCAGCGCAAGCAGCCGTATCGCTTCACCTGCCTTTTCATATTTCATGCCAGCGGGTACGTCTCCCAGGATCACTGCGATCTCTGCTTCAAGGTCGATGCCCCAGTCCACGCTGGCTGCTTCGATAGGGTCGCAGGCGCCGATAAAGTAATCCGAGTTTCCCTGATACATCAGGGGATCACGTTTGCTTTCAGAGGCCAGGGCTGCGCCACGGGCCTGGCGCAGCAGCTCGACATGGGGCAGGTATGCGCTGGCATCCAGCCACTGGTAGGCGCGAGGAAGTGGTGCCATGCAATGCTCCGGAATGAATTCGAATGCCTTGGATCCGGGTTGCCGATTCAATTCCTCATATCGGCTTTGCAGTTGCGGGGCGATGTAATTCCAGTCATCCAGCGCAGCCTGTAGCGTTGGCGCGATATCGTATACGATCTGCGCATGTTTCAGATCCCGTGACACAACGGCGAGCGCGCCGTCGCGAGTATCATTCTTGATGGAGGCAAGCTTCATGGAGACAAGTACCGCAGAAAAGGCCGCATTTTAGCGCGTCCGTGCTGTCACCAGCGTCTAACCGGTCGGATGCTTTGGTACTATTTTGCCTGGCCAGCGGCTTTTGCAGCAGAATGAATCCAGGAAACGTAAATTCCATGAACGCACCCATTCAGCAGTTTGATCCTGAGTCTGCCCACTTCGGGTCTTCACGCTCACAGAAACGTCTTGAGGATGATCGCTTTTTGACCGGTGTCGGGCTGTTTAGTGACGACCGATTTTTCGAGAATGAAGCGTCGCTTGTGGTGGTACGTTCCCCCCATGCCCATGCACGCATAGTGTCCATTGATGTTTCACCGGCGCTGCGCTCTCCTGGTGTCATTGCGGCATGGTCGATGCAAGCATTGAAAGCGGACGGCGTAGGAGTGATTCCGGTGCCAATGATGTTCAAGCGCGCCGATGGAACACCCATGGTGGTTCCACCACGTTACCCGTTGGCAGACAGCATGGTTTTTCATGTAGGCCAATCAATTGTTGCTGTAGTTGCGCAGACCCGGGCGCAGGCTCAGGACGCGGCGGAACGTGTGGTCATTGAATATGAGCCACTTCCGGCAGTCGTCAATGCAAAACGCGCCGTCGAGGCAGATGCGCCGCTGCTGTGGACCGATGCGGCGGGCAATATTGCCGCCGAAGTACATTTAGGTGATGCCGTTGCGGTCAATGCAGCATTCGGGCAGGCCGCGCATGTGACTGAAATTGAGTTATACAACCAGCGTCTGATCATCAATGCCATCGAGCCGCGTTGCGCGATCGGATCGTGGCAGGGGGAACGCACCACGCTCTATACGCAAAGTCAGACCCCCACGGGCGCACGCCAGTTACTGGCTGACGTATTCAAGCGCAGTCCGGAAGATTTTCGCGTGGTTATTGGTGACATTGGCGGCGGTTTTGGAATGAAAACCGGGCTCTCGCCAGAAGATGTTCTGGTTTGCTATGCGGCGAGCAAGCTCGGGCGGCCAGTGCGCTGGAGGGCAGATCGCAGTGAAGAGTTTCTGGCGGCGCATATGGGACGTGACCAGCATTTCAAGGCCCAACTTGCACTGGATCGTGATGGCAGTTTCCTGGCCTTGCGTATGCAATCGTTGGGCAATATCGGTGCCGAAACTGTTGGATCGACACTGATTATCCCGTTGCTGATTGGGCCAAGAGTGCAAACCTCAGTGTATAAGATTCCTGTGGTGGATTATCACATCCGAGCGGTTCTCACCAATACCGTGGCCACTGGAGCCTATCGTGGCGCCGGTCGCCCGGAGGCCAACTACCTGATGGAGCGATTGGTACAGCAGGCTGCTGCGGAAATGAACCTCGATCCGATTGAACTGCGTCGGCGCAACTTCGTGCAGCGGTCTGAGCTACCTTACCGGACAGCAATCGGCCAGACCTACGATTCCGGTAATTTCGAGAAAATGATGACGCAGGTTTTGGCTTTCGCCGATTGGGACGGGTTTGCCGTTCGCAAGGAGGACTCCCGGCGCTGCGGCTTGCTTCGCGGCAGAGGCCTGGCGGTTTATATCGAATGGACCGGTGCCGTTCCGACCGAGTCCATCGAGATTAGGATCGATGCCGGTGGATCGGTGACGGTATGTACCGGAACGCAGGCAATGGGGCAGGGAACAGAGACGAGTTTTTCTCAGCTGGCTGCCGAGATATTGCAGGTTGATATTTCACGAATCCGCATTGTGCAGGGAGACACTGATCAGGCCACTGGGCATGGGAGTGTCGGGTCCCGCTCGGCCTTTGTGGGCGGCTCTGCATTGGTATCAGCCGGCCGCAAATTGGTGAAGCGCGCAAAGGAGCTGGCCGCAGAATTGCTGGAGGCCGCTCCTCAGGATGTCGAATATCGCAACGGGGTATTGAGAGTCGCGGGCACGGACCGCGATGTCAGTCTTTTTGATCTGGCTCTGAAGCAACCCGAGGGTATGTTCCGAGTGTCCGCCACTGAAACGGCCGGTGGCGCCTCATGGCCCAATGGCGCCCAGGTTTGCGAGGTGGAAATTGATCCTGATACCGGAAAAGTGTCCCTTGCGGCTCATTACAGTGTTGATGATATCGGGCGGATAATCAATCGAACGATTGTGGAAGGGCAGGTGCAGGGGGGGATTGCGCAAGGTGTGGGTCAGGCATTGATGGAGCAAGCGGTCTATGACGAAGAAACCGGCCAGCTTATTACCGGCTCATTTAATGACTATGCGCTGCCACGCGCTGCAGATTTTGGAACAATGTTGAACTATTTTGATGAGAGTGAGCCTTGTAAGACCAATTTGCTCGGGGTCAAAGGTGTCGGTGAGATTGGAACCATCGGGGCGGTCCCGGCGGTCGTGCATGCTGTACTAGATGCGCTTTCTGGGCATGGGGTTAAACATATTGAAATGCCGATTACCGCAGAAAAGGTGTGGAGACTAATAAGAAAATGAAATGGATTGGATTGTTTGTTTGAAAGTTGGTGCGATTCAGGATAATCAAACACAATGGAAAACTTTTGCGGAATTAAGCTTCTAGCTATATTTTGAGTAAGTATGTACTTACAATAGAATATATAATTGTATTTTAAGTAATTTCCCCACCATTTTTCAGAATATAATCGCGGCCGTTTCAGAATATAATCCACACACCCCAAGTTTCTTTATTGGTTGGCGGGATGATGTAGGCGTGGCTTAAAGCCGTGGCACTTATCCCGTTGACACGATTTAGCATTTCGCACATAATCAGATGTTTCGTTCGGCCGGA
>CANKAJ010000027.1 GCA_947479645.1 Betaproteobacteria bacterium | reverse complement strand
CCGTCCCGGCTGCTGCAATGGCTGAAATTTCCCGGTCAGGAAATCCACGAATGCGCTCACCTTGGCCGACAGATGGCGACGGCTGGGATAGACCGCCCAGATATCCGCCGTGCCCCCCTGGTATCCAGGTAGCAACTGCACCAGCCGCCCGGCCCTGATATCGCCATCCACAATGAAGTCAGGCTCATAGACGATGCCACCATCGCGCACCGCAATGGCCGCCAGCATGTCGCCGCTATTGGTGCGTACCGCGCCCGCGATTCGCACGACCTCTTCCTTGCCATGCCGATCGGTAAAGCGCCATTGCCCGGGACGCGGCACATTGGTGTAGATGAAGCAGTTGTGGCGCAACAGATCCTGTGGCGATTTGGGCAGGCCGTGGCGGGCAATATAGCCGGGCGAGGCGCATAGCAGCGTTTGCGTCTGCCCCAGTTTGCGCGCCACCAGATTGGCTGAGCCAGGCTGCCCTACGCGCACCGCCAGATCATAGCCATCCTCGACCAGATCGACGACACGGTCCGATACCGACATATCAAACTTCACTTGCGGATGCAGCACCATGAATTCGGCCACGGCCGGCGCCACATGGCGCGCGCCAAAGTTCACCGGGCAGGTCAGTCTGAGCGTACCGCGCAACACGCTGCCGCTCTGCGATGCCAACTGCTCGGCCTCCTCAAAGTCCGACAGCAATTGCAACGAGCGCTCGAAAAAGGCCTGCCCGGTTTCGGTAAGGCTGAGCTTGCGCGTGGTGCGGTTGAGCAGTCGCGTCCCCAGATGCGCCTCCAGATCGGAGACCTGGCGCGAGCAAGCCGAGGTTGAAATGCCAAGACGCTCCGATGCCTTGGCAAAACTGCCCAGTTCCACGACCTGCACGAAGACCTGCATTGCAGTCAGACGGTCCATGATTATTTATCCCATTTCTCGCAACAATGTATTGCCATTTAACCTGTTTATCCTTCATTGGACAACTATCACAATACGCCCCATGGTTACGCCACATGGGCGCAACCCAACCTGATTCGGAGAGCAAACATGAGCAAAGAACACAGCATTGACAGCAACACAGCACCGTATGCAGCCTTCGTGCTGCGCGTTTCACTGGGCGTGATGTTCATCGCCCACGGACTATTGAAAGTAATGGTGTTCACACCGGCCGGCACGGTGAAATTCTTTGAATCCATCGGCCTGCCCGGGCCGCTCGCCTACGCCGTCATCACGGCTGAACTGGCCGGCGGCGTGCTGATCCTGCTGGGCGTGTATTCGCGCTGGGTATCGGCGGCGCTGGTGCCGGTGCTGCTGGGCGCCTTGTCGGTGCATGCCGGCAATGGCTGGCTGTTCACCAGCCCGGGCGGCGGCTGGGAGTACCCGCTGTTTCTCGCCACCACGGCCATGGCTCAGGCACTGCTGGGTGACGGCAAGTTCGCCCTCGCCAATATCTTCAGCAGCGGGCCGGCACGCCAGCGCATGATGCAAGCTGCCTGAAAACTATTTCATAATGATGACTCCATCCCCACTCAAAAACAGGAAATCGACATGAAACTTTATTACGCACCCGGCGCCTGCTCGCTGTCACCCCACATTGTTCTGCTTGAGGCCGGCATCACGGCCGAACTGGAGAAAGTCGATCTGCGCGCCAAGAAGACCGAGACCGGCGCTGACTTTACGTCCATTAACAGCAAGGGCTATGTGCCGGCACTGCAATTGGACAACGGCCTGCTCCTCACCGAAGGCCCTGCCATCGTGCAATACCTCGCCGACCAGAAGCCGGGCTCGGGGCTCGCACCCGCCGCTGGCAGCATGGAGCGCCTGCAATTGCAGGAGTGGCTGAATTTTCTCAGCACCGAAATCCACAAGTCGGTGGGCTCGATGTTCAATCCGGCCATGCCAGCTGACTGGAAGACCACGGTGCTGGCGTTGATCGACAAGCGCCTGACCTGGATCGACGCCCAGCTCAAGGGCAAGTCTTACCTGATGGGACAGCAGTTCACCGTCGCCGACGCTTACCTGTTCACGCTGTTGCGCTGGGCGATGTACTTCAAAATCGACTTCGAAAAATATCCGGAATTAAAGGGGTATTTCTCCCGCGTCGAAGCCCGGCCGAAGGTACAGGAAGCGCTCAAGGCCGAGGGCCTGATCAAGTAACCCACAGCATCACCACACAAGAGGAAATTGCAATGAAGCACCTGCCCACCGTCTTCGTCTCACACGGCTCGCCGATGACCGCGCTCGATGCCGACGGTGCCGGCGTGGCATGGAAATAGTTTGCCGATGCGCTGCCGCGGCCGAAAGCCATACTCATGGCTTCGGCACACTGGGAAACCGAGATTCCCATGCTGACCGGTGCGGAGAAGCCGGAAACCATTCACGACTTCTCCGGCTTTCCCGAGGAGCTCTATCGCATCCGCTACAACGCACCGGGTTCACCCGAACTGGCGCGGCGCGTGCGCGATCTGCTGAAGGCGCAGCAGCAATGCGCAGGTATCGACGGCACGCGCGGCCTGGACCACGGCGCGTGGACACCATTGCTGCATATGTACCCGGACGCGGACGTGCCGGTGGTGCAGCTGTCGGTCCAGACCGGACTCGGCGCGAAACACCATCTCGCGCTGGGACAGGCGCTGGCCCCGCTCGCTGACGAAGGCATACTCATCATCGGCTCCGGCCACATGACGCACAACCTGCGCGAAGGCTTTGCCGCGATGCGCTCGGGCGCGCACGGCCAGCCGTATGCCTACGTCGCCGAGTTCCAACACTGGGTGGGCGAACGCATCCGCGCCAAAGACACCGATGCGCTGACCGATTACCGGCGTCTCGCACCGCATGCGGCGCGCGCACATCCGAGCGAAGAACATTTCCTGCCGCTGTTCGTCGCACTGGGCGCAGCAGGACAGGGCTTTCAGCCTGAACTGCTGTATCAGGAAATCGCACTGCAGGCACTGGCCATGGATGCGTGGGCGTTCCGATAACGACCAATTCGACCAATTGACATTATGATCGTTTTAAAATATTTGCTATATTTTAGTAATTGATTTCGCAAGTATTAGTATCACTGACAGCATCACTTTACTGTCCAGGCGGCTGAAAAATTCTCGACGAGTCGGTCCGGGCGCGACACAATCGCGCTCGCGCCTGCCGGCGCTTCATCGAGGAGAATGAAATGACCGCATGCATTCCCCAGTCCGCCAGGAGGCTGTTCGTGTCCGCCGCCCTCGCCGCTTGCGTTGGCTTCGCGGCCCTGGCGCAGGCACAGCAGAAGCCATCGGGCCTGCCGGGCAACTATCCGGCCAAGCCGGTGCGCGTCATCATCAGTTCCACGCCGGGCGGCGGCGCCGATTTCCTCGGCCGACTGATATTCGGCAAGCTGGGCGAACAATGGAGCACACCTTTCAATTCCGAGAACATCGCCACGGGCGTTGGCGGCATACTCGCCATGGAAATCACGATGAAGGCGCCAGCGGACGGCTACACACTGCTGGTCTCCTCCAGCAGCAGCTACATCAATGCCGCCTTCGCCGCCCCGGTGACCTGGGATGTGCGCAAGGCACTCACCCCCATCAGCCCCATGACCCTGTCTACGCTGGCGGTCGGCGCGGCGACGGGCCAGGCTTACGGCAACCTCAAGGAATTGATCGCCTACGCCAAGGCGCATCCGGGCGAACTCAGTTACGGCGTGCCGGGCATCGGCTCCTCGCCCCATCTCAACGGCGAGTTGATGCAGCACATCGCCGGCTTCAAGATGACCGTCATTCCCTACAAGGGCACCGGCCAGGCCATCATCGACACGCTGGCCGGTCGCCTGCCGGTGCTCATCGGCAGCGTGACGGCGCTGACTCCGCATGTCAGGAGCGGCAAGATCAAGCTGATCGGCGTGACCTCGAGCGGCCGCGTGCCCTCGGCACCGGAATTCATCACGCTCAATGAAGCCGGCCTGCCGGGCTACGACTACGCCGGCTGGTTCGGCATCGTCGGCCCGGGCAATATGCCGGCATCACTGGTAAATGCGCTCAACCAGGGCATCACCCGGGTCATCAACCTGCCGGAGATTCAGGCGGCGCTGCTGAAGAACGGCTCGGACCCGATGACCAGTACGCCGGAGCAATTCCGCGCCACCATCCTGGCCGGCCTGGATAAAACGGGCACGGTACTCAAGGCCACCGGACTGAAGCTGAGCGAATGAGGTGGTGGCAATCGCCGCTCCAGGCCATCACTGTCGATAATTTCTATTATTATCGAAATAGATACTCAGACCAATTAAGTATAGATAATAGCGAATAAATAATATCAATACCTATCCGCCATTTTTTCGCCTGGACAGCGTCGCCAGTGCCACGCCGGCAAGAATGCCGGCAAAGCCCACGACGTGAAACATATGCAGCGACTCGCCCAGGAAGAAAATGGCGAGCAGCGTGCCGAACAACGGCAGCAAGTGCACCGTGAATCCCGCAATGTTGGCTCCCACCCTGGCCACGCCGGCATTCCAGCAGGCCAGTGCCGCCACCGACGCGAACAAACCGATGTAGACCACGCCGGCTACCGCCTCCAATGCCGGCACGCGCTGTGGAATCCACAGCATCTCCACGACATAGGCCGGCGCCAGAACGAACAGCCCCATCACTGACAAAATGAATACCAGCGTCATGCCGCTCAACTCCGCCGGTTTTCGCTTGAGCAGAACCGAGTACATGGCCCACACCGGCATGGCCGCGAGAATCCAAAAATCGCCGCTGTTGAAGCCGATATCGGCCAGTCGGGCCACATCGCCGCGAGCCACGATCACCAGTATCCCGGCAAACGACAAGGCCATGCCCAACATCTGCCGCAGCGTGGCGCGTTCGCGATCGACGACCCAGGCGCAACCCATGATCGCCAGCGGAATGCAGGAGTTCAGCAACACTGCGTTGATGGCCGTGGTGGAGCGCAGCCCGACATAGACGAAGGATTGAAACAACACGACGCTGCACAACGAAAGTGTCGCCACCGGCTTCCAATGCCGGCGAATGACCGGCCACTGCGCCCGCGCTGCCGGCCACACAAAAGGCGCGAGCACCGCCGCCGCAATGAACCAACGCCAGAATGACAAGGCCAACGGACCAAATGCATCGCGCAACGCCCGTCCGGTCACCCAGTTGCCTGCCCAGAACAGACTGGACAGGGTCAGCAACACATAGGGCAGCAGATAGTGAGTACGTTTTTTGTCTTCCATCAGACCAGGCTTATCAAGTTTGAGGGGGCGATGATTCAGAACCGGCCCCCGGTGAAATCGAGCCTCGATGAACAAACGCATCTCGGCAAAAAAACGGACGTCTGAGCCGCCGCCCCCCCCCAATGCTACCGTTCATTGCATCCACGGCGTGCACCATTTGTGCTCACGGGGTATTCAGCCGGTGACAGGTCTGCTATAAACGCGCCTGTCCATTACATCGCAAGCCAAACTCATGCCCCGTTACGACTGTTCCAAATGCCCCGGCTATTGCTGCAGCTACGACCACATCGAAGTCACCGCCAACGATGCGCGGCGCCTGGCCAAGCATTTCGATATGCCGGAAGCGGCTTTCAGCCAGCGTTATCTCAAGATCGTTCCCGACGGCTATCAGGTGCTGCGCCATCGCAAGGATCACATCTACAAGTCGATGTGCGTGTTCTTCGACCAGGAGGAACGCCGCTGCACCGTCTACAAGGCGCGTCCGCACGTTTGCCGATCCTATCCCAATGGCAATACCTGCGGCTATTACAGTTTCATCAAGTTCGAGCGCGACCACCAGGACGATCCGGAGTTTGTGCCGAGCGCGTAGGATAGTTCCGCTTCCGGAATCAACACCGGATCGCCCACCCGGGCCAGTCTCTTGCGGAGCGAATGTGTGCCAGAATCCGGCTGGCCACACATTCCACGGAAGGATCCGCCATGACTTCTGCCGCGACCAGCCCTCTCCAGCAATTCGCCAATGCCTGCCATGATGCCTTGAAGGCCGACCCCGGTCCGAAAGGCCGCCGGCAAATCTGCGCGCTATTGGCCGACGTGCTCAAGGACGACAACTTCATCGCCGCGCACCTGCGCGATGACACCGCCGAGCGCCACATGTTGTATGAGGATCCGGAACTGGGCTTCTGCATACTTGCCCATGTCTACCATGGCCCCAAGGCCAGCCAGCCACACGACCATGCCCACTCCTGGGCAATCTATGGCCAGGGGCGCGGGGAAACCCACATGACGGACTGGGAAAAGATCGAGCCGGCCAGCGCCGACAAACCCGGCAAGGTGCGCTCCAGCCGAACCTACACGCTCAAACCGGGCATGCTGCGCCTGTACAACGAAGGCGATCTGCACTCACCCCGACGCGACGGCCCGACACGCCTGATCCGCATTGAAGGGACCAACATGGAAAAAGTGAAACGCTTCGAATATAAAGCGGTTGCGGAGGACTGATTCGGACATTGTGGTGCATTCTGACCGGAATTGCCTTACCCTCGGGGTATCTGACGACGAAATAATGATCGTTATGCAACTTTATAAGGATATTTAGGACATTCATGGCCAAACCCAATTACTCATTCCAGAAGCGCCAGAAAGAACTCGCCAAGAAGCAGAAAAAGGAAGAAAAGCGGCTGAAGAAAGTCGGTGCCAAGGAAGATGGCGAGGTCAATACCGATGAAAACGCCGGGGCAACTCCTGAAGTCAATTCAAGCGAAGGTCAAGCCGCCCCGCAGGCCCCCGGGGACGAACCCAAAGCACCCTGACCCCTGGCCCGTCACCTCGCGACACGCGGAATTGCCGGCGCATGTCCTGCTGCCATCATTACTATGCACCCACCGAGAATGGCGACAACGCATTCTCGGTTGATATCTCCAGCATCACCTTCGGTTCCGGCGTACTGACCGAAGCAGGCTCGCATGCCCAGGGGCTGGGGATGACGCGAGTGGCGCTGTTCACGGACAAGCGTCTGACCGCCCTGCCCTGCGTTGCCCAGGTCAGCGCATCACTGAAGGCTGCTGGCATTGATGTCGTTCTTTATGACGAAGTGAAGGTCGAGCCAACCGATCAGTCCTTTCTGGCTGCAGCACGGTTTGCCGCTGAAGGCGGATTCAACGGCTACGTGTCAGTCGGCGGCGGTTCGGTCATTGACACCTGCAAGGCGGCCAGCCTCTACGCCAGCCACCCGGCGCCATTTCTGGATTACGTCAATGCACCCATTGGCGCGGGTCGCGCGGTGCCCGGCCCCCTGCAACCGCACATCGCCTGCCCTACGACCTGTGGCACCGGTTCGGAATGCACCGGCATTGCCATCTTTGATCTGCTCAGCATGCAGGTGAAGACCGGCATCGTATCCAAACGCCTGAAGCCTTCCATGGCGCTGATCGACCCGCTCACCACGTATTCATTGCCCAGAAATGTCGTCGCCTCCAGCGGCTTTGATGTGCTCTCGCATGCGCTGGAGTCCTACACTGCGCGGCCCTATACCCGACGCGCGCGCCCTGCCAACCCGACGCTGCGCCCGTCCGGACAGGGCGCCAATCCGTGGAGCGACTTGGGCTGTGAAGCCGCCCTGAAACTGCTTGGCCAATATTTGCAGCGCGCCGTCAGCGACGCCAGTGACCACGAGGCGCGCGACAACATGATGTATGCCGCAACGCTTGCCGGCATCGCCTTTGGCAATGCCGGCTGCCACGTACCGCATGGCATGTCCTATTCGGTGGCCGGCCTGGTGCGCAATTTCCGCGCCGAGGGCTATCCGCAGCACGAACCCATGGTGCCGCACGGCATGTCGGTGATCGTCAACGCGCCGGCGGTATTTCGCTTCAATGCCCCGGCCTGCCCGGAACGTCATCTGCATGGCGCGCAGTGCCTGGGCGCTGACGTGCGCGACGCGGCGCTCGAAGACGCCGGAGAAGTCCTGGCACGCCAGCTCATCAGCATGATGAAAGCCGCCGGCATTCCCAACGGCACCAGCGCTGTGGGTTACGGCGAAGCCGATGTTGATGCACTCACTGCAGGCGCCTGGGCCCAGCAGCGCCTGATCACGAATGCGGCGCGGGAAGTCACACGCACCGATTTGAGCGACCTGTTTCGCGGCACACTGCGCTATTGGTAGCTTTCAAGGCAGCACCCGCCATCACATTGATTTCCATCGCAATCACCAGAGAGCACGCCCATGCCACGCATCCCCTACCTGCCGCAGGACCTGACCGAACCCCGTGAACTCGTCTCCGCCATTCGCAATCGCCGCGGCGGCACGCTGCTCGAACTGGACCGCATGCTGCTGAACAGCCCACCATTTGCCAGGGGCTGGAACGCGCATCTGCTGGAAGTCCGAACGGCACTGACACTGTCGGCGAAGTTGCGCGAACTGGCCATCTGCGTCGTGGCCATACTGAATGGCGCCGACTACGAATGGAAGCACCACAAGCCGCTGCTGGCTGCCGCCGGCGCAAGCGAGGCACAGTTGCAGGCCCTGAGTCTGCTGGCAAACTCCGGCACCGATGTCAGCTCGCTGCCCGCCGGCCTGTTTGATGCCTCGGAGCGCGCCGCCATTCAGCTGACCGTGGAAATGACGCGCAATGTCAAAGTCAGTGACGCCACCTTCGCCGCCATCAAAGCGGTCCTGCCTGGCAACCAGCAGATCGCCGAGATCGTCGGCGTGATTGCCAGCTACAACATGGTGTCGCGATTCCTGGTCGCACTGGGAATCGACGAAGAATAACCGGCACCCGCACTGGCTTCCCGGACGACGATAATATGGTTATCATTAATTATTGAATTCAGCGCTGTATTAGTGGGTCCGGCGCGTGCGTTTGCGTGTGCTTCAGGATTGTGAGGGGTTTGCAGGTGAAAATCGAACTCGACCAGGTCTTCAGCGTGACAAAACGGGGCAACATTCAGCTCTCGGGGGCATCAACCAGACTGGGCGCGATCGAATTACGCGCGCTGGTGCTCCTGTCAAAGCCGATGAGTCTGCGTGAAATCATGCCGCTGATTCCGGAGTCGTCAGAGCCGGGCATGCTCGCGCTGGCGCAAGCCCTTTGCAAACAGGGCTACATTGCCTCAAGCGACAGGGGCACTGACGATGAATCCATCGACTTTTATTCCGCGGACATGAGCCTGAGCCCCAGTCTGGCTGAACAGCAGTCGGCCACGGCGCAGGCGGACAAGGTCAAGGCCGAACTGACCCGCCGCGGCTTCTACGTGAGCATTGCACGCCAAGCGGCGCAGAAAGTACCGCCCGCGGATGGCCAATCCTATTTCGTGCTCGCCATCGAAGACGATCCCATACTGGCAAGAATGTATACGCAGTTACTCGCGATGCTGCATTGTCGCGCCGGAACTGCGAGCAATCGTCGGGAAGTCGAGGAAGCGGTGGAAAACGGACCGAAACCCGACCTCATCGTGCTTGATCTGAACCTGCCCGACGTCGGTGGCTTCAACCTGCTGCATTGGCTGTCGGCACACCCACGACTGGGCAGCACGCCGGTCATCGTTGCCAGCGCCGAGACGTCCAAGGAATCCATTATTCGTGCACTCGCTCTGGGCGCTGATGGTTACATCACCAAACCGATCGCCGTGGACAGTTTTACCGACAGCATCCGCGCCGTCCTCGGCCTGCCGCCGATCGACCGCAGCAAGGAAGGCGCCTGGTCCGGCTTAGTGTAGTGCGCTGATTGTCGCCGGTTTCCGCTGTTTATTAGAGTTCTGTATCAGCGCGCTGCTGCGGAAAATTGCAGCAAGCTGGTGCCGGATTACTCAGTCCTGCTGGCCGCACTGGCCACTGCCAATGCCGTCATATTGACCACGCGCCTGACGCTGGAAGAAGGCGTCAGCACATGGGCTGCTGCATCCGCGCCCAGTAATATCGGGCCTACCGTCACACCATGTCCGGCGGTGATCTTGAGCACATTGAAGAGAATGTTCGCTGCGTCCAGATTCGGGCAGATCAGCACATTGGCCTCGCCATGCAGTTTTCCATCGAGCAAGGTCGCCAGGCGCATTTCTTCCGACAACGCCGTGTCGCCCTGCAGTTCGCCATCGCATTCCACGTCCGGCGCCATCTGGCAGAACAATTCGTGTGCCAGCCGCATTTTCACTGCGGAGCGGCGATTGGATGAGCCGTAATTGGAGTGCGACAGGAATGCAACTTTGGGCGGCAAGCCGAAACGTCTGACTTCATCTGCCGCCATCACCGCAATGCTGGCCAGATGCTGCGCGTCCGGATCTTCGTTGACAAAGGTATCCGCAATGAACAGGCTGCGCTTGTCCAGCATCAGCGCGTTGAGCGTCGCGAATCCGCTGGCGCCTTTCTTTACACCGATCACATCGCGAACATGCTCCAGATGACTGTCGAAATCGCCCACCACGCCACACAACAATGCATCCGCGTCACCCAGTTTGACCATCAGCGATGCGATGGTCGTATTGGAGCGGCGCACCGCAGCCTTGGCGGCCTCCACTGATACGCCGCGACGCCCCATCAGGCGGTGGAAGGTTTCCCAGTATTGGCGGAACCTCGGGTCATCATCGGGGTTGACGTTTTCGACGTCAACCCCCAGCCTGATCCTCAGGCCCGCCTTGGCCAGGCGCGCCTGAATCACGGCCGGGCGCCCGATCAGGATCGGATGCGCCAGCCCTTCGTCGACTACCACCTGCACCGCGCGCAACACACGCTCGTCTTCGCCTTCGGCGTAGGCCACACGCTTGGCAGCGATGGGAACGGCCTTGGCGGCGGTAAACACCGGTCGCATGAACATGCTGGTCTGGTACACAAAACGCGACAGCTGTTGGCGATAAGCGTCCATGTCCTTGATCGGACGCGTTGCCACACCGGACTCTTCCGCTGCCTTGGCCACCGCCGGTGCGATACGCAGGATCAGGCGAGAATCAAAAGGCGTGGGAATCAGATAATCGATGCCGAACACCAGTTCCTTGCCAGCGTAGGCATGCGCCACTTCCTCGCTGATGTCCGCCTTGGCCAGATCCGCGATCTGGCGCACGCAGGCCAGTTTCATTGATTCGGTGATCTTGGTCGCGCCACAGTCCAGCGCGCCACGAAAGATATAGGGAAAACACAGCACATTGTTGACCTGGTTCGGATAGTCCGAACGTCCGGTTGCAATGATGCAATCGGGCCGCGCCGCCTTGGCCAGTTCCGGCCGGATCTCGGGTTCCGGATTGGCCAGTGCCAGAATGATCGGCGCCCTGGCCATGGTCTTGACCATATCTGCCGTCAGCACACCGGCAGTCGAGCAGCCTAGAAAAACGTCGGCATCCTTGACGATGTCGGCCAGCGTGCGCGCACTGGTGTCCTGTGCCACCCGTTGCTTGGATTCGTCAAATCCGCCCGGGCGTCCGACGTAAATGACGCCCTTGGAATCGCAAGCGTAGATGTTTTCCCGACGCACGCCCAGTCCCACCATAACGTCCAGACAGGCCAGCGCCGCGGCGCCCGCGCCGGAAACAGCCACCTTGACCTCTTCAATACGTTTTCCAACCAATTCCAGCCCGTTGAGCAAGGCGGCCGAAGAAATGATCGCGGTCCCATGCTGGTCATCATGAAACACGGGAATGTTCATGCGATCGCGGAGCTTTTTTTCAATATAGAAACATTCCGGTGCCTTGATGTCCTCCAGATTGATGCCGCCCAGCGTCGGCTCCATTGCGGCAATCATGTCCACCAATTTATCCGGATCGCGCTCGGCCAGCTCGATGTCGAATACGTCGATTCCGGCAAATTTCTTGAACAGGCAGGCCTTGCCTTCCATCACCGGTTTGGCCGCCAGCGGCCCGATGTCACCCAGCCCCAGCACCGCGGTCCCGTTGGTGATCACACCGACCAGATTGCCGCGCGAGGTATATTCGGTGGCCAGCGACGGATCAGCCTCGATGTCCAGGCACGGATAGGCCACTCCCGGAGAATAGGCGAGCGACAGGTCGCGCTGATTGGACAGGGCCTTGGTGGGCGCCACCGAGATCTTGCCCTGCGTCGGTGTGCGGTGATATTCGCGTGCCGCTTCGCGCAGTGCGTGTTCGGCTGGTGACAGGAGTTTGTCCATTGTGAAATACCTCAGGTTTGATGTTGATACCGGCAGGTCTTTCAATGTCGGCCCGGAGCAGTCTCGCGACATAGTGGCACGACTACATGGCGAGACAACCATTTTGCCAGTCACCGTACACGCTGCGTGAGCGCCACCTCTTGATGTAAATCAAGAAATGCCGCGAGTGTTCAACTAGGGATATCAATACTTTGCTCACCCGGTAGCACCATCAAGCCGCGACCTTACCCATAAAGTAAGCCTCGGCATTGCGATACATGATTTTTTCCAGCACCTCTTCGGTGTATCCCAGCGATTTCCAGTCAGAAATGATCTTCGGATATTCCAGCACCGGAAAATCACATCCAATCATGACGCGATCCTGCATGCGCCGGGAAATCTCGCGCTTCAGGTCCGGTGCCAACTGGCGCGGACCCCAACCGTGCAACTCGCAACTGACATTGGCCTTGTGCAGCAGCACTGCGATCAACTCGTCCTGCCAGGGATAGGCCGGGCGTGCCGCGAGTATGCGCAGTTCCGGATAGCGCGCCGCAGCAATGTCCACATGGCGGGGATGGCCATCATCCAGAACCAGGCCGTACCCCCCCGGGGTGCCCTGGCCGATACCAGTCAGCCCGGTCATGATCATGACCGGCGTTTTCGACTCGATCGCCAGTTCATAGAACGGAAACCACATGGGGTCGCTCGCCGGGACACCGACACCCTGCCCCGAAATGCCGAAACCAACAAAGCCGCCATCGGCGTCCAGGCTGCGCCTGAACTCATTGAGCGATTCATCGCGCCGGCGCGGATCGAACTGCAGCCAGTGCCCGAAGATCACGTCACGATTTTCGCGCGCAACCTTGTAGGTATAGTCGTGGTAGCCACGAATTTCCTCGATGGGCAGCTGCTTGACGAACGCCAGGTCAAGAATCACGCGTACGTTGTACTGGCGCATGTAATCCATCATCTCATGCTCGGCATAATGGCGGCCCTTGGTCTTCCAGATGCTCTCCTGGCGAGCCAGCTCCGCCTCCGTCCGCCAGATGTGGGCCTTCTTGGTGGCCCAATGGGAATGACAGTCAAATACCCGCATTCAAAGCCTCCTGCATTATCAAAATCACTTCAGCAATTCCGGAACAGGCCTCGCCATTTGTGTACGGATGATTTGTATCCGTGCACAAATGCCAAGGAACGCAAGCGCAGCGCGCGAGTGGTTGCTATACGCGCTTGGCAAACCCTGGCACGGACGATAATTCCGTCCGTGTGGGTCGTGGTCTGTGTACGGAAGATGAAACCATCCGTACACAGACCACGACCTTTGATTAAAACCTCTTTCTTCATGTTCACATCGAAGTAAGGAGTTGCCGCCTCGTTCCGAATCGCATCACGTCTTCCCAGCCTGAAACGCCGGCCTTTTGTCGATCAGCCTTCTTGCCTTGCCTTCGCGCCCACCGGTGTTGGCCAGCTCGTCCAGGCTGCCTTCATCCACCAGCGTGACCTGCACTGACACGCCAAGATCATCCTTCAGGCGTCGCTCGAGCTTGCCCTGCAGGCCGGCACGCGTCGCCACAGAGCGCCTGACTTCGACGCGAACCTCCATCTCGTCGCGCGGTGCACCACCCGCCTCCACCCGATCCACGATGCACACCCATTCACCCGTCGTGCGCTCGTCGCTTTTTATCGCGGCAAGACAACCCATGGGATAGAGATTGACGCCGCGCAGCTTGACCATCGCATCGCTGCGTCCGAGGAAATGATCCATGCGCCGGAAATGGCTGCCGCAGTCACAGCGCTCCTCTTTCATCAATCGAGCCAGGTCGCGCAGGTTGTAGCGAATCACCGGCGGCCGTGTGCGAAAGAACACCGTGGCGACCAGGTTACCGCGTTCGCCTGCCGCCACCGGCTTGCCCGTATCGACGTCGACCACTTCGAGATACACGCAGTCTTCCATCAGATGCAGCCCGTTCTGATGGGGACATTCAAAACCACCTGTGCCGATTTCATGCGTGCCATAGGTGTCATAAACCGGGCAGCCCCAGCGCTCTTCCAGATCGCGCCGCAGCGTGCCTTCAATATCGGGACCCAGATAGGTGCGCAGGAACTTGGTCTTCAGCTCGCGCACATCGCGACCCAGTTCCTCGCGACAAACCTCGGTCAGACGCACCAGGTATTCCGGAAAGCTGGTCCAAAGATTGGCGCCATAAAGAAAAGCGATCTCCAGTTGCTGCCGGCTGGAGGTGACAATGCCGCTCCCGGTGGTCAACGGCAGCACGCCCAGATAATCATGGCAGGCCTTGTAGGCAAGCCAGGGCGCGTTTGCCAGGGAACAGGTCATGGGAATCTGCATCACGTCACCGGGCCGAGCGCCCTGGATATACATTGCTCGCGCACCGCTGAGTGCTTGTGTCTCCCAGGCAAGGGGTTCGATCAGCGTACCGCGCGGCGTTCCCGTAGTACCACCACTGGTCTGCAGCTTGAACGGCGTCCTCGCCATGGCAGTGGCATCGACGCCGTGAAAGTCGCCATAGGGCGGATTGTTCTGCAGGCTGTCTTTGACATCATCGGAAGTGTAGGTCGGGAGCTTGACGATATCGTCCAGGCTTTTGACATCACCAGGCTGCACACCCGCCGCTGTCCAGCGCTCGCGATAAAACGGATTGCGCCAGCCCACTTCCATCAATTTGAGGAAGCGTTCATTCTGCAATTCCCGGATGCGCTCGCGCGGCCATAGATAGACCGTTTTGGCGAAAACATCGGGCATCCGATAATCCCTGGCATGCGCCTCCCAGTCGATCGCATTGCGATAGAGCGGCAGTTCGCTGCGCAGTTCATCCATCGCGGAACGCGAGGTCGTCACTTCTTCTTGGCCGCGGACTTCTTGGTCGCGGACTTCTTGGTCGCGGACTTCTTGGCCGCAGGCGTTTTTGCCAAAGGTGTCTTAGACGCGGCGCGTTTGAATTTCAGCTTGCTTTCCGGCTCAGCCATGACTTCCTTGAGACGCCGCATCGCGTACAGCCCCTTGGACTGCCCGGCGTAATACATGACCTGGAACACCACTTCACGAATCTCGTCGGCGGTAATGCCCAGATGATGCGCATTGCGCATATGCAGCTTCATCCCTTCAGCCTTGTCGGCAATCAGCACGCCGAGCGTGACGAGTTCACGGTCACGCAGACTCAGTCCCGGACGCGACCAGATGTCGCCGAACATGACATCGGTGAGAATCTCCCACAACTCCTCATCGATCTGCTTGACGATGGAATTTTCACCCCATCCCATTATCTTGTAGGTGCGCAGCGCCCTGGCGCGACGCTCAGCGTTGTCTTTCATTGCATCTCCTTATTATTGTCAACTATCGACTATTGCGGGGCCTGCAACTGGCTCAACCAATGTGGTCGCCGGCAGACAAAACGAGTATAAATGCAATCCTGCACGGCTTCAGTGCGAATTGCAGCAGATGAATGCTGCCACCATCAAGTATTCGAACGGAGGATTTCCAATGCACCCGCCAAAGAAGGTGGCATCCGTACTCACGCTGGCTGTTGCCGCATTTGCTGGCACGTTGCCCACAAACTCATTGGGCCAGACCTATCCGGCCAAGCCCGTGCGCGGCATTGTGGCATTCGGCACTGGTGGACAGAGCGATGTGGTGGCGCGGGTCATTGCGCAAAAACTCTCCGAAAGATGGAACCAGGCTGTCGTAATCGAAAATCGCGCAGGTGCCAATGGCAATATCGGCACCGAAGTCGCCGCCAAGTCCACGGCGGATGGCTACACGCTGTACTTTCCGACCTCATCGCTGGCCGTGAATGCCATCATCGCGCCGAACCCTGCCTACGATCCGATCAGGGACTTTTCGCCTGTGTCGCTGACTGGTATCGCCGAAGCGGTGCTGGCCATCAACGCCGCTGTACCGGTGCAGTCGGTGCAGGAGTTGATCGCCTACGCCAGGGCCAATCCCGGAAAACTGAATTACGGCACGACCTCACTGGGCGCGACCGGCCACATCGGCGTGGAACAGATCAAGAGCATCGCCGGCATTCAAGTGGCACTCATTCCCTACACCAATATCGCCAACCTGATTGCCGACCTTCTGAGCGGACGCATCAGCATGTTCATCACGCCGCCGGCGTCAGTGATCAGCCATATCCAGTCAGGCAAACTGCGCGCGCTGGGCGTGACCGGATCGAAGCGACTCTCTCTGTTGCCCGAGGCGCCACCGATCACCGAGACGCTGCCGGACTTTCGTGTATCGAGCTGGTACGCGGTCGTCGCACCGGCACGCACGCCCGCCGACATCATCAGCAAAATCAACGCCGACACCCGCTGGGCAACCATCCAGCCGGACGTCAGGGAACGCCTCGCACAAACGGGCGTCGAGGCCGTCGGTTCCACATCGGAGGAATTGCGCGCGCACATTCAACGCGAAGTCGCGACGATCGAAGGACTCGTGCAGCGCGGTGCGCTGCAAAAACAGTAACCCATACGCAAAGGCACGCAGCAGATGAAAATATTCGATTGCCACTCCCACTGGGCCACTGAAAAGGGCTATCTGTTCCGCACCGACGTGGAGCGCGCCCAGCAGGAAAAGGTCTGGCGCACACCCTTCAAGTTGTTTACCGAACAGGAACAGGCCGACTACTTTCGCAAGAACAATGTGCGCAACATCATGGACATCTCCTGGATCAAGGAACTGCCGCTGGAAGAGATGCGCGAATATCATGACTACGTCATCGGCGTGCAGAAGCAGCACCATGACGTGATGTTCGGCCAGTGGCTGCAATTCGATCCGCGCCGACACGGCAAGGCGGCGGTTCAGGAATTTCAGCGCTGCATTGACCAGAAGGCCGGCTTCGTCGGTCTGTGCGTGAATGGCCAGGTCACTGGCGTGCCGGCGTGCGACCCCGAATGGGACCCTTTCTACAAAGCCTCCATCGATGCCGGCGTCCCGGTCATGATCCTGTGCGGCCTCACCGGCATCGGCCAGGGTCTGCCCGGTGGCAAGGGTATCGTGCTGGATGACGGACATCCTCGTCATATCGACCGCGTCGCCGCGCGCTTTCCGCAACTCAGGATTCTCGCGGCACGCCCCGGCTGGCCATGGCAGGACGAGGTCATCGCGCTCATGCTGCATAAATCCAACGTGAGTTATGAATTACACGGCTGGGGCCCCAAGCAATTCACCCCCGCCCTGAAAAAGGAAATCGCCGGACGCATGCAGGACCGCATCATGTTCGGCTGCGACTTCCCGGTGCTGCGTTACGAGAAGGTCATCGCCGACTGGCATGCGCAGGGTTACACTGAGCAGGTACTGGAAAAAGTGCTGTGCAGGAATGCTGAAGTCTACTTCGGCGCATCCTGAGTGCGGACAAGCCCCGCGAAGCAGTAACCTGCGGGGCTGCGATCAGCCCGGCGCAATACCGCTCTTCAGGTGGTTGTCCTTGTTGTGTATGTAGTGATCGGCCGAATAACGCAGCCCGGTGATTTCCTCCGGCGTCAGCGCCCGCACCGCCTTGACCGGGCGGCCGACATACAGCATCCCCGACTGCAACACCTTGCCCGCCGGTACCAGGCTGCCCGCCCCCACCATGACACGATCAGGAATGATCACATCATCCATGACGATGGCGCCCATGCCGATAAGGCATTCATTGCCAATGGTGCAGCCATGCAGAATAACCGAGTGCCCCACCGTGACGTAATCCCCGATCCGCATCGGCGATCCGTCGGGCTTTTGCGGCATGCGGTGCCCGACGTGGCACATTGTCAGATCCTGGATGTTGGTGCCGCGGCCGACCCGTATGCTGTGCACATCGCCACGAATGACCACATTGCACCAGATCGAGCAGTCGTCGCCCAGCATCACATCGCCGATGACCTGGGCGGAACTGTGCACCAGGACGCGCTCGCCGACGACCGGCGAAGTATCGAGAAAGGGGGAAAGTGGCATGGTCTGTGGTCCGTTTGATCGTTTTTGGGTTAAGGCCCGATTATATTGCCCGTCGACCGCCGGCGGACGGAATGTCGATTCCTTCGCTCCGGAAATTCGAAGCAACAATTGTTTGGGCGCGTCCACTGCAACACATACAATGCTGCAATGAAGAAAAAAGCCGCACCCGATACGCCCTACGCCACACTCACCCCTGACCTGGTGCTGGACGCACTGGACAGCACGGGTCTGCGCGGCGATGGCAGGCTGCTCAGCCTGAACAGCTTCGAGAACCGCGTCTATCAGGCCTGGATCGAGGATGCCGATGCCGCCGTCACAGCGTCCTCCGTCGTGGCCAAGTTCTACCGCCCCGGCCGCTGGACCGATGCGCAGATACTGGAAGAACACGCTTTCACGCGTGACCTGGCGGCGCGCGAAATCCCGGTGGTAGCGCCGCTGGTGATGGGCAAGGGCAAGACGCTGCACCGCTTCGGCGATTTTCGCTTCGCGGTATTTCCGCGCCGCGGCGGGCGGGCGCCCGAACTGGAAAACCGCGACACGCTGGAATGGCTGGGTCGCTTCATCGGCCGCATACACGCGGTCGGCGCTTCAGCGCGATTTGCAAAACGCCCGGCATTGGACATCGACAGCTTCGGCATTGAGCCGAGTGACTGGCTGCTCGACCAGAATTTCATTCCTGATGATCTGCGCGACGCCTGGGGCAGCGTCGTCGATCAGGCGCTCGATGGCGTGGAAAACTGTTATGAACGCGCCGGCCAGTTCGCCACGCTGCGGTTACACGGCGATTGCCACGCCGGCAATGTGCTGTGGACCGACGACGGCCCGCACTTCGTCGATTTCGACGACGCCCGATCGGGTCCGGCGATACAGGACCTGTGGATGCTCTTGTCCGGCGATCGCGACGCCATGGCCATGCAGTTGGACGACGTGCTCAAGGGCTATCAGGACTTTCGCGACTTCGATCATCGTGAACTGCATCTGCTCGAAGCACTGCGCACGCTGCGGCTCATTCACTATTCGGCCTGGATAGCCCGGCGCTGGGACGACCCGGCGTTCCCGGCGGCTTTCCCGTGGTTCAACACACCGCGTTACTGGCAGGACCGGATTCTGGAGTTGCGCGAGCAGATTGCGTTGATGGATGAGGCGCCGCTGGCGTTGGCCTAAAAACGTCATTCCGTCGCAAGCGAAATCCAGCGACTTTATGAGCGATGATTGGCTACCGCCGACAGCGCATACCCTTAAAGGGAATCAATGCAAACGGGTAAGATTACGAGTTCGTATTTCTGCCCAAACACATGATAATAGTTATCGCTAAACACAAACACCATGTTGCTTGCAACGAAACGACCTGCCCGGCATTCGTCAAAAAATATTTCCGCAGATATTAAGCGGAGTCACTGTTGCTGCAGACGAACAATCAGCGTTGGAAGTTCCACTTCATTTTCGAGATGCTGCCTTATCAACAACGGGAAAGCCTTCCCCGACAACAACGGATAGATCATGAATTCACCGACATCTCTCAGAGATTTACCGCAAACGAGTATCTTCCGTCGCGGCGATGTGTTTGTTTTGTTTGGCGAACTTTTTGGTCGCGGCTACGCCAACGGGTTGGTCACTGAGGCGCGCAAGGCCGGAATGGACATCATCGGGGTCACGGTCGGTCGCCGTGACGACAATAATGTGTTGCGCCCCCTTAACGACGAAGAGCTCGCTGCGGCAGAAGCCAATCTGGGCGGACGAATCATTAACATCCCTTTAATGGCTGGCTTCGATCTCGATGCGCCCCCGGGCGAACCCACTCCGACTGACATGCTTGAGAGCATGACGCTCAAGAACTGGCCTGATGTCCGGCTCGACTGGGCACAAATCGACAAATGCCACGAGTTTGGCGTTAAACGATTCAAGGATTCAGTGGCCGACGTCATGGCCCGCCTGGATGGCATGATTTCCGACGGGCGCAATGTCTTTTTCGCGCACACAATGGCCGGCGGAATCCCGAAGGTGAAGGTGTTTCTGGCCATCGCCAATCGAATCTACAAAGGGCGCGGCGAGCGCTTCATGTCGTCGCGCCAATTGCTCGACAGCGATCTTGGCAAACTGATCCTGCAAAACTTCGACGAGGTGACGGCCAATAGTTTCCTGCATCTGATTGAAGGCAGTACCGCGCTTCGTGAGCGCATAACAGCCAGTGGCGGACAGGTTCGGTATTCGGCGTATGGCTACCACGGCACAGAGATTCTCATCGATGACAGCTACCAGTGGCAGACCTACACCAGTTACACGCAGGGTTACGCCAAGATGCGCCTGGAGCGCGTTGCCCAATCGGCCTGGGACAAGGGCATCAAGGCAACGGTCTATAACTGCCCCGAGATTCGCACGAACTCTTCGGATATTTTCGTTGGCGTCGAACTGCCGCTGATTGCGCTGCTTCTGGCATTGAAGAAGGAAGATGGCGGCCCGTGGTCAGATCAGCAATGGCACGCCTGTCGGGAATTGTTGTTGGAAGAATGCCCGCTCGACGCAGTGCTGCAGAAAATAAACGCGTTCAACTTAAGCGACATCGCAAAAGGCTTTCGCGATTTTGCGGCATGGCCCATGCCCAACAGCCCCGAACTGGCCGACATCATGATCGGAACCTCCGAGGCAATAATCAAAATGCACAAGGACAGGAAGTCGCTTATTACAGATCATCTTAGCGCCCTGGTCCTTGAAGCCGTCGGACCCCTGATGTTTTACGAGTCATCGAATCCGAACGGACCTGTGCTCTGGCTCAATCACGACATCATTGCGAGGAAGTTGAACCAGATGCATGGCTGAACATGGCTGACAATGCAGAAGAATCGTTTTTTCCCGCTTGAAAGGATCTTCCCGGGAATAGTCGACGACCGGGATATGGCGAGCCACCCTGTTCATCCCCTTGGCGCAAGCCTCCTTCCAGTCTGGATCGGGCGCCGGGCTTACCAGGCGCTTCGATCGCGTAATTTACGGCACGGCGACTTCCACAAGGATTTCATTCCTTCGCAGGAACGGTAGTGTCCAAGGCGGGTTGTAACGCGCCAGTTGCGGCGTGGCAATGGCCTTCCTGTTTTTTTCCTTGAGCCAACCCAGGAGTTCGTCGCTCTTTTGCTGCGCCTTCTCTTCGCCAGCGAACCCCGAAAAGACAAGCACTGCATAGCGTTTGCCTGGCACCTCCCTGAGCGTGACTGCGAGATTCCGCGGTTTTGGCAAGGTTGCCATCGAATACTCGCTAGGCATCGTAAACTGGACCCGCCAACGCTTGCTAGACATCATTCCACCAAGGGAATCACCTTGGGGTTCGACCTTCACTGGGGCATTCATGGCGATCTTTTCCGAATGTGCTGCGGGTTCGACCAATACCGGCGCAGTCATGGCAATTTTCTCGGATGACTTGTCGCCGGCCCCGCGCGTGGACAGATTGTTCCCAAAAATATAGTCGGCAATCAGTCGAAATCCGTCATTCGAGGCCGAACCCAGGTCACCGTCAACAAAGGTCTCAGCCACAATGACCGGTCGATATTGCCGGATTTCAATGTTTTCGACTTTCTCCAGCGTCTCGAACGCCGGCTCCTCTATCGCCATAGCTACCTCACCAAGGATTAATCCAATCGTTGCAAATGCCATTAACAGCAGGTTTCGACTCATTGGGGATAAGCTTTCATATAGTCGGTTGCTCTGCATTAAAGTGCGTAGAGCAAAGGTTCGAACACCGTTTATATTGAGGTGATTTTTGAGTCGATTCTGTACGGCATCGCACGCAGCGATGGCTGTCTGGCGGCATGCTTAGCCTGCACTGCAGGCACGCAATGATGATGTTTTTTTCAAAATGGAGCGAGATTATCAATGTCCGAATTGGGTCGGGAATACGCTTTGGCCACCGGACTCCCCTGCAACGGCATAGTGAGACATTGATGACGGACGGACGAAACACGGCGACGATCCCTACGAGAGACAGCTGACTCGCACCGCGCTCTAATCCCTAATCAAACTTCGCCCCCGACTCCTGAATCACCTTCGCCGTAAGCCGCGCGTCTTCGCGCACGAAGGCGCCAAACTCTTCCGGCGATTTTGAGCCTGGCGTCTCGGTACCGTCTTTGGCCATGATGTCCTTGAAGCGGGGATCACGCAGGGCCTGGGTAGCAGCGTCAAAGATGCGCATCACAATCTGGCGCGGCGTGGCCGCCGGGACGAAAAGGCCGTACCACACGGAAACATCATAACCAGCGATACCGGCCTCCTCCATGCCGGGCAGCCCCGGCACCAGCGGCGAACGCGATTTGGTGGTCACCGCAATACCGCGCAGTCGCCCGGACTGCACTTGCGGCATCACCGAGGGCGATGTGGCGAAAGTAAGTTGCGTGTCGCCCGCCACCACCGAGGTCACGGCAAGGCCGCCGCTCTTGTAGGGCACATGCACCATGCCCACGCCGGTCAGCCCGCTGAAAACCATCGTGGCGAGATGGGGCACCGAGCCATTGCCCGAGGTGGCAAAGTTGAGCTTGCCTGCGGACTTTTTTGCTTCGGTAATGAGTTCCGATACCGTTCGCGCGGACAGCGAGGGATGCACCGCAATCACCAGCGGTGAGCGGGTAACCTGGATGATCGGAGCAAGGTCTTTCTCCGGGTCGTAGCCGACATTCTTGTTGATGATCGGATTGACAACGATGCCGCTCTGACTGGCGATCAACACGGTGTAGCCGTCGGGCACGGACTTGGCCACCTGGTCCACGCCAAGGCTCGACCCCGCGCCGGGCTTGTTCTCGATGATCAGGGGCTGGCCAAGCGCACGATTGAACGGTTCATTCATGCCGCGCGCGATGATGTCGGAGGCACCACCGGGTGCAAACGGAACAATCAGGCGGATGGGCTTGGATGGATAGGTCTGTGCGATGGCGCCGATACAAGGCAGCGCCATGACAAAAGCAATCATTGCAACTCGTGCAGAAAGGAAATGAACATTCATTTGCGAACCCTCCAGAGCAAAGTTCTTCCTAGTGTACCCGGCCTTCGGTCGACGGGTTTAGCATTGCTGTGGACCGCAATGCCGGGGACAATCTCGCCAATGCAACGACCTCATTACCAGTCAATCCGCGCGCCCTCTTGTAGAATCGGGCGGCCGCAATATTGTGCTGTTGCGGCCTTGACTTGATCACTCACTTGGACAAAGCATTCTAGTCAAATCTGTTTTCGCCTTCAGCATCACGCTCCGCGCTCAACCCGGAGGTCTTGTCATCATTTGGACAAATCACCTTGAGACCAGTTCTTGTTTCCCACGCCAACATCAGGGCCATTCACTTTAAGCCCGCCTGAATTCCTGATTCGAAGGCTTTCCACCTCCTCCTAAAACCAACGTAGCCGATACAGGAGAATTATCAATGCTGCTTTCAATCGTCTTTTCCTTTCGTAACGAGGAGGAAAGCATACCGGAGCTCGTGCGTCGGGTGAATGAGGCGATCATTCAAATCAAGGACGTAAGGCACGAGATGATCTTTGTGAACGACGACTCGACAGATCGATCGCTGGAGATATTGTTGGGACTGCAAAAATACCATCCCATCAGGATCATCAACATGTCGCGACGATTTGGCGTTACCCCCTGTGTTCTTGCAGGATTTTCCCATGCCAAAGGCGAAGCCGTTATTTACATGGACGCCGACCTGCAGGACCCTCCTGCGCTCATTCCAGAAATGGTTGAACGGTTTCGAAATGGCACGGAAGTAGTGCATACGACCAGAACCCGTCGCGATGGCGAGAATGCGGTCAAGATGTGGCTGACCAGGCAGGCCTACCGAATTATCAATTGCATTTCTGACATCCCTCTTCCTGTCAATACGGGTGACTTCAAGCTTCTCTCCCGCAAAGTCGTTCAAGAAATACTCAATCTTTCTGAATACGATCCGTATATGCGCGGACTATCGGCATGGGTCGGATTTCAGCAGGGTTTTATTCACTATCACAGGCAACCACGATTTGCGGGAAAAACACACCATCCCCTGGTTGGAATTGCGCCTGTCAGTGAGTTTATCCGTGGATTAACTGCATTTTCTGCAGCCCCACTCTATTTTTCGTTTTTTCTGGGCATCGTGACCTGCCTGACTTCACTTGCCCTCATCGCCTACGCAATAATCACAAAACTTGCCGGCGTTGCAGCGCCGGGAGCCTCAGGTGTCATTATTGCCGTGTCGTTTTTTAGCGGCGTCATACTCATCACCAATGGCATTACCGGCCTCTATATTGCACGCATCTATAACGAGGTAAAACACAGGCCGCGGTATATTATTAAAAGCATCATCGATATTGTGGACAATAACGCAATAAAGTCCTAATAGGATTTAGCAGTCAATGGCTGACCAGGGTACTTGAGTCTCATTTTCAAAGCATCTCGCCAACGATACCAACTCCCTTCGCTGCACTGGACGCTGCGTTTTTTCATGACAGAGATTCTGAATAACCTGACATCGGCATGTCCAATCCGGAGCCAACGTTGAGTGAGTACATTATTCGTTTGCGTCACTGGGTGGATACCAGCGAAAAAAGCCTGTCATGCCTGCTCTGGTTGAGTGGAGCCTTTGGCCTCATCCTTGGGAGCAACGGTGCATTCGGAATACTCGGTGAATCATGGGAAGCGGCCATTTCAACGGCGCAGGTTCTGAACGGGCTAGTCAGATTTCCTGCTGGATCACTCGGGTACGACTACCATGCCTCGGTTTTTTCAATTACCAACTATATCGCCTGCCTGTTTCTGGCGATAACGGATTCGGAGACGGCAAGTTCCGTGCTGCTTTCCGCCCTGCTCGGCCTCCTGGCAATGCAGGCACTCGCAATGAGCCTCTTTGTGGTCATACGCAATGCTTTTCTCGCCACACTGATTGCAACCCTCCTGGGCATAATCAATTATCCCGGCGCCGGCATTCACTATCCAATCATCTTCGTCGGCACTGGCCACACTTATGCCAAAGCCGGACTGGCATTTGCACTCTACGCGGTACTTTTGATCGGCCTCTCCAGGTTTCGCCTAGGCTTTTTTCTTTGCGGACTTGCGCTGAGCTTACATCCCAGTTGGGGACTTTGGCTCAATGCATGCCTGATATTGACCTTGTGCATCCGATTCAAAAGCTTCCAAGCCATATTCACGCGTGACAATATTGCTTGCTACGCCGCAGGTATAGCAATATCGGTTGGCCTTTATGCATGGCACAGAAATGCATTCCCGATCACCCAGACAGCCCTTCTCATTGATCCTGCAGAAGTCCGAAACCTGTTCCTGTATTACATCAGGTACTGGGATGGCCACCGATATGCCGATCTCACTGCTGGAGCACTCGCAAAGGCCTTGCCAGCTGCGTTGCTAACCTTGGCATTACTGAAATTGATCCTGAAGAAAACACCATCCCGATCAAGCGAAAACCTGCTTTTTTCATTCCTGCTGTGTTCTTCAGCTCTTTCCGTACTCCTCGTATTCGTTCCCTATCTTGATGCCGGCGTTTTTCCAGAATTCTTCATCGCTGTCATGCCTGGGCGGTTTATAAATCTCGCGATATTCCTTTGCATTCCGCTTGCGGCGGCATATTTGATTCTGTCCCTGGATTCCGGGAACCAGCGAGCGGTGTTACAAGCCGCTGTATTAGGTGGATTGGCCATCGTGATAACGGCCTGGGACATGACTATCAGAATGATGATGGTTTCCGGTGCAGCACTCGGCGTCGGAGTCATCGCAATAATGCGAAGACGACAGATGGAAAATTCGCTGTCGATTGACCAATTCAGACTTCGAAATTACGTGGTTTGCGCATTTCTTGCAGCGCTGGCCGCGTTTCTCACTGCTTACGCGGCATATAAGCTAAGCGCCATGAAGGAGCAAAATCATGGGATCACGATTACCCGTCCTGTCCACGGCAGCATTTTGACAACCGTAGAGACTGCATACGCCCAGATCAGCACACGAACCGCCACAATCACGCCCTATCTGGACGGGTTTCCCTATGTCGGGGGCTTCTCGCTGGTCGCACTGAATGAACTCGTCAACGACATATATGGCGTTTCGATCAAATCCATTCCAAGTGCTGATCTGGACTTGCATGGCGGAGAAATTTCCACAAAAGACTATGAGACTCTGTGGACATCTCGGAGCTGCTCAGACTGGGTAACCTTGGCGAAGAAATACGGATTCGGATTGATCGTCGTGCCACCCCAAATACTTCTCCAGCTGCAACGTTATGACGATGATCCTGCTTGGAACAAGTACGTCCCAAGTTGTCAGCCGTGACTCATATCACCTTATCCACAAATTGATTATTTGCGACTGCGTTTCGTGTCGTTGCCAGGCTATCACAGCATAAAAAGATTCGCCGAATGCCGAATCAGTGCCCCACCACCGCATGCTCCGCCCTTTGCGGAAACAGTTCGTCCCCGGCGGCACTGTAATGTTTGAGCCGCCATCCGAGAATCAATGCCTCGGCAAGGAAGGCGGCACCGATGGCGCCGACCCCGACCACCGCGCCATTGAGATGTGGAAAAAACAGGGTGATGCTGCCCACCGCAATCACCACCAGCAACCGGATAATCGCAGTGCCCGCGATCGCCCTGGTCCGGCGCATGGCGGCGAGCAAGCCGCGATAAAGCGACGAATAACCCCACACGATGGCAACGAACAACATCATGTGCACGGCCGGTGTCGCATAGGAACTCAGATCAGAGCGCAGCCCCATGATCCCGTTCAGGATGACCTCGCGCATCGGCGTGTAGAACAGGACCCCGACCAGGGCCGTATACACCAGTGCCAGACGATTCACGAACCTGCGCATCACGAGCATATCCTCGCGACTGCGCACCAGCGCCTGAGCTGTCTGCACCAGATTGCGCAATGGCGAGACGATCAGGGAGGTCAGCGCATTGACCACGCCGAATGCCGCCAATGCAAGATCGGGGTGCTCAAGGCGCCCGAGAAAGAAATTGATCACGAAGGTCACTCCACTTTCCGTGATCTGCGTAATCATCAGGGGCCATGAAAAAGCCCACATCTGGGTATATGAAGCCTGTTCGCCGCCCTTTTCCGGCAACTCCGCATAGAGTCGCCGGGTGACGTAATACATATAGATACTTTCCACGGTCATGCACCCGACCAGCGACGCAGCTCCCGCCAGCGCACCTTCCATCGCAAGTGGCAACACCATCAGCATCAGCGCCTGGGACACCAGCCGGATGATGGTCGAATGGGAAATCAGCATCGTTTTCCGGCGCATCATGCACAAGGCGCTGGTGAGATTGCGCACCTGATTGGGGAATATCCACAGACCCATGATCGCGGAGGCCCCCCTGGCAAGCCGCGTCACCTCCGCACTGGCACCAATCAGGTCATGAAACAGCCAGTCACCAAGCGGTGTCAGCGCGACGCCTTCGATGAAGCAAAATGGCGCAAAGGAAACAAAGAAGAAAAAACGGGCCACGCGCCAGAACGAGGGCTTGTCGGTGATGTACGACATTCCTGCCTGAGTGCAGATGCCGATGATGCCGCTGAATGTCGTATTGAACGAGAAGGCGACGCTGAACGCAGCCAGCGTGATGGTGGGATCGCCAAGCCGCGCGAGAAAGGCATGAACCAGAGAGTGCGAAAGCTGATGCAGCTCGGTCGTCAGGATGAGCGGCACAAAGAAGATGACCGCCGTGCGTATGGTCAGAGGCGCGTACGAGTACATGAAGCTCCCATGTCGAGCATGCGCCCATCACATGCACCCTGCGCGGATTTCCGCAGCCGGTTGCAGGTCTGTGATGCTGCATCTCCTTGAATCGTGAAACGGCGCATCAATCGCACCGGCGCCCGCGCCTGAACTGCCGCGGCACGGCGCCCCCCTATCACCTATTGCATGGCGGCTCCCTGGCCACCTTCATTATTTTATCCACGATACCACGAGATAGGCATTCCCCCGCGAGTCTCCGAGCCAACCACGAAAACCGGTCAGATCACCGGAAGAACCACACCAGCGCGCCGAAGACAATCGCCGCAATGACCAGGTAAAGCCGCCACGGCGCTTCTTTTTGCGCATAGGGATCGGCAAGCGTCCGCTCCGAGTTGGCAGGCAGTTGCGCCAGTTGCGTCAACGACGTGCCGAACGGAATGTTGATGCAGGCGCGCGCATTGATGGCCCAGCCGTTGGCATCCAGAATGGGTCCCAGATTGCGACTCCTCAGCTTGAACCAGGCCAGTATCACGGCCGGGCCGGACACCAGCAGCATCAGACCAACGACGGCCAGCGGCATCTGCCACCATTTAAGCGCCAGCATGCCGGTCAGCACCGACGCCAGCGCCGTACCGATTGCGCCAACGGCGAGTCCGATTGCCGCGAAAATCCCGGCGAACTTGCCCACGTCAAATGGCGGCTGCGCAGGCGCCGCCGGCTTGCCAGGCGCCGCTGTGGCCACCTTCGTTCCTGCCTGCATCGCGCCGACCACCAGCTTGTCCTCGGCCTCCTTGGCCTTGCTCGCGGCGATTTTCTGCAACTGCTCGGCTACCATACGCGCAAGACGCTTGTAGGGCGACCAGAACGCCTGGCGCAGGCTGATCGGGTGATCGACGATCTTGACAATGGTGGCATCCCAGTCGTTGCCGCGACGGTCGTAGAACACACCATTGCGCCCGATCATCAACTGATCCGAATCGCCGGCAGTAAACGCGGCGGCGATCGTCATTTTTTCCGCGCCGCGTACGCATTCACAATAAATAAGGCAGATGCGCGCCAGGGTCGCCAATGCCGCGTGTTTGGCGGAGTCGTTGACCACCACGCACAATTCGCAGGATCGACCATCGAGATAAAGCGTGCCGACCTGAAAGGTCGCCTTGCCCTGGCGTGTGTAGAAATCCTTGAACGCAACGAAGTTATTGGCGAGCGGCATCAGGTCGCGCACATAGCGGGCGAGCTTTTCCAGCTCGCGGACGCCCTCGCCCTCGGCGCCGGGGTCGGGCTTGGCAGCCACCCAGGCAGCGTAGGGAGCGAGCCAATCCTTCAGCGACTGCCAGTCGGCCTCGCTCAGGGCATCGCGCGCGCCGAGCAGGGGTGTGACGATGGCATCACGCAAGGTGGCGATGCGCGAGGCCCAGGCCGGATTGATGCCGGCCACGAGCGGAAGGGCCATAGCGGCCGTCACGCGCGCCAGCGGCAGTGTCGCGATCGCCTCTGCATCGGCCTGCAAGGCAGTCGGTGCAAGCGCCTTGAAAGCGTCTTCGGAAGCATTCAGCGCCTCGCCAGCGCGACCATCAAAGGCCGCCAGCCGGCAGCGCACAAAATAGTCCTCGATCTTGCCGGTAACCGCCAACAGCGATACATACGCCGCTTCGGTTGCATCACCGAGCAAACGCACCTTGGAACCCGAAGCCTCCCAGGCCGCCAGCGCGCGCGCCGCGTGGCTTGCCTGCGCCTTGCTCGCCTCCTCGACACTGATCACGTCGTCGTCCGCGCCTCGCCCCAGTTCGGCAACCAGTGTGCGCGCCGCAGCGGCGATGGACCGCCCTTCGTCATCATCATCACGAATCGCCCCCAGTGGAACTCCGGCCAGGCGCGCCGACAGCACCTCGGGATCACTCAGCCTGGCCGAAGCCCAGCTCACCGCATTGAGCAACTCGGGGGCACGCACGTGGCCGTCTGCGTCGCTATCGACAAACGAAAGGGTGCGCGCGTCGAACTCGATGCCCTTGACCGGGCAGGACAAGGCCACCCAGAGCTTCTGGTCCAGTTCGCTGATGGCCAGCAATTCGGCTGCGGTATCAAGGCGTACCTGGTCGAATCCACCCGCACGAAAAAAACGCCAGCGCGTCGGTGTCGCGTTCATGTCAGCTTCCTTCCCATTCGATTGATGCTCGCGTTTCTGGATTTTTTTGCACGAGCAATCTCTGAATTTACCCTATGGTGATCAGGGGCCGCAATCAATTTAGCCGATCATGACGTGCATTCTCGGCCGGTACCGCATGCCGATACCGGACCTATACCGGACCTATACTGGACTATGGCGCGCGTTTCTCCGGAATATGGGAAAATACGCTTCAAAAATGAAGCCCAACCAGTCTATATATCTGGACATTCGGGGCTTGCGCTATCACGTGCGCAGCTGGGGGCGCGAAGGCGCACCCAAGCTGTTCATGCTGCACGGATGGATGGACGCCTCCGCCTCGTTCCAGTTTTTCGTCGATGCCCTCAAAGGTGATTGGCACGTGCTCGCGCCCGATTGGCGCGGCTACGGTCAGACCCAATGGCAGGGCAGCGATACCTATTGGTTTGCCGACGCGGTGGCGGATCTGGATCATGTGCTCACCCACTTCCAGCCCGATACGCCAGTCAATCTCATCGCACACAGCTTCGGCGGCAACGTCGCCAGTGTCTATAGCGGCGCGATGCCGCAGCGCATCGCGCGCTTTGTCAATATCGACGGCTTCGGGCCACGCGCCGAGGGCGTCAAGCCGGCGCGCCTGGAGCGCAAGGGCGAGCCAGAATCAACGGCACCATCGGCGCCAATTGAGATACCGCCCAAGCGTTACGCCGAATGGCTGGACCGCATCAAAAAGGGCTCCGGCTTCAAGGACTTTGCCACATTCGAGGATCTTGAAAAGCGCTTGCAGCGCGACCACCCGCGCGTCACCCCGGAACGCATCTCTTATCTCGCGCGGAACTGGGCACGGGTCAATGACGCCGGGCGCGTGGTCATGGTGACCGATACTGCCAATGCCCAGAACGATGGCATGCACATCTCCATCCGCCTTGACGAGGCCATTGCATGCTGGCAGCGCATTACCGCGCCGGTGCTATGGCTGATCGCGGAGCAGGGGGCATCGCGTTCGCGTGCCAAGGAACTGGACAATGGCGGCGCACAAAGCCGCCTGCAGCACTTCCGCACGCGACGCGAAGTCAGGCTGCCCGACACTGGTCACATGGTGCACCTGGAAAAGCCCGAATTGCTGGCGCAACTGGTCGAGGAGTTCATCAACGAGGGTAACCAAACCAATGGGAGCGGTACGCGTTGAAAGCAAGCAAGTCTCTTTACATCCCGGTACGCGGCCTGCGCTACCACGTGCGCAGCTGGGGACCTGAGGACGCGCCCAGACTGGTCATGCTGCACGGATGGATGGACACGTCGGCATCGTTCCAGTTTACGGTCGATGCACTGACGAAGGACTGGAATGTGCTGGCACCGGATTGGCGCGGCTACGGCGACACGCAGTGGGCCGGCACCGATACCTACTGGTACCAGGAATTTCTCGCCGATCTCGAACACATACTCGATCAACTGGAACCCGAGCGGCCGGTCAATCTGATTGCCCACAGCTTTGGCGCCACGGTTGGCATGGTCTACGCTGGGGTGCGTCCGCACCGCATTGCGCGCGCTTTCAGCGTCGACGGATTTGGCGCGCGCGACTTGAAGCCCGAATCGGCGCCCGATCGCTATGCGCAGTTGCTCAAGCGTATTGGTGAGGGCCCGCGCTTGAATGACTATGCGACCTACGATGAGTTTGCCAATCGCCTGCATCGCCAGTTTCCCACTGTGCCGCCGGACCGCATCGCATTCCTCGCCAGGCAATGGGGACGCGTCAATGCGCACGGGCGCATCGAGGTGATCAATGATCCTGCCCATGCCAAGAACTTCGGCCCGCACAACAGCAACCGCCTGGATGACTCCATGGCCTGCTGGCGCGCCATTACGGCGCCGGTATTCTTTCTCATTGCCAGCAAGGGCTCGCCGGTCAAGCGCACGGCGGACCTGAGCGACGGCCGCCTGGAGCAGCGCCTCGCGTGTTTCCGCATGCTGGAAACCGCCTGGATCGAGGACACCGGCCACATGGTGCACCTTGAGCGCCCGGCGGAACTGGCCGCACACGTCGAACGCTTTTTCCCCAACACGCACCCAACCACTGCAATCTGAATCAGGGCTTGAGATGAAGCCCAGCGAATCGAGATTCCTGCAGATCCGCGGCCTGCGCTATCACGTGCGCAGCTGGGGCCGCGAAGGTGCGCCAATCCTGTTCATGATCCACGGCTGGATGGACGTGTCCGCGTCTTTCCAGTTTCTGGTCGACGCCCTTAAGAATGACTGGCAAGTGCTGGCGCCGGACTGGCGCGGCTACGGCCTGTCGCAATGGACTGGCAGCGACACCTATTGGTATGGCGATTTCCTTGCAGACCTTGATCATATCCTGTTGCACTTCCAGCCCGATACGCCGGTCAACCTGATCGCGCACAGTTTCGGCGCCAACGTCGCCTGCGTCTATGCCGGCATACGTCCCGAGCGCATCGCGCGCCTGGTCAATATCGATGCCTATGGCGCCAAGTCGACCACGTCAAATGACATGCCACGCATGCTCAAACGCTGGATGAACCGGATCCGCAAGCCGCATCCGCATCAATATTACGATTCATATCTTGAACTGGAGGCCCGCCTGCATCGAACGCATCCGCGCATTCCCCCGGATCGCATCGAGTTCATTGCGCGACATTGGGGAAAGCCCAGTGACGATGGCCGCATCATGCTGATGCACGACCCGGCGCACGCCAGCAATGCCGGCTCCCATCTGAGCAACCGCCTAGATGACTCCATGGTGCTGTGGCGAGAAGTCACTGCACCGACGCTGATCCTGCTGGCGCGCCAGGGTGGCATTCTCAAGCGCAAGTCCGACATGGTGCCCGGGGCCATGGCGGAGGATCGTTTCGGCAGTTATCGCAACCGCCGGGAAATCTGGTTCGAAGACACCGGCCACATGATGCATCTGGAGCGCCCTGCGGAACTGGCTCCCATCATCGAAGACTTCATCCGGAACGGACTGGAGCCCAAGGACTGAGACCGCGGTTCTCGTCTAGCCTGCTGCAATCACTACGATGGCAAATTGGATTTTTCCCACAGCGCCGTTACTGACGCAGACAGGGTCATGGCATCGAACGGCTTGGCAATCACATCGAGCGCACCCAGCGCACGCAGTTGTTCGATCTCGGCTTCCTGTACCTTGGCGGTCAGAAAAACAATCGGAATAGCTGCCGTATCGGCGCGCTCGCGCAAGGCGCGCAGCACCTCCGGCCCGCTCATGCCCGGCATCATCACATCGAGCAGCACCAACTGCGGCGAAAAGCCGGCAACGGCCTCGATCGCTTCGGCACCAGACTCACAGGCACGCACCTTGAAGCCCCCGACCATTTCCAGCGCCATTGTGGCCACGGCACGGATGTCCTGATCATCCTCCACCAACATGACTCTTTCCAGCATTGCGCTCATTGTTTCCTCATCCTGATTTCTCGTTTTCCGCCAGTGGCAGTTCAAAGGTAAATACGCTGCCACCACCCTCGCGCACGCTGAACGCGATGGACCCGCCCAGCCTTTCGATAATGGCCTTGCTGATGCTCAGACCCAGACCGGTCCCGCTACGCCGGCGCGAATCGTTCGAGTCCAGTTGCGCAAAACGCTCAAACAGGCGCCCTTGCAAGTCCGCCGGAATTCCGGAACCGCGATCACTGACACTCACCCTGACCCTGCTGGCGCTTCGTTCAATCAGGACCTCCACGACGCCGCCCTGCGGCGAAAATTTGCAGGCATTGGACAACAGATTGGTCACCACCTGGACCAAGCGGTCAGGGTCTGCATGCACACAGGGGCTGGCCGCCTGATTTTCCAGTTTCACCGTCACCTTGTGCGTCGCGGCGTAGCTTTCATTCTCGCGAATGGACCGTTCTATCAACTCGACCGGATTGAACAGGCTGAGCGAAAATTCCATCTTCCCCGACAGCATCTTCTCGCTGTCGAGGATGTCGTTGATCAGGCGCACCAGCCGCTCACAACTCTGCAACGCAATGGTGACCAGTTCCTTCGCCTTGTCGCTGAGTACACCGGTGACACCGCCGGCAATGAGGCCGAGAGAGCCGCGAATGGATGTGAGCGGCGTGCGCAACTCATGGCTCACCGTGGTGACAAACTCGCTTTTCATGCGGTCCACCTGCTTCAATGCCGTGATGTCCGTCACCAGCGCGTAATAGCCCTGCACTGCACCGCGCTCATCCCGCCGCGGCACAAACTGCGCGGACAAATCCAGTGTCTTGCCGCGAACCGCCGCCAGTGAAAAATCAAAGCTCACCGCCTCGCCTGCAAGCACGGTCTCGACTTGCGACGCGATCAGCGCATAGGCCTCTTGCCCCATCAGCGTGCGCAGGGATTGCTGATGCAGCTGGCTGGCGCTGCGATTGAACCAGTCCTCGAATGCGCGGTTGTGAAACTGCAGATTGCCGTTGCGATCGACATAGGCGATCAGGGCTGGAACTGCATCCGTAATCAATCGCAACTGCGCTTCGCTCGCCCGCAATGCCTGTTCCGCCACCTGACGGCCGGCTTGGTGCCGATGGATGACTACCATGGCCCAGACCAGCAGCGTCATCGAGAATGCGATCCCCCAGAAGACGAGAAATGAAGTGGTCTCCGCATTCAATGCCGTCTCGGCCTGTCGCGAACGCAATGCACGGAACTCGTGTGCGCGGAACTGGTCGGCCAACATGCCGATGCGCAGGTTGAGCTCTTCGGCGCGCCCGTTGCTGACCACCAGCGCCGCCGCAGCCAAGCCCTTCGCCTTGCGCACGTCAACAACATCATCGAGGCTGGATAGCCGCAGCGTGATCGCCGACTGCAATTCCTTCAGGCGACGCTGCTGCGTGGGATCGTGGCCTGAACTTCCCAGACCTGTTTCCTCAAACCGGACCAGTGCCCGCACCGCCCGATAACGCGACATATCCTGGGCACTGCCCGTGATCAGGTACTTGCGCTGCGACGACTCGGTGCGCCGCAGCGCTCCGATCAATCCCTCCAGTCGGCCAACCTCAACGAGAGATGTACCTTCATATCGGCTGGTATCGACCAGCGTCTCGATACTTCGATAAGCGAGTGATCCCACCCCAACCAGGATAGCCAACCCAAGACCCAGAATGAAATTGATCTTGACGCCAAATGACAGCTTCAGGCGCTGCGCAGACACAGATGCGGAGTCCGTCATTGGCTGTTGATTGTTGTTAATGGTGTTGATTTTTCATTGGTAGCGGTCAGCTGCGAACGGCACATGACCTACTGGATCGAGGCACTTTGCCTGAGCGCATCCAGCAATTGAACCAGGACATCACGCGCCACGGAATCCGGTAGTGTGCCCCCAGTAGTGAACGGATCGAGAAATTCCTCCGCCGCCCGCGCCGCCACGCTGACCCCAGCAAAGCCAAATGTCTTCGCTGACCCGGCCAGGGTGTGCAGTTTGCGCTGCAGAGCGTGAAGCAATTCCGCACTCGTCCCCTCGGCGATGAATGTCTGCCACAGTCCATCGACCTCGGCCAGTTTGCCCGGGAGACCATCGCGATACTCCGCGCTGAGTTCGGCCAGATACTGCTTGAAGGCATCCGTAGTCATGGGTAAGCAGCCATCAATCAACCTTCAGGCAAGCCAAGCACGGCTTTGACCGCCAGCATGAGGGCATCGACCTCGAAGGGCTTGGTGATGTAGCCATCAGCGCCGCCGGCCAGGCCCTTGAGCACCGCTTCACGCGTGGCTTTGGCCGTCAACATGACCGTAGGCACCTCGGACAGTACCGGATGCTTGCGAATGGCCGCAAGAATATCGAAGCCGTCGGCATCCGGCAGCATGACATCGAGCAGCACCAGATCCGGTCGCGGCGGACGACGCAATTCAATAATGATCTCGGCACGATTCGCCGCGAGCCTGGCATCAAACCCTTCCATGGAAAGATAGGTCTTCAGCAGCTTGCCCAGATTTGGCTCATCCTCGATGATGAGGACAGTCAGCTTGTCGCCTGCTTTTGGATTGCGTCTGCTCGCGGCACTGCGGGCGATCCGCACGTAATAGCCCTGCTTCTGCAACGAGGTTGTGCCCAGGGCAACTTCGTTGCCGGCACTCTCGATTGCACCGGGCGTCGGGTCCGCCGTGACACTGAAGAAGTTTGAAAAATCGAGTGATTCAGGATCGGTGTGGGCCGCGTACTGGACCAAGCCCGACTCAAACAGGCCGAGAAAGACCTTCTCCAGCGCATCGGGTTTGACCGACCGAACATGGCACGCGATATCAGCCACCGTGCCGTGTCCATCGACCAGAATCAGGACTTCAAGAACCTCCCTGGACAGCGAGGTCCTTGCGCCCTGAAGTTCGTTCAGTCCTTTTTCGGTCAGGACGAACACATCGGTCGGATTAATGGTAAGCCGGCCTGACACGTTCATGGCAACACCCTCAATCGAACCTTCGCACGCTCAATCAAGCGCCTCGATTCCGTCCATGACGATGACCCCTTCACGAAGCAGTCGCTCGACTTCACCGCCCAGCCCGATCTCGGCCAGCACGCTGGGCGCATCCGTACCCGGCTTGGATGCAGGCTTGCCCGCGACCAATGGTGTTCCCGACAGCCGCGGTCCCGGTCCGGTGGTCGTCACCGGGCCGATCTCGTCATGCTCACGCGTAATGCTCAATCCGCGCGCGCAAACAACGGGATCCTGCATCAACACATTGGAATCGAGAATGATGCGATGCGCGCCGATGCCGGCCTTGGTCAACGCGGCAACCCAGGCATCCGCGCCACGGGTGCGCACGAGTTCCTCCAGCGCCTGCTCCAGCGCGGCACCGCTCTTTCCGGCAAGGTCGGCCAACTCGGGACAACGAGCCAACTCCCCGTCCTGCGCCGCCAGAAACACCCAAGCGTCGCTTGCCTGATAGGCGCGATTCAAGGGACCGCTGCCCAGCACATCCTGACCGGCCGGCTCATCCCATTTCTTGCCCGCATAGTCCTGCAGCAGGCCTGACTGCAACATGGTCGCGGTATAGGCCAATGCGCTGTCGACGTGCTGACCCTGGCCCGTATTTTTCCGGTGCAGCAGAGCCAGTGAAACGGCATAGGCACCCAGCAATCCAGTGCCATAGTCGTTCGCCGGATAGGGCGCCAGTGCGGGCAGGCCACTGCCGCCGTAACGCAACTGCATGCCGGAGACAGCCTGTGCGATCTGTTCATGCCCCGGGCGATCCGCATACGGGCCCAGGTGACCAAAGGTGTTCAGCGAGCAATAGACGATGTCCGGACGGCGCGCCTTGACCGCCTCATAGCCGATGCCCAGGCGATCGGCTACGCCCTTGCGGAAGTTCTGCAGCACCACATCAGCCTGGTCCACGAGTTGCCAGAATATCTTCAGTCCTTCGGGTGATTTCAGGTCCAGAAGGATGCTGCGCTTGGCGCGATTGATGTCGTTGTGCAGGCGCAATGGATTGACCCTTGGGCTGTCAATCTTGACCACGTCGGCGCCGAACTCGGCGAGCGTGCGACCACAGGTGGGGCCAGCCAGAATGATGCACAAGTCGAGCACTTTGACCCCCTCCAGCGCTGACCTGAGCACCTTGGCACCCGTCGCTGCTGCCGGTTTGCGAGTCGCCAATTCCTTCAGTATGGCCTCACGATCGGCATCCAGCCGTGGCCGCGGCGAACGCACTTTGCCGGGCGTACCGAGCAATCGCGGCGTGATCCCCGGCCCGCGAAACGCGCCGAGTTCGGGGTCGGTGTAGTCGTCGATGATTTTCGAGCCCAGTGCCTGTGGGTGCTTGAGCCACTCAGCGCTGGTATGACAGGTAACCCCTTCGGTGCCCAACCGTTCGCAGAACAATTCCCACTCCTGGGCGGTGCGCTGGCGAAAGGCCTCATCGAAGCGCTTGCCGAGTTCTTCTATGCTGACGCCTGCATCGCGCGCCTCCTTCAGGCCAATTTCCTTGATGAAATCCTCGAAATGCTTGTTGCCATGCACATACATGAACCAGCGGCCATCCTTGGTCGGCAACTGGCGTGACCAGCTGAACTCCGGCGGTTTCGCCGGCGCCTTGTGCGCCTTCATGCCGCGACTGCCGATGGCGGTGAAGGTTGCATCAAACAGCGGTATCTCGATGCGCTGACCTGCACCTGACAGCGCTCGTGCATTGAGCGCCATCGCCACGCTGACGGCGGCAAGGAACGCGGCGTATGCCGAACCAAAGGGAATCGCCGTGTAGACCGGTCGCGTGGCGAGCGGGTGCACCCGCGGCGTGCCCGCTCGTTGGCTGAATGCGCAGGTTGCCGCGGCAATCACGCCCTCCCAGGCCTTGACGCCGGCGCGCGGATCATCACTGCCGAATCCGGGCAGCGAGCAGTACACCAGTCCCGGGTTCGCCTTGCTCATGGCCGTGGCGCCCAGTCCCAGACGATCCATGACGCCAGGACGGAAATTTTCGACAACCACATCGGCCGTCGCGATCAACTGACGAGCCGTCTCGACATCAGCGGGCTTCTTCAGGTCGAGCACGATGCTGCGCTTGCCGCGGTTCCAGGTGGCGTTCGCCGGTGTGTTGTAACGCGGGCCGCCGGGTGGATCGATGCGAATGACATCGGCCCCCTGGTCCGCGAGAAACATCGCGGCCATGGGGCCTGCAATGTACTGACCGAAATCGATAACCCGAATGCCATCTAGAACGGATGCACCTGCCATGCTGAATTCTCCTTTTTTGACTCGCTGACTGGAAATCTGAAAACTGGCGCGACACAATCATCGTAATACTCGCTGCCATCACCTCGTTAATTAGCATCGCCACGGTTCGACACGGTTTTGAATATTGCGTCGCCCCCTTTTTTGCTCATTATCCCAGAAGCCCGCAACCTGCGAGCGTCTGCACTGCCCTGCCAAACCTTGCGGCCAATCCAGCCGCAAAAGCGCGCAACGTCTACTGCTACCAGGTCGCATCCAGCACGTGGCGCAACAGGTCGCGCTCGCGTATGAATTCTCGCTTGGGGTCGGAATTGAAATTCTTCAGTGAATTGGCCAGGATATCGTCGGCGCTGGAACGCGGAATATTCAACTGCGACAGCCGCACCGGCATTCCCAACGCCAGAAAGCGTTTTTCCAGTTCATCGGCGGCACGCAGTGGCGCATCCGCCACCGGGTCGCCGTCGCGCCAGACGCCCAGCGCGCGCGCCATGCCGCACATGGCCTCGGGATCACGCGATCCAAGGTGGCGCATGACCGCTGGCGTCAGGGCGGCATTGGCCTCGCCCTGCCCTACCTCCTCGTGCTTGTTGAAGAGTGCCGCGGCAAACGCGTACACCACGCGCCCGACCCAGTGACGCACGCGACCACCGCCATCATCGACTTCACGGTTGGACAGAAAAGTGGCGACGCACAGTTCAATACGCGGCGCGGCATCGGTCGGATCCTGCAGGCGAGGCAATGCGTTGCTCACCAGTTCAAATACCTGCCGGCGGTTCATGTCTGCCAGCGGCGTCGCCCTGGTGTACCCCATGTTCATGAGCGCACGCCAGAAAATGGCTGCGCCCGTCGATTGCATCATGGAAGCCGGCGCAGTCAGCAGCGCATCGGCATCCCAGAACAACGCCACCGGCCGCGTCTTCGGGTCGAAGAACTCGATGCGATGATCAACGCCCTCGGCTTTCATCGGCGAACCGCCGCGATTCTGCGCCGAAGTCGCCGCTGTCAACACATTGATGATGGGCAGCTTCGGCGCGTTCAAGCGCGGACTGATGGCGGCATGTCCATCCTCGGGATACTGCGTGCACAATTCGCCGACCTCGCCTTTCTCGGCAAGCAGGATGGCCACGATGCGCACGCCCTGGACCACACTGCCCGCGCCCACGGCAATCAGCAGATCGGCATTGGCTGCTCGCGCGGCATCGCGTGCGGCCAGCACATCGGACATGGGGGTGTCCTTGCCCATTTCGTCATACAGACCGGCAAACGCGTCGCCCAGCAAGGCACGGATGCGCGAGATGAGGTCGGTTTTGCGCGACACGCTGCGGCCGCAGATGACAAATGCGCGCCTGGCACGGTGACGCTTCAACTCGGCAGGCAGATTGCCAAGCACATCCTTGCCGCTATAGATGCGGGCAGGATAGGTGACAGCGCGAAAATCGTGAATATACGAGGAAGTCGGGGTCATGCGCAGGCCTTTGTTCGGCGCTTCAGTAAAAATAACGGCATGGTAGCTGGACCCAATTCATCCCTTCTTGGGCAGCAACTCCGCGAGAATTTCCTGCATTGCCGGCGGCTGGGCAATATCCTTGAACCCATCCAGGCGCCGATAGATTTCCGAGGCACCGTGATGGAAATGACCGGGCAGGCCGACCGCCTCGAAACTGGAAGCAATCTCCTCCATTTCGGCGATCCAGCGCCACGCCTTGCGGGCGGCGGCGGTCACCTGCTCGGAACGCTTGATGGTGGCAGGCTGGGAAATGGCCCACTCCGACAGCAAGGCCGCTTCAACGCCTTCGGCTTGCGCAAGCGAACGGATATCCGCCAGCAGCGCAGTCGCACCCTTGGTCCATGCGGCATAACACATCTTGAGCGCGGAGGCTGCGCCAATCGGCGCATCGAGTGCGATCGAATTGAGAAAGCTGCCCTTGAACAGATCCGCGATGTCAGCGCCCCCCTTGCCCGAGAGATAGATGCGGGTGCTGTTTTTGCCATTGGGCGCCGAGCCAATGATGCCGCCATCCACCAGTTGCGCGCCGACGGCTTCCACCGTTTTCTGCACGGCATGCACGGTCTTGGGTGCGACGGCATTGGCGTCCACATAGATGCCCCGATAAGCGCAGGCCGCGACCTCTTTTGCCTGCGCCAGCGCCGCATGCGGAGGACAGATGGAGAAAACGATCTCGGCACCCTGCAGCGCCTGCGCAACCGTGCCGGCATCCACCAGGCCTGCGGCCTTGGCACGCGCAACGGTTGCCGGGCTCCGCCCGGCCGAAGCCCAAACCACGCGATGACCGCGTGAAACGAGGCAGGCGCCAACGGCCGCGCCCATTTCTCCGGGATGCAACATTGCAATGGTTTTCATTATGGGTCCCGCATTGATGAAAATGTTAATAGTAGCGCCGATAGCCTGACCTTGAAAGCATGACCATCTCCTGACCATCGCGACTACCCACATTGGCGCCATGCCTGCATGGTCAGGCCTATCGTTTGTGGTAACCTTTTTCTCCAAGATCATCCAACAGACCCGCGGAGCGAAGCAACGTGACACGCATCTCGACAACAGGCAATGGACATTAGCGACACCCGGGCTGTCCTGCCAACCCGGCAGGCGAGCCTCGGCCAGCGTCGATTCGCCTTGTCGGTAGTGCTGGTATGCCTCGTGGTTTTTCTGTGTGTCGCTCCGTTCGCCAGGATCACGCTGGCGGCGGTTCCTGCCTTCATCCCGATCTATGAATCAGGGTTGATCGCGACCAGTCTGATTACCGCTGCGCTGCTGCTGGGCCAATTTGCCTTTCTGCGCTCCCGCGAACTGCTGGTGCTCGCCTGCGCCTACCAGTTCTCCGCCTTCATGGCAGCGGCGCATGCACTGGCTTTCCCCGGACTGTTCTCGGCAACCGGTCTGCTCGGTGCCAGCGCGCAAACAGCACCCGCGATTTATCTGCTTTGGCACGGCGTATTTCCGTTGTTCATCATCGCCTATGTGCTGCTGAAGGGCCGTGACCAGCAGCCCGGATCGAGCTCTCCGAATATCCGTCCCGGCGCCATCGGGTTCGCCGGCATGTCATTGGTACTGGCATTGACATGCGCCCTGACCTGGATCGCCACGACCAATCAGCTCGCGCTGCCGGCCATCATGACCGGACACCTGCACACGCCGGCAATGACCATGCTGGCTGGCAGCATCGCGCTGGCCAGCCTGTTGGCACTAGCCACACTGTGGCAGCGACGCCCCCATTCCGCGATTGACATCTGGCTGATGGTCGTCATGTGTGCGTTGCTGTTCGAGCTCGCGCTGTCGGTTGGCCTCAATACCGGCCGCTTCGATCTGGGCTTTTACGTCGGCCGGATGTTCGGCCTGCTGGCATCGAGTTTCCTGCTCGTGATGCTGCTGGTCGAAAGCAGCATGCTGTACGCCGGGCTGGTTGAAATCTACGACCGGGAGCGCCGCGAACGCCGACGCATCATGGAAAAAACAGCCGAACTCAAGACGGCCAACAATGAACTGACGGCAGTCTCCGAGGCATTGTCGCAGGACCTGCGTCCACCCCTGCTGGCCATGGACAAGCTGATCCGGACGCTGGAGACCGATCACGGCAAACAAGTGCCTGCGGAGGGAATTCGCCTGCTCGCCGACATGCGCTCCAATACCCGGTTGACGGAGCGCCTGCTCGATGCGCTGCTGGCGTTTTCCGGAATTGGTTGCCACCCGCTCAAACCCGAACTCGTGCAACTGGGCAAGGTGGCGCGCGAAGTCGCCGATGAATTACTGCCCACCGCGAGCGATCGCGAAATCAAGGTGATCGTGGACAAACTGGGCCAGACCCATGCCGACCCGGAACTGCTCCGTCTGGTCCTGCATAATCTGATCGACAATGCCGTCAAGTTCACGCACGGCACGCCAATTGCCGTTATCGAGATCGGGCACACCATTCCACAATCCGGCGGTGCCACCATCTACCACGTCAAGGACAACGGGATCGGATTTGACATGCGCTCGGCAAACAGCCTG
>CANKAJ010000026.1 GCA_947479645.1 Betaproteobacteria bacterium | reverse complement strand
AGCAACAGCGGTTTCTTCGCCCCGGTTCCCCGGTAGCGCGCAACGAGATTGCCTTTTCTGGCATTGCCTGGCGGAGCAATAAGCTGCACATCCTGATCAGGAAACCCCGCGGCCCGGAGGCGCGCGGCCACGGCCCGCGTCGCGACCGTACAACTTCCCGACGAATCCGTAGTGTTGATCTCGACCAGTTCGCGGTAGACATCGCGCAACTCGGATTGCACAGGGGATAGTGTCTGTGCCGACACGAATGACGCGAGCAGCGTGCACAAGGCAAGAGTAAGCAGGCTGCGCATGAGGCTCTCCGAGAGGATAGAGTTCAATTCTACAGTCCGCATCTCAATATTAGGGCAGCTTGAATGGAATAATGCTCAAACGATTAGCGCGCTGCCAGCGTATTGCCAGGTACGCCGTTGACCAGTCTATGCGTCAGCATGCGCCATGCGCCACTGGAAATCGACTGATCTCGGCGCCATCATTCCGGATTTGCCGCTAAACTAGCGAAAAAAACGGGCAGGTAAAAATCGCATGCAAGCCACACTTCTGCTGGTGCAGTACGTTTCCCAGAATATCGCGTTGTTCTGTTGCGCCCTGTTCGCCGGAGCAGCAACCTATGTCAGTCTCGTTGAACAACCGGCAATCAGGGACGCGGGCAGGGATATGGCCGGAACCTATGTTCTGCTTGCCCAACCCAGGCCGGTCCTCTTCCAGACTTTCTTCTCCTCTGTCGGTGCGCTGGCCGGAATATCGGCCGGTGTGGCCGGAAGCGGGACCTGGTGGCTGGCTGGCGGGCTTGTGCTGAGTACCGCAGCGTTGTTTCAGATATTCGCAGTGATGCCGGAGATGCGGCAACTTGCGCAACTGGGAAACAATGCCGACGCGGGCAAGAGCAGGTCCGAACCCCAGGAAAAGCTGACCAGGCTGCACGCAATACAAAGCCTGGCCGGACTTGTTGCATTATTTACGTTCATCATGAAAGCCTGAACGATCATTCGCGCATCATCGGAAGATCGTCCCCAGCCAATACCCAATCGCTTATGCGGCCTTGAGCAACTTCCGTGAACCACGGCCTTGCATAAAGCCAGTATAGACTTTCGTTTTCATCCCAACAGGAGAACTCCATGCCGCGCCTTCCCTTGGTCACAGCCCCCACTCCCGCAAATCAATCCGCGTTCGACTACCTGATGAAAACACGCGGCTCCGTGCGCGGTGGCTTTGCCGCCATGCTGGCGAGCCCTGAAATCACCCAGCGCATCGCCCATGTGGGCAGCTACGTGCGCTTTGATTCCCCGGTCGACAAGCTGATTCGCGAGGTGGCCGCCACGGTTGCGTCGGCGGAGCTTGAAAATCCGGCCGAGTATGTCGTGCATGCAGGTCACCTGCGCGATCTGGGTGTGAAAGACAGCATTATTCAAGCCATACTCGAGCGCACCGCGGTAACCGGCGCAAGCGAGGATGAAACGATCGCCATCAACCTCGCGCGTGAACTCACGCGCAACCACAAACTGAGCGACGCCACTTTTCAGGCGGCGAAGAAGCGCCTCGGCGACTCGGGCGTGGTCGATCTCATCACCACCGTCGGTTACTACGCCATGCTCGCCGTGGCGCATGTGGCGCTGGAAATCGCACCACCGCAAAAATAAGCGGCAACTATCAACGGCGCCGGAAACAACGGGGGCGCCAAAGCACGGCGCTTACGGCACCTCCACGTTGACCAGCGGCCCGTGCTGCTGGCCGCCGAAGACATCCGTGTCGTTGATGTCGCCCGATATGATGGGGCGCGGAATGGTGATCTTGATCGCATTCGCGGCGTCGTAATTGATGATGGACACAACTTCGGGGGCGAGCCGATACGTTCGCGCAAACCAGTCCGCATTGATGACCCTGGCGTCGCGCGCCCGCTCGTAGCTTGCGCGGTCCTTGAAAATCACATCGAAGGTCAGCTCGAACGGCCCCGCGTTCTTGCTCCGGATGAGTTTGGTCACTTGCCAAAGTTTGGGCATGAAGGCTAGACCTTTTCGTATTCGATACGGAACATTTCGAGCGCGGAGGCAGGCTCGACGACATGATTCATGTTGAAGCGATAGCTGGCGCCGCGCGAGATTTCCGCCGGGGAATACGGGTACGCGATCGAAGTGATGAGGCCGGTCCATTCAGGAACCGGATAGTGGACTGCAATATGACTCACTGATTTGATGAGCGCCGTGGCCAGATCCTGCGTCGCCGCCGTAATCTGGAACAGCAATCCGACTTCGTGCCCTATCCCGGTTTCAGGTTCCAGCGGACCCATCGTGGCATTGCGGCCGAACACGCGCACGTCAAATTGATATTTCTCCGCGATACCCGCGCCGAATACGGCAGCGATTCTTTCCCTGGCCGCCGCCACCAGCCCGGCCAGCCATGAATCAAGCTGCCTCAGTATGATGGGATCGCGCACGCTGCCGATGATGATGCTCTGATAACCGGCCAGTTCCGCACCCTCGAGCTTGATCGTATAGCGCTCGGCCGGCTTGAACGTGCTTCCCGACACCCTCACTGCGCGATCGGACAAGGCGTCATATTGCGCCGCCACGGTATTGAGCACACCGGATGGCTCCACCAATTCGTAGGGCGTGGCGTTTTCGTACAGATTGTGGGATGCGATGCTGGCCGGATCGCAGCGGTAGTCCGGATTCGGTGGCTCGACGATGAAGTGATCGTCACGAACAATGGCAAACATGCAATCAGGATACTTGCGCTCCACCACGCAGGCCGCGCCGCACTCGAGGATCTTGGCCGCATGCCAGACGGTGGCAGGATTGAGGCCGCGCATCATCGGCATCGCCGAAAATATCGAAGTATCGCTCGAACGTCCGGCAATCACGACATCCGCACCATTTTCCAGCGCCTCGACGAAGGGCTCTATGCCGGCCATGCCGACAATGTGCGCACTGCGGTCAATGACACTCTCGTCCAGCACGGGCGCATTGGCCAGCGCTGTCACCTTCCCCTCGCGCAGCTTGCGTTTGAGATAGCTCCTGTCCTGCTCACTGCGGATGGCTGCGAGCTTGAAGCTGAGCTTCTCTTCCCGCGCGATTTCACGAGCGATGCCGACCAGACGCTCAAGCTGGGCATCGGTCCCGGCAGTGCAGGCTGAACCGATAATGACCGGAATGCCAGCGGCGCGCCCGGCCATGAGCATGAGTCTCAGGTCACGCTTGTATGCAGAGTCCGAAAACAGGGTTTCTCCCGACCCCAGATAGTACGGCCCCGGATCAGTAGAGCCGGAATCAGCACCGATGAAATCGGGACTCAGGCTCATGCCGCGCTGCAAACTGGCCTCGCGAAATCCCGAGCCCAGAATACCCGTGGCGGAAAGCATTCGAATCTCTTTCATCGGTCACTACCTTTCTGCTGTGCCAAAACAAAGGGATCCCATTTATTGATCGAAATCAATGCGCCGGGGCATCCGCCGACCCATAGGTCAGACATAATCCGCCGAAAAATAGCCCTGCAACTGCAACGCAATGCTCGGGCTGTGCCACTCTGTAATCGGCATAGCCGCAACTCCAATGGCACATCAGCACGCCCGCCCGATGCACTAGCCCAGGAAAATACCATGCCCACGGATGCATTATGTAGTCGTTCTGCAATCAATCACCGGAACTTGATCCGTATCAAATGCCCTTGAGGGGATTCAATTACCCTTCCGAATTGAAACCGCTCAATATTTGAGCCGCACACAAAGGGTAACCTGCAGTGGAATCATTCAAGGCAGACGTAGCCATTATCGGCGCAGGAGGCGCGGGCCTGCGGGCCGCCATTGCCGTGGCAGAATCCGACCCGGCACTGAAGATTGCGCTCATCTCCAAGGTTTATCCGATGCGCAGCCACACCGTGGCCGCCGAAGGCGGAGCAGCCGGCGTAGTGCTCTCACACGACAGTCTTGAACATCACTTTCACGACACAGTGGCCGGCGGCGACTGGTTGTGCGAACAGGATGTCGTCGATTACTTTGTCGCGCATTGCGCCGAAGAAATGGTGCAAATGGAGCATTGGGGCTGCCCGTGGAGTCGCAAGCCCGACGGCCATATCAACGTGCGCCCGTTTGGCGGCATGAAAATCGAACGCACGTGGTTTGCCGCCGACAAGACCGGCTTTCACATGCTGCACACGCTGTTCCAGACTTCGCTCCAATATCCGTCAATCAAGCGCTTTGACGAGCATTTCTGTGTCGACCTGCTGGTTGAGGACGCACGCGTGCAGGGGGCCGTGACCATCGGCATTGCCTCGGGCGAGTTCACCTTCATTGAAGCGCGCTCGGTCATCATCGCCACCGGCGGCGCAGGACGTGTATTTCGCGAAAACACCAACGGCGGCATCGTCACCGGGGATGGCATGGCCCTGGCCTATCGCCACGGAGTGCCGCTACGCGACATGGAATTCGTCCAATATCATCCGACCTGCATGCCGGGCACCGGCTTGCTGTTCACCGAAGCCTGCCGCGGCGAGGGCGGATTCCTGCTGAACAAGGATGGCTACCGCTATTTGCAGGATTACGGACTGGGCCCCGCCCAGCCCAAGCCGGTGAACAAGGCCATGGAACTCGGCCCCCGTGACCGCCTGAGCCAGGCGTTCTGGCACGAGCAACAGAAAGGTCGCACCATCGAAGGTCCGCATGGGCCGGTAGTGCATCTGGATCTGCGCCACCTGGGCGAAAAGTATCTGCGCGAGCGCCTGCCGCAAATCTACGAACTGGCCGAGCAATTCCTGGGCGTCGATCCGGCACAAACGCCGATCCCGGTGCGCCCCGCCGTGCACTACACGATGGGTGGCATTCTGGTCGACGGCAACTGTGCATCCCCTCTGGCGGGCTTGTACGCCGCGGGCGAATGCTCCAGCGTCGGCATCCATGGTGCCAACCGGCTGGGTTCGAATTCGCTGTCGGAGCTTTGCGTGTTCGGCAAGGTGGCCGGCGAGGAAGCTGCGAAATTCGCAAAAGCAGCGGCACCAGGCAACAGCGAGGTGCTACGAAAGCAGGCCGAAGCGACGCAGCAACGCGCCACTCACCTCGTGCAGAACAGCAAAGGCGGCGAGCGCATCTCCGTCCTGCGCCGCGAGATGGCACAGACCATGGAGCAGGGCTGCGGCATCTATCGCATGGGCGATGAGATGCAGCGAACCTGTGACAAGCTTGCCGAGTTGCGCCAGCGATTCGTGCATATCAATGTTCAGGACAAATCGCGCGTATTCAATACCGATTGGCTGCTGGCCATCGAACTGGGCTACCAGCTTGAAGTTGCGCAGGCGATGGCGGTCTCGGCGCTCAATCGCAGGGAGTCGCGCGGCGCGCATCAGCGCCTGGATGGATTTACCGAGCGCGACGATGCCAACTACCTCAAGCATACGCTGGTTACCTATAGCGGAGCCGACACCCCGGTCGTCAGCTACGGGCCTGTGAAGATCACGCACTCCCAGCCCGCAGTTCGTGCATACGGCGCGGCTGGTGAAAAGGCCGACGCTGACCGGGCGGCCCTGGATGAAAAAGCGGCAGCAACGGGAGGAAGGTCCGCATGAATACCGGCAACAAGGTCATTACCATTGAAGTTTTGCGCTATCGGCCGGAGCAGGACACCGCACCGGTCGCGCAGGAATACATCGTCCCTTTCACCGACGACATGTCGGTGCTGCAAGGACTGCAGTACATCAAGGACGAACTCGACGGGACCCTGTCGTTCCGCTGGTCATGCCGCATGGCCATCTGCGGCAGTTGCGGAATGATGATCGACAGCGTACCCAAGCTCGCCTGCCAGACTTTCCTGCGCGACTTCTACCCCAACACTGTGCGGGTGGAAGCACTGGCTCATTTTCCGATCGAGCGCGATCTCGTCATTGTCATGGATGATTTCATGGAGAAACTCGATAGCATCAAGCCGTACATCATTCCGGAAAAGCCGCGCGCATTGTCCGAGGGGGAATACCTGCAGACCCCGGCGGAGCGCGACCTGTACGAGCAATTCAGTTCCTGCATCAATTGCCTGCTTTGTTACGCCGCCTGCCCGCAGTACGGACTCAACTCGAACTTCATCGGTCCCGGCGCCATGGCGCTGCTGCATCGCTACAACCTCGACAATCGCGACAGCGGCAAGGAACAGCGCATGCCGCTGGTCCACGCCGAGGAAGGCGTTTTCAATTGCACCGCGGTGGGCTACTGTTCCGAGGTCTGCCCGAAGAAGGTCGATCCGGCCAACGCCGTCAACATCAACAAGACCGAGAGCGCTTCGGACTATTTTCTGCGCTTCGTCACCCCGAAGGGAGCCTGCAAATGAGCGCACGGGGACCTGCACGTCGACCATTTGTGCGCTCCATGGAGGGCTGGTGGCGCAAGAACCCTTATTTCATTGAATATATGGTTCATGAGGGCACGGCGCTATTCGTGGCGGCCTATGCGCTCATCCTGCTCATCAGCATCACCTGCCTGGCCCGGGGCGAGGCGGCGTGGAATCAGTGGCTCGCAGTTCTTACGAACCCCCTCTGTATCTTTGTTCATGTGCTGCTGCTGGTGGGATTCCTGTATCACACGTGGACCTGGTTCAATATCATGCCGCGCACCCTTCCGCCCATCATCATGAACGGCGCTCGCGTCACTGCCGCCACCATTACCCGCACGGGGCTGGCAGCGGCGCTGATTGCGAGCCTGATCATATTCATCATCGCTGCGAGCCTGGCATCATGAAGCGCTCCAACGCCCCCATTTTCTGGGCCCTGTTCGGTGCGGGTGGAATGCTGTCCGCACTGATTGGCGCCGTCCTGGTTTTCATTACCGGCATTGCCGCGCCGTCAGGGACATTCCTGCCGCGGGAAATGCTGAGTTATTCCAATGTGCTCGCGTTCTCGCAGCACTGGGCAGGCAAGGGCTTTCTGTTCATCATCATCGCCTTGTTCCTGTGGCACAGCGTCCACCGGATTTTTCACACGCTGCACGACATCGGCATCCACGCCGGGACCGGTGCAAAACTGATTTGCTATGGAAGCGCACTGACGGGAACGCTTGCCGCGGCTTACGCACTGCTGCGAATAGGCTGATTGTCGACTCAGACCAGTCATTCTCCGCATCAAGTTTCCTGAGTCTGAAATTCGCAGCTTGCGTGGTTCGGCCAGTACGCAGTACTGCACCAACCATGCCAGATGAAAATCGAGGTTCCGCCGTGATGTAAGGCAATCAGCCCTGAATAGACGCTACTGCCAGGCAGTTCCATCGATTACCGTCATACCCCCGGCATGTCGAAATGAAGTTTCTCAAGCGCGCAGAGGAGTCCCTGCTTTTCCCCCGCCGCCAGTTCGACCAGCGGTGGCCGCAACGTCTCCCAGTCCGCGTCGCCGGCATAGTGTGCGACCACGGCTTTCAGCGCCGGAATCATTGGCACTGCCTGCAGCGCCCCCCTCACCGCATCGGCGGCGGCTTGCAGATCATCGGCACCGGACGCTGTCCATGCCTCGTAGATCGCGCCGATGCCATGCGGATTGACGTTGGCACCAGCCGTGATGCAACCCACGCCACCGGCCCGCATGGTCCTGAGCAGGAACACTTCGCTCCCCGCGAACACATCGAATCCTGATTTGCCGAACGCATCCAGTACCGCCTGGGTATTGCTCCAGTCGCCCGAGGAGTCCTTGATACCGGCGATACTCTTTGGCCAGGCTTTGAGCAATCGCTCGATCAATGCCAGGGTGATCGGAACCTGCGACATGGGCGGAATGTGATACAGGTAAAGCTGCAATCGATCGTCGGCAACACGCTGCACCACCTCCGAGAAATTGCGATAAAGCCCCTCCTCCGGCACGCCCTTGTAGTAGAACGGCGGCAGCATCAGCACACCGGCACAGCCGAGTTTGACCGCGTGCGCCGTGAGTGCGACCGAATCGGGCAGTGCCGAGCACCCGGTGCCCGGCATCAGGCGCGCCGCCGGCACTCCGCTCTCAACCAATGCTTCGAGCAGCGCCATGCGCTCATCGACCGACAGCGAGTTCGCTTCGCTGTTGGTGCCGAACACCGCCAGGCCAGCACAGCCATGTCCAAGCAACCACTTGCAATGACGGACAAAGCGCTCGGTATCTGCCGTCAGATCTTTCCTGAAAGGCGTAATCACTGGAGCGAGAACACCCTTGATGCGCTGGGCCATGATGAAACTCCGCTTAGACAGGACCGTGACAACACGGACACAAAGAATTTTGCACTGATCGACCGCTGCGTGATCGTACATTGTTCCGCACAGGCTACGCGGCTTTAGATTTGCCATCAATCGGGTCGCCGCATGACAGGACCGGCAATTTGCAACGCATGTTGCCTTCGCTTAGTATCGGCATGGTATTCATGCGAATCCTCCAGGCCATTCCTCCAGAGCCCACAAATTGTCGTCATCCCTGGTTTCACCTATCTGAACATGCGCGCCGTACTGTGCCGGGAATGGGGTCCGCCCGAGTCGCTGGTGATCGAAGAACGGCCATCGCCGGAACCAGGAAAGGACGAAGTCGTCATCTCGGTCAAGGCCGCCAACGTGTCCTTCGCCAATGTGCTGGCGATTGCCGGCAAGCACCAAAAGCAGCAGGAGCGGCCATTCTCGCCTGGCGGCGAGGTTGCGGGCGTGATCAAGGCAGTCGGTGAAGGCGTCAGCGCTTTCAAGCCCGGCGATGCTGTTGTCGGCCTGGGCAAGCAGGGTGGATGCGCCGAGGAAGTCATTGCGCCGGTTGCCAGCCTGAGGCGCATTCCCGCGGGCGTGGATTTCAAGGTGGCAGTCGCCTCCGGCAGCAGTTATTCAACCAGTCTCTATGCCTTGCGCGAGCGCGGCCGTTTGCAACCGGGCGAAACCCTGCTGGTGCTGGGCGCCTCAGGTGGAGTGGGACTGGCCGCGGTTGAACTGGGCAAACTGATGGGAGCACGAGTCATTGCCTGCGCCTCCACACAGGAGAAACTTGACCTGTGCCAACGCTACGGTGCAGATGAACTGATCAACTACCAGACCGGCAATCTGCGCGATGAAATCAAGCGGTTGACTGGCGACAGAGGGGTCGATGTGGTGTATGACCCGGTGGGCGGACAGTATGCCGACCCGGCGATGCGCAGCATGGCCTGGGGCGGCCGTTACCTGGTGGTGGGATTTGCCACCGGCGAGATCCCGAAAATTCCGCTCAACCTGGCCTTGCTCAAGGGCGCATCCATCGTGGGCGTATGGATCGGCGGCCTGCAGGCGCGCGCGCCGGCGACCAACAGCAGGCTGCTCGATGAACTCATGGCCATGGTGCAGGCGGGAACATTGAGACCCTGCGTCTCGGCGGCGTATCCGCTGGATCGCACGGCGGACGCGCTGAATGACCTGAAGAACCGCAAGGTCACCGGAAAGATCGTCATCACTCCTTGATAACAATTATTCCATTGCGTCTTGTATGGAAATAATACATTATCAATTCTGATATCAATAACTTTTCAACAATACCGCTTCAATCTTCGGTCGCCCCCGATACCCGCACCGCTTCGGCCCACTTCTCGATCTCGGCTTCCACAAACGCGCGGAACTCCTCGGGACGCCCGCCAATCAGGCGCGTGCCCTGGTCGGCCATTTTCTTGATGACATCGGGCATGCGCGTGATCGCAATGATGTCGGTGGCGATCTTGTCGATGATGGGCCGGGGCGTTCCCTTGGGCGCGAAGAATCCCGACCAGGGCTCGGCCGAGAAGCCGGGGAAGCCCTGCTCCGCCACGGTCGGCAATTCGGGCAGCGCCGCGGAACGCGTCAGCGAAGTGAGCCCCAGAATCTTCACCTTGCCGCTCTTGTAATGGCTGATGGCACCGGGGATGCCGGTGATGCCCACCGGCAACAACTGCCCCATGACATCGGTCATCAGCACGGCTGCCCCCTTGTACGGGATCGACTGCATCTTGACCCCTGCCTTGTGCAGCAGCAGTTCCATGCCCAGGTGCGAACCCGATCCAGTGCCGTCATTGCCAAAGGACAACTTGCCCGGCTCGCGACGCGCCATGGCAATCAGTTCCTGAATCGTGTTGGCCGGGAAAGCCGGGTGCACGAAAATGGCATTGGGATGCAGCGTGCCCTGGGTGATGGGCTCGAAGTCCCGCAGCGGGTGATACGGCAGTTTCCTGAACAGACTGATATTGATGCCATGCGAGCCGGTGACACCCAATGAAAGCGTGTAACCATCCGGAGGAGACTTTGCGACAACGTCCGCGGCGATATTGCTGCCACCGCCGGGACGATTCTCCACCAGCACCGGCTGGCCCCACCTGGCTTGCAGCTTCTCGGCAACCACGCGCGCCGTGATATCAGTGGTGCCCCCGGCGGTGAAACCGACGAGGATGCGCACCCGCTTGGACGGATAGGCATCCGCGATACTCTGGCCGGCGGTCTGTGCAAATGCCATCCCTGAACCAAGCGCGATCCACCCCGATAATGCGGTCACAAGCAATACGGCCCGACATTGCGTCCTGCTCTTTGCCATGCTGTGTCTCCTGTTAGTGCCACGCGTCAAATTATTTGCTCACGACCGAAGGATAGACATCCCCATAGTATTTGCGGATTTCCTCGATCTGGTCGCCACCCGGCGGCGCGTATTGCAACCGCTTGCTGGTAAACAAGCCGCCGGTCAGTTTCGCCGTCCTGACAGCCATCTCGCCCATCTTCACGAGGGCCGTCACGCCGTTGAGGATGGGCACGCCGGGACGTACTTCGTGCACGCCCTGCTTTTCAAGCAAGGCCATGGCCACGCCGCCTGCCGCAATTACCACTTCGGCACCGTCATCCACCAGGCGATTCGCCGCCACCAGGAATTCGCCGCAAATCTGCCCGGCCACTGCCGGATCGCTATAACCTTCCTTCATGTTGAGCAGGCGATCGAGCTTCATGCGTCCGGTCCCGGCAAGCCGGCTTTGCAAGCCATAGCGACGCACGTTTTCGACGACGGTCGGCAAATATTTTTCATTCAAGGCCACGAACGAAAAATTCGCCCCCATCATGCTGGCCATGTGACAGGATGTCTCGCACAGCCCCAGTACCGGAAAGTTCGCGATTTCCTTGCACTCCCGCAAGCCGGGATCGCCGATATTACCGATGAGAAAAGCATCGAAGCCGCGACGCATGGCGGTCTGCACATTCTCCATCACCTCGATGGCGCCCAGATATTCCAGATACCGGTACTGATCGGCAACGCCGCCGAGTTTGGTGACGCCATGCACTTCGATCTCGGTGCCGGGATCCTTTATTTTCTCCAGATGCGCGGTCAGAAAGGCATGGTAGCCGCCCCAGGCCGTTGCACGCGACATGCTCTGATACCAGATCTTCATGCGGATCTCCTTTTTCGCCAATGAGGCGGCAATATACAACACCGTACGACACAGGATACCTGCAGTCGCAATTGAGGCATTACGTTCTAGAATACCCAGAATTGCCCGCTCCCATTCGCCAAGGAAGAAAAAGGAAGCCCATGAACCAGCCCGCAAGCACGCAAACCCTGAACGGCCCGATCTACGACTTTCGCGCGCTCGGCTTCGCGCCGGGCGAGGTGGTGGTGGTCACCGGCGCCGGCAGCGGCATCGGCAAGGCCACCGCGCTCACGGCAGCCAAATCGGCGCTCGCCGTCGCGGTGTGGGACATGGATGCAAAAGGCGCGAATGAAACGGCACAGGCCATCAACGCGTCGGGCGGAACGGCGCTGGCGGTGACCGCCGATGTCGGCAGCGATAAAGACGTGGCGCGCGCCTGGGATGAGTCGGCCAGACTGGGCCCATGCCGCTACCTCGTCAACAATGCCGGCCCGTCCATGGTCACAGAGTTGCCATTCGACGCCAGTCTGGCGCTGGCCATGGGCAGCATCTACCGCGTGACCACCAGCTGGATGGAGCGCCATGGCGCCGCCGCAGCCAGTGTCGTCAACATGTCGTCGGTGTTGGGGAATTTCCAGGGCGGCACCGGCCAGGCGTTCTATCCCGTGGCCAAGGCCGGCATCGCCGGCTATACCCGCCACCTCGCGTTGAAACATCGCGGCCAGCCACGCGCCAACGCCGTGGCGCCGGGATTCATCCTGACCCCGCGCACGCAACCCTACCTGCAGAACGAAAACACGCGCGTCCGCCTGGCACGCATTCCGGCGGGCCGCACCGGATTCCCTGAGGATGTCGCTGCGGCGGTGATGTTTCTGCTGTCGCCCGCGGCGGACTACATCAATGGGGCACTGCTGCCGATCGACGGTGGCTGGACGAGTTCATAAGCACACATCCGCAGTGGATCCATTGACATTCAGGGAGGAGCATCAATGCAGGAATTGAAACATCGTGTGGGCATCGTGACTCCGCCGGCCAATCCCACGGTCGAGCCGGAAATGCGCGAACTGCTGCCGCTGTCGGTGGGAATGTACACCACGCGTTTGCCGGTGCTGCCGGGGGAACTTCGCGAGCGTAACGCCGCCTATCCCGATCATTACGAAGCCGCGGTAAAGAGCTTCGGTTCACTTGAACTGGAGGCGTTCTACATCGGCATGACCGGCGCCACCTATTCCTACGGACCGGACAAGGACCGCGCGCTCTGCGCACGCCTCGCCTCGGCCATCGGCAAGCCGGTGTTCACCGCCGGTGTCAGCATCCTCGAAGCACTCAAGGCGCTGGGCTCGGATCACCTGTGCCTTGTATCGCCTTATCCGCAATGGCTGACCGAACTTTCAGTCGCTTACTGGGAAGCTGCGGGACTGAAAGTACATCCGGTGGTCAAAACGGGCGAGACGTTTCGTGCCTACGAAATGAACACCTCGGAAGTCCTCGATGTGCTGAACCGCGCCAATCCGGTTCCGGGCAGCCCGATCCTCATCTCCGGGACCGGCTTGATTACCCTGCCGGCAATCCTGGAGGTTGGCGCACGCTTCAAGGCACCTTTGCTGTCCTCCAATCTCTGCGGTGCCTGGCAATTGCTGCGAACCATTAAAAGCGAAGCGCCGGATGCATTGCGCATGGCAGTACCGCAACTGCCGTCCACGCTGCCAGGCCAATGACACAGGCCCCCGTTTCACCGTCGCGGCTGGCCGGCATCAGCGCGTTCCTGGACCGTTTTGCCGCAACGGCTGATCGGTCTGCCGCATTGCCTCCGGCTGTCGGCAACAAGGCACGCCTCATGTTGCTCGATACCGTGGCCTGCATGCTGGCCGCGCGCAACGCTCCCGAGGTGCTCGGTCTGGAGACGCAGTTGTCGGGCCTCGATTCTGGCCTGTTTCGGTTTCCAGGTGGCCGGGCGTTGTCGAACCTGGGAGCCGTGGCGGTCGCCGCCATGGCAGCAACCTGGGATGAAGCTTGCGAAGGGCTCGCAGCTGCTCACGGTCGGCCGGGGGTGCCGGTCATTGCAGCACTGCTACCCCATGCCGTCACACGCGATGCTGAACTGGGCGTGCTGCTGCGCAGCCTCGTCGCCGGATTTGAAGTCGGTGCACGCGCCGGTGCCTGGCTGCGCATTCAACCCGGCATGCATGTCGACGGCAACTGGCCGTCACTGGGCGCGACCGCCGCCATGTCCGACCTTCTGGATCTGCCGCTCGCCATGCGCATGACCGCGCTGAATATCGCCGCCTGCCAGCTATCGACCAGCCTCTATCTGCCGGTGGCCAGCGGCGCCAACGCGCGCAATACCTATCTGCCGCACAGCGCCTGGCTCGGCGTGCTCGCGGCAACGTCGGCGGCAGCTGGCGTTAGCGCCCCCGCCGATGCACTGCCGCATTACGCGGAGAAATTTTCGGCTGCGGGCGACGAACCCGCCTTCGCGGCGGACCGCTTTCTAATCCTGGATGCCTACCTAAAACCTCACGCCGCAGTGCGACACGTTCATTTTGGCGCCGAGGCGGCACGGCTGTTGCGCGAACGCCTGAACGGCAGCACCGAATCCATCACGGGAATACGCCTGCGCATCTATCGCGAAGCCATCACCTACTGCGGCAACTGCAATCCCCGCCAGCCCATCCAGGCGCAGTTCAGCCTGTCCTTCGGCCTGGCCGCGGCGCTGGTGCATGGTGGTATCGAAACCGACGTCTATCGCGAAGAGACCTTCAATGCGCCGGAGCTTCGCCGACTGGAAGCGCTGGTCGAGATCGAAGCCGACGAGCAACTCACGGCCGCCGGTGCGCGCGGCGCAACCTTGCTCGTCGAAGCGGCCGGGCAAAGGCTGGAGCAGCAAGTGGGCGCCATCAAGGGTGATCCGGAATTGCCGATGACAGCGGACGAAATACGCGACAAGTTTCTGCGCTACGCCTCGTGCTGCGTCGAGGCCGAATGCGCGCAGCGCTTTGCCGAAGGCATCCTGCACGGGCAACCCGGGCTCAAGTTGGGTTACCTGTGGAGCATGCTCGGTTAATCGCGCTCCGCCGCGCGAGGAAGAATTCGTCCCCGGACACCGACTGCACCGGAATGGGCGACGGGTACAGCGTCGGTCCGGCCAGCGCGACTTACGCCGGTTCCTCCAGGGAGCGTTGCTGCATGCCGACCCCGGTTTTGCAGTTCAGAGCGACATCTTGTAATCCGCCTCGAGCAGTTTGGCCTGAGCCGCGGCCAGCCTTGCCACCGGCACGCGCGGGCCGGAGCAGGACACGTAGTTGATGCCGATGGCGTGGCAGAAGTGGATGGAGGTCGGGTCGCCGCCGTGTTCGCCGCAGATGCCCACCTTCAGGTCCGGCCGCGTGAGACGGCCGTTGTCGACGGCCATTTTCATCAACTGCCCGACGCCCTTGATGTCGAGCACCTCGAACGGGTTGTCCTGCAGGATGCCGGTTGAGATGTAGGTGGGCAGGAACTTGTTCTCCGCGTCTTCGCGACTGAACGAGAACGTGGCCTGGGTCAGGTCGTTGGTGCCGAACGAGAAGAACTCGGCGTCCTGCGCCATGCGGCCGGCACGCAGGCAGGCGCGCACCACTTCGAGCATGGTGCCGAACTTGAATTTCACGGTGATGCCGTGCGTCAGCTCCACCACCTGGTGCGCGTGCTTGACGTAGCCGTGGATACGCATCAACTCCTCCACCGTGGCCACCTGCGGCACCATGATCTCCGGGTAGATCTCGATACCCTCCTTGCCGCACATCGCGGCGGCCTCGAGGATGGCCTTGATCTGCATGGAATAGATTTCCGGATAGCTGATACCCAGCCGCACGCCGCGGTGTCCCAGCATCGGGTTCACTTCTTCCAGCGCGCGCACCTTCTTGAGTATCTTCTCCTTGCGATGGATCACGTCTTCTTCGAGGTGGGAATCCTCGAAGGTGTGCAGGCCGCCGACCAGTTTGGTGAGCCCGTCGGCATACTGCTGATAGAGCTTGGGGCTCAAGAGCTTCAGCGTGTCCGGAAGGTCCTTCAGGCCCTTGATCGAATCGCGCAACTGGTGCAGGTGGGCGATTTCGACTTCGAGCTGCGCCGCCGTGGGCAGGAATTCGTGCATCGGCGGATCGAGCAACCGCACCGTCACCGGCAGGCCGTGCATGGCCTTGAAGATACCCTTGAAGTCAGCGCGCTGGATCGGCAGCAGGCGGTCGAGGGCGGCCTGGCGCTCCTCCTGCGTTTCGGCCAGGATCATTTCCTGCACGATAGGCAGGCGGTCGGTGCTGTTGAACATGCGCTCGGTGCGGCACAGGCCGATGCCCATGGCGCCGAACTTGCGCGCCCGCGCGGCGTCCTCGGGCGTGTCGGCGTTGGCCATGACGCGCAAGCGCGCCACCACATCCGCCCAGGACAGCAGCGTGACCATTTCGGTCGACACGGTGGCCTCCACCGTCGGCACCTCGCCGGCATACACATGCCCGGTGCTGCCGTCGATGGTGATGACGTCGCCCTCCTGCAACGTGGTCTCGCCGATGACGGCGCTGCGCGCCATGTCGTTGATGACGATCTGCTCGCAACCGGAGACGCAGGGCTTGCCCATGCCGCGCGCCACCACGGCGGCGTGCGAGGTCTTGCCGCCGCGACTGGTGAGGATGCCCTGCGCCTGGAAGAAGCCGTGGATATCCTCGGGCTTGGTCTCCTCGCGCACCAGGATGATTTTTTCTCCGGCCAGGCCGCGCGTTTCGGCGCTGTTGGCGTCGAACACGATCTTGCCGGAGGCAGCACCGGGCGAGGCGGGCAGGCCCTGCGCCAGCGACTTGCCGCGGAACTGCGGCGACAGTTGCGGCACCAGCAACTGCTCGAGCATGGCCGGTTCGACGCGCAGCAGCGCGCGCTCCTTGGTGATCACGCCTTCGTTGAACATCTCGACCGAGGTGCGCACCATGGCGAGGGCGTTCATCTTGCCGTTGCGGGTCTGCAGGCAGTACAGCACGCCCTTCTCGATGGTGAACTCGAAATCCTGCACCTCGTGGTAATGCGACTCGAGGCGGTTGCGCAGCTCCATGAGCTGGCGGTAGATCTCCGGCATTTCGCGATCCAGCTCGGCGATCGGCTTGGGCGTGCGGATGCCGGCGACCACGTCTTCGCCCTGGGCGTTGACCAGGTATTCGCCGTAGATCAGGTTTTCGCCGGTGCCCGGATTGCGCGTGAAGCCCACACCGGTGCCCGAATCGTTGCCCATGTTGCCGAACACCATGGTGCAGATGTTGACCGCGGTGCCGTTGGCCATTTGCGGGGTGATCCTGAACTGGCGGCGATAGTCGACGGCGCGCTTGCCCGACCAGGAACGGAACACCGCGCCAACCGCCACTTCGAGTTGCTCATAGGGATCCTGAGGAAACGGCTTGCCAGTGTGGCGTTTTACGATGGCGAGAAATTCTCCGGACAGTTCCTGCATGTGAGCTGCGTCGAGGTCGAGGTCGGTCCGGGCTCCGTATTTGCGCTTGGTCGCCGCCATGCATTCGTCGAAATGCTCGTCGCCGATGCCGAGCGCGATCTTGCCGAACAACTGCACGAAGCGGCGGTAGGCGTCCCAGGCAAAGCGCGGGTTGGCGGTCTGCTTGATCAGGCCCTGCAGCGAAGTGTCGTTCAAGCCCAGGTTGAGTATGGTGTCCATCATGCCCGGCATGGACATCGACGAGCCCGAGCGCACCGATATCAGCAACGGGTTGTCGCCGCCGCCAAAGCCCTTGCCGGTTTTTTTCTCCAGCGCCGTCATGTGGGTGCGGATATCGTCCATCAGTCCGGCGGGGAGCCGGTTGTGCTCCAGGTAGGCGAGACAGGCCTCGGTGGTGATGGTGAACCCGGGCGGCACGTTCAACCCGATCTGCGTCATCTCGCACAGATTGGCGCCCTTGCCTCCGAGCAGCATTTTGTTCTTGCCGTCGCCCGTCTCGAACGGGTAGATGAATTTCGGGCCTGAAACGGCGACGAGATCGGGCTTGTTCATGGCATCGGTTCCTGTCTTTTTGCGAATGTCGCAACGAACTCCATTCACGCTGGTTAGCACTGGATTGCCCCGCACAGGTTCAAGTCTAACAGGCCGGAGAACAACCTAATGAAACACTGAATCAAGTCGCAGACGAGGCCAAGGTGGTTTCAAATTCCCATTCCTCCACGCCACTTCCGTTAAGCTGATCTATTCCACCTGCGCGGCCTGGCGCAGCCCGCTGATCATCGATGTATTGAGCATGTGCTTGTAGAGCTTGTCGCGGTCGGCACAGATCTCCTGCAGGGCGCGCAGCGACGCACGGCGCTTTTCAGGATCGAGTTCACGCATGCGCGCGCGATTGGCATGCGATTGCGCGATGATCGCGTCCTGCACCACCGGCCGGCGCTGGCGCTCGTACCGGTCGAGCAGGGATTCCGGCGCCCCCTGCCTCATGACCGCAATCAATTTTTCCGCAAGATTCAGCGCATCATGCACGCCACCGTTCAATCCCATGCCGCCGGTAGGACTGGTGAGATGGGCTGCGTCGCCGGCAAGAAAGACCCGCCCCACCCGATATTTGGACACCATGCGCTGATGCGCCCGGTAGGCGCGCAGCGCCAGCACCTTGTAGGGCTGCGACTGCGGAACAATATGCTGCAACGCCGCCTCGATGCTCTCTGGCGTCAATTGCTCCTCGATCGTTTTGTCCGCCAGCGGGTAGATGGCCACCCGCCAGACATCCCTGACGCGCAACAACGAAAAATTGCCGCCATCACGCCAGCAGTAACTGACATTGGACAATCCTTCGAGGTGGTCCTCGAACGGAAAACGCACGGTCGCAATCAGATTGGTTTCAGGATAGACGCTGCCTTCAAACTCCAGCCCAAGCGACTTGCGCACCGCGCTGTGTGCCCCATCGGCGCCGATCACCCATGCCCCGCGAATCGTTTCGGTACGCCCCTCCCTGTCGAAGGTGACGCTGGCCCCCGTCTCGTCCTGAGACACCTGTTGCACGGCTGCGCCAAACTCGACGCTGACTTCGGGCATGGTCAAGAGGCGATCGAGCAACGCCTGCGATAGAACCGTCTGCTCGCATTGCAGGCGATAGGGATGTTTCGTGTCGTTTTGCAGCACGCTCACATCAAACACGGCGCGCTCCCCGGAAGGGTGCCAGCGTATCTGCCAGTGCGGACAGAGAATGCCCTTCTGGACCATCACCGAACTCACCCCGTAGGGCTCAAGCATGTCGAGGGTCGGCGGATGAAATGTCGTCGCACGCGGATCATCAATTAACTGATTCTCCAGTTCGAATACCCGCACGCGGATTCCGGCGCTCGCCAGCGCCATGGCGGCGGACAACCCCACCGGCCCCGCGCCTGCGATCAGAACTTCCTGGTTGGTCATGTCGTTTTCACTCTGGCGGTAAGGGAATATGGTTAAATAGTACGCGATTTCGATGGCACATTTTAGCCTACCCCAACCCACCTTTCTGCCCCACGGGAGCCGCATTGATCTGCCGCCTTCACCAAGCCATACCCGTTATAGCCGCACTCACCGCGCTGGCCTCCTTGCCCGCCATGGCGCAATCGGATTACCCGTCCAGGCCAATCCGCCTGGTGGTGCCATTTGCCGGCGGGGGATCCACCGATGTCATCACGCGACTTCTTTCCGACAAGCTGGCCGACGCGCTGGGCAAGCCATTGGTGATTGAAAACCGTCCCGGTGCCGGATCGACCGTGGGTGTGGATATCGTGGCCAAATCGGTACCCGACGGTTATACGATCGCAGTCACTGCCAACTCGGCGGTGGCACCCGGGCCGCTGATGCGCACCAGCATGCCCTACGATCCGATCAAGGACCTGGCGCACATCGCGCTGATCGGCACTTTTACCAACGGTTTCGTGGTGCGTGCCGACTCACCTTACAAAACCATGCGCGAGTTTCTCGATGCCGCCCGGGCCAAACCCGGCAAGCTCACCTACGCGTCGGCCGGCATCGGTACTTCGGGCTGGTTGTCTGGCGAATTGCTCAAGCGCCGAGCCAATCTGGACATGGTGCACGTGCCCTACAAGGGCGCCGGTCCGGCGGCCATCGACTTGGTCGGCGGACGGCTGGATGGCATGTTCGAGAGCCTGGTGAATGCGACTCCCAACGTGCGTTCCGGTAAGGTGCGCCTCATCGCAGTCGGTTCGGCAAAACGGGCACGATCCTATCCGGACGTGCCGACGATCGCCGAACTGGTACCCGGCGTGGTGGGGGCGCCCTGGTTCGGATTTGCCGCACCAGCCAAAACGCCCACGCCGATTCTGCAGCGACTCGAACGCGACATCACCGGTGTGCTGCGTTCATCCGACGTGCGCAATCGCCTCGAAGATCTGGGCATGGAACCCAGCGGAGCAGGGGCGGCGGAACTTCTGGCGCACATTCATGCCGAGAACGCGCTGTGGGGACCCATCATCAAATCAATGAATGTCATCGTCGATTGATCATCGATTGACAAATGCATACCTGACCAAGGAACTGGCATGACACTGCGCGCGCGCCTGAAACAACCCGGCATCATCCTTGCCCCGGGTGTGTACGACCCGCTGTCGGCATTGCTGGCCGAACGCGCCGGGTTCGAAGCCCTCTATCTGTCCGGTGCCAGCATCGCCTATACCCGCCATGGAGGCCCGGACCTCGGGCTGCTGACCATGACCGAAGTGGCTGATACGCTGGGCCTGATCCGCGAGCGCGTGAAGGTGCCGCTGATCGTGGATGCCGACACCGGCTTTGGCAATGCCCTGAATGTCATGCGCACGGTGCGGCTGTTCGAGCGTGCCGGCGCCACGGCCATTCAAATCGAAGACCAGACGCTGCCCAAACGCTGCGGCCATCTCGATGGCAAGACACTCGTATCCCCCGACGAAATGGCGGGAAAAATCAAGGCCGCTGTTGACGCGCGCAACAGTGCCGATACGCTCATCATGGCGCGCACCGATGCGGTCGCAGTGGAAGGACTCGACGCCGCGCTGGCCCGCGCCGAGCGCTATCTCGACGCCGGTGCAGACATGCTGTTCGTCGAAGCACTGCGCAGCGATGAACAGATGAAGACGGCATTGTCGCGCGTCAACGGGCGGGCGCCAATGCTGGCCAACATGGTCGAAGGCGGCAAGACGCCGCTCTTCAGCGCGCGAGAACTCGAGGCACTTGGCTACAAGATCGTCATTTTCCCGGGCGGACTGGTGCGCGCATTGACCCGCACCGCCACGGATTATTTCCAGACGCTCAGGCAGACCGGATCCACCAACGCCTTCCGCGACCGGATGCTCGACTTCGACGAACTGAACGAAGTGCTTGGCACTCAGAAGTACCTTGCGCTGGGCAAGCACTACGATTCGGAAGCGGGCAAAAAGTAAACTGTCAGTCACCACCCACAGGATGCCGTCATGACCAAGACCCTGGACCTGCTCGTCAAGAACGTTCGTGTCGTTCGCCCCAACAAAACCTCGGTCGACCTGCTCGATATCGGCATCAAGGATGGCAAGTTTGCGCGCCTGGCTCCGGACATTCGGGCTGAAGAAGCGAACCAGGTCATTGACGGTCGCAACCTGCTGGGCTTTCCGGGCTGCGTCGATGCACACATGCACGTGGGCATCTACCATGACCTGAACGAGGACGCCGTCAGCGAAAGCAAGGCTGCGGCCATGGGTGGCGTCACCTCCAGCCTAAACTACATGCGTACCGGCCAGTATTACCTCAATCGCGGCGGGCCATGGCGTGACTTCATGCCCGAAGTGCTGCGCCTGTCGGAGGGCAATTTCTGGGTCGATTACGCCTATCATCTGGCGCCGATCGAAAGCGAGCATATTGACGAAATGGACGCCGTCGCCACGCAGTTCGGCGTCACCTCGTTCAAGATCTTCATGTTCTATGGCGGCTACGGGCTGCACGGCAAATCCTCCGACCAGAATGAATTCCTGATGATCGGGCCGGACGAAACCTACGACGTGGCGCATTTCGAGTTCATCATGCGCTCGGCGCGCAAGCTCATGGTGGAACGCCCGGAACTGGCCGACCGCGTGAGCGTCAGCCTGCATTGCGAATTTGCCGACATCCTCAACGCCTATACCAAGATCGTCGAGCGCGAAGGCAAGTTATCCGGACTGGCCGCCTACAGCGCGGCACGGCCGCCGCATGCCGAAGGCCTCGCCATCTGGATCGCCTCCTATCTGGCCTACGAAACCGAATGCCCCAACATCAACCTGCTGCACCTGTCCTCGAAGAAAGCCATGGACGCGGCCATGATGATGCAGAAGGTGTTTCCGCACATCAGCTTCAAGCGTGAAGTGACGGTGGGTCATCTGCTGCTCGATATCGATTGCGCCTGCGGTGTGCACGCCAAGGTCAATCCCCCCATCCGGCCGCGACCGGACGTCGAGGCCCTGTGGGAAGCCGTGCTCAACCGGAATGTCGACTGGATTGTCAGCGATCACGCCTGCTGTTCGGCCGAAAAGAAATGGTCGATGAGCAATCCGAAGAATATCTGGCTGGCGAAATCCGGCTTTGGCGGCACCGAATACCTGTTATCGGCGGTGGTCAGCGAAGGATCCAAACGTGGCATGTCCTATAACCACATGGCCGAATTGCTGAGCTGGAATCCGGCGCGGCGCTTTGGCCTGCCGCAAAAAGGGGACATCGCCGTGGGCATGGATGCGGATCTCGTTTTGCTCGACCCTCACGAGACCTACACCGTGCGCGCCGCCGAATCGGAAAGCGGACAAGGCTACACGCCCTTCGAAGGCATGGAATTGTCCGGCCGCGTGAAACGGACGTTTCTGCGCGGTGAACTGGTCTATGACGCCGGCAAGATCATCGGGCCGGCGCGCGGCCGTTATATGCACCGGCCGCTTGCGCGCTGAGTGAACAGTGTCATTCCGAGCCCAGCGAAGAATCTGCTGTTGAATCTGAGTACAAAGCAGATTCCTCGCGATGCTCGGAATGACAAGTTTTTCAAAACGTATATCAGCAACTGAAGTCGTTCAGCGCTCCACAACAATATTGTTCGCCTTGATCAGATCAACTCGTCTGGTGGTTTCGCTGGCGATGTAACGATCGAACTCGGGCTTGGTCATCACCATGCTGACGGCGCTGAGCATTTCGATGCCGCGTTTGAATTCGGCTTCCTGCACCGTGGCATTGATCGCCTTCGAGAGCAGAGCAACGATTTCGGCCGGTGTCTTGACCGGCGCAAATATCCCGAACCAGTTGCCCATCTCATATCCGGGCAGGCCGCTTTCCGCGACCGTCGGCACATTGGGCAGCAAGGCGACGCGTTCGGCGCTGCTCACCGCCAGCGGCCGCAGATGCCCGCCCTGGATCAACGGCAATGCCGAAGCCACATCGCTGGCGAGCAACTGCACCTGGCCGCCGGCCACGTCGTTGTAAGCGGGCGTCGCGCCCTTGTAGGGAATATGCACCATCTTGATGTTGGCCAATGCCATCAGGTATTCAATGGTCAGATGCGCCGGGGCGCCGGTTCCGGATGAGGCGAAGTTGATCTTTCCCGGCTCGCGTTTGGCCAGCGCGATCAGTTCGCTGATGGTGCGCGGAGGAAAGGCGGAGTTGACGACAATGACGAATGGAATGGACGCGACCGGAGCGACGGCCACCAGGTCGCGCGCCGGATTGTAGGGAAGCTTTTCGAAGACCGCATCAACGGCGATGGTGCCGCCGGTACCCAGCACAATCGTATGTCCGTCAGGCGGTGCATTCACCGTGGCGATAATGCCGATGGAACCGGTGGCGCCGGCACGGTTCTCGACGATCAATATCTGCCCAAAGCGCTTGCCCAGTCCCATGGCCAGTTGCCGGCCCAGTCTGTCGGTGGCACCGCCGGGCGGATAAGGAATGATCAGCTTGATCTGGGACTTCGGATAGGCCTGCGCATGCGCCGTTGTCATAACAGACACGGCACACGCCACTGCAAGAATAATGTATTGCACCCAGTTCAATGCCATATCAGTTCTCCACGGAATACCAGCCAGTCAAAACCCTAAATTGTCGTGCCGATCGCGTGCCCCTCGTAAGTGGCTTCCAGCACGCTACGCGCGACCTTGCAATCGCCGATGAGATGCACTGCGACGCCGGCCGCGCGCAAAGGCGCTGCCAGGCCGTCGTTGGGCGCACGCGGAGTCGAATAGGCAAAGAAGCTGACATTGTCGATCGACTCAGCGGGGCCGCCGAAGATGCTGGCGTACCCGAGTGTTCCGTCGCGCTCGAAAGCATCACTCCAGTGTGGCTCAACCAGGCATTTGTATTCGATGTTCCGCTCATGAAAACGGCGCAGGATGCGCTGGCGGGTGGCCAGCGAAGTTTCCTCGGCAATATGCTCGCGTGGCGTCAGGAGCACCACCCGATCAAACAGGTCGCGCAACAGTTCCGCCGCCGCGTAGGTTCCGTCGCCATGATCCATGTCGAAAATAACCGCAGTGCCGCGCTGTTTTTCCCGCTTCCTTCCCTTGGGTCCGATCAGGTCGGCCATGGCCGAACGCAGATCCGGGATGATGCCCTCGGCCTTGAGAGTGCGCGGCAGGCACACCGGCCAGGTCATGGTCGATCCAGTGGCCAGGATCACAGCTTCGGGCTTGAGCGCCAGGATATCGTCAAGCGTTGCCTGACGTCCCAGCACGAATTGCGCGCCGGCTTTGGTGGCCGCGACGAACTGATAATCGTAAATGCTCGACAATGAATCGCTGATGGGCAGGCCGGCCTGCAGTCGGGTCTTGCCGCCGACCTCGGCGGAACTGCCCAGGACCGTCACCGCATGCCCGCGTGCCGCCGCGGTCCATGCCGCTTCGAGCCCGGCAATGCCGGCACCGACGATGACAACGCGCTTCTTCAGCGCCGCGCGCGGCGGCTGGTAGTCCAGTTCGTCGGCCAGCGCCACGCGCGGATTGTTGTCGCAGACGATGGGCTTTTGCGATATGACCGTCTTCCAGCAGTTGTTGCACGAGACACAATAGCGGATGTCGCGGGCGCGACCGCTCTTCGCCTTGATGGGCCAGGCCGGGTCGGCGATCAGCGCGCGTCCCAGTCCGACCAGTTCGCCATCGCCATTGGCCAGTATTGCCTCGGCTTCGACCGGATCGGTAATGCGTCCGAGTGCAATGACCGGAACACCGGGGGTCGCCTTGCGCAATTCACGCACCAGCGAAAGATAGGACACGCGTGGATAGCTGCTGTCCGGGATATGCATCTCCAGGCTGCGATTGTGGCTGCCCTGGGCATAACACAGATAATCCACTGAAACCCGCGCGACCAGATGGCTGGCAATCTGTGCAGCCATCTCCGGCGTGATGCTGCCCGGTATGCCGTCGTCCCCCGGCAACTTCACGCCGAGGATGAAGTCACTGCCACAGGCTGCGCGTATGGCACTTGCCACGCTCACCAGCAGGCGGGCACGCCCTTCGAGATCGCCCCCATATTCATCGTCGCGCTCATTCGAGCGCTGCGATAGAAACTGATGGAACAGGTGGCCATGACCGGAAGAGATTTCCGCGCCGGAGAATCCGCAACGTTTCAGTCGCGCCGCCGAATTCGCTGCCGACTCAATGAAGGCGCTGATTTCCGCCCTGGTCAGCGCATGCGGGACCGTCCAGCTCAGATCATCAGGAAGCGCCGATGCCCCGATGGCGCCATAGTTGCGTCCCGGCACATGGCGGCCGCGACCGGCATCCTGGATCTGCCCCAGCAGCCGGCAGTCTTCGCGCTCGACCGCATCGGCCCAGCGTTTCAGGTCATCGAGCATGCTGTCGTTCCAGGCGATGACGCGGTGATGCCCCTGATGCGGCGCAATCACCAGCGGTTCCGTGACGATCATGGCGGCGCCACCCCTGGCACGGTTGGCGTAATAATGTATTTGTCCTTCCTTGATGCCGTTCTCGGCACCAAAATGCGCTGATATCGAGGCGTTGACGATGCGGTTGCGCAACGGCCTTCCCGCCAGGGTCATCGGTGAAAAAAGATGCGGATAGTTTTCGTATGGATGCATCAGATCAGGCTTTCACGGGATGGGGGGAGACGCCAACGCGCATCGCAGGTCGTGCTGCGGATTGGTCCTCAGCGGTCAATGACAATATTGTTCGCTTTGATGAGATCGGCACGCCGGGTGGTTTCACTGGCAATAAAGCGGTCGAAGTCCGGCTTGTTCATGACCATGCTGATGGCGCTGAGTGATTCCATGCCTTTCTTGAATTCCGCATCCTGCACGGTCGCCGCAACGAGCCTGGACAGCACTGCGACGACCTCGGCAGGCACCTTGACCGGCGCAAAAATACCGAACCAGTTCGTCGCCTGGTAACCGGGCAGGCCGCTTTCGGCGACGGTCGGTACATTCGGCAGGAGCGGCAGTCGTTCGGTACTGGTCACGGCAAGCGCCCTCAGATGCCCCGCCTTGATCAACGACAAGGCAGAGGCAATATCACCGGCGGCTACGGGCACCTGTCCGCCGGCAACATCGGTATAGGCCGGTGCAGCCCCCTTGTACGGAACATGCGTCATCTTGATGTTGCTCAAGGCCATGAAGTACTCCATCAACAGATGCCCCGGCCCTCCGGTTCCGGTGGATGCAAAGTTGATTTTTTCCGGATCACGTTTTGCCATCGCAATCAACTCGCCGATATTGCGCGCGGCAAAGGCGGAATTCACCACGATAATGAATGGAATCTCCGCAACCGGCGCAATCGCCACGAGGTCGCGCGAAGGATTGTAAGGAAGCTTTTCGATGTTGATGTCGATGGCGACCGTGCCGCCGGAACCCAGCACGATCGTATAACCGTCCGGTGGCGCATTCACCGCAGCCAATACGCCTATGGTGCCGGTGGCACCGGCACGGTTCTCGACAATCATGATCTGTCCCAGCCGTTTGCCCAGCCCGGTTGCCAGTTGCCGTCCTATCCTGTCGGTGGCACCGCCGGGTGGATAGGGAATGATCAGCTTGATCTGGGATTTCGGATAAGCCTGCGCGCGGACCGTTGTCACCGCCGCAATCGACGCCATGCATGCCGCCACCACAATAATGAATCGCAACCAGTTCAGAGTCACTTCATCTCTCCAGGCAGTTCGTCAGCGCCATGCGCACCATTGCGCGAAAAGAAGCAGGTCCCAGCGCATGCGCCAATATCACTCCGCACTGGCGCCCGAAACCTTGACCGCCTCGGCCCACTTCTCGATTTCCTTGGCCACATAGTCGCGGAATTCTTCCGGGCGACTGCCGACCAGCGGCGTGCCAAGATCGGCCATCTTCTTCACCACGTCGGGCAAGCGCATGGCCGCAATCATGTCGTTGGCCAGTTTGTCGATAATGGGCTTGGGCGTCCCCTTGGGTGCGAAGAACCCGGACCAGGGCTCCCCCGAGAACCCCGCGAAGCCCTGTTCAGCCACTGTAGGCAATTCAGGCGCCGCCGATGTGCGCGTCAACGACGTGACGCCCAGCACTTTCACCTTGCCGGCCTTGTAACTGGTAATGGCGCCGATGATGCCGGTGCACGCGATGGGCACCTGCTGGCCCATCACGTCGGCCATGATGGGCGCCGTGCCCTTGTATGGGACATGCTGCATTTTGATGCCGGCCTTGTGCAGCAGCAGTTCCATGGTGAGGTGGGAGCCGGTTCCGGTACCATCATGAGCAAAGGTAAATTTTCCGGGCTCGCGCCTGGCCAGGGCCAGCAGTTCCTGCAGATTGTTGGCCGGGAAACTCGGGTGCACGATGATGACGTTGGGATAGACCGTCGCCTGGGTAATCGGCTCGAAGTCACGCAACGGATGATAGGGCATGGTCTTGTACAGGCTGATATTGATACCGTGCGAACCGGTGACCCCCAGCACCAGCGTGTAACCATCGGGGGCTGCCTTGGCAACGAGGTCCGCGGCAATATTGCTGCCGCCACCAGGGCGATTCTCCACGAGCACCGACTGCCCCCATTTGGCCTGCAGTTTTTCGGCGATGACCCGCGCAGTAATATCAGTGGCACCACCCGGGGTAAAGCCAACCAGAATACGCACCGGCCGGGACGGGTAAGTGTCAGCGGAATTCTGGGCAAGCGCCACAGAGGGCACCAGTGCAGCCACCAGCAAAGAGCCGGCAAGCAGCCGGTTGAATGCAACCATGTGATACCTCCTCAAGGTATGGGCCTCATTCCACAAATATCCAAAATGACGGGCATTTTCGTGAAATAAGTGTTGCCTACTTTACCGCAATGTTGGATTCCCGGTTCAATCCCTGCAAAAATCACCCATTGCGGAATCAATCGGCATGACCCATGTCGGCATCACCCATTGTCCCGGGGTGCAATCGGAGGTAGCCTTGCTGGCGGATGCGCGTTTTTTTCGCGCCGATTTAATGCCAAGACGAGAAACGAAAGTCGAGCCTTGCAAATCAAATTCTGGGGCACGCGCGGCTCCATCGCCAAACCGGGCCCCTCCACCGTACGCTACGGCGGCAACACATCGTGCGTCGAAATTCGCTCCGATGCCGGGACGCTGGTCGTGCTCGACTGCGGCACCGGCGGCCATGCACTGGGCCAGGAACTGTCTGCGCGCGCCGATGGCGCGGCCGAAGGCCACCTGCTGATCAGCCACACCCACTGGGATCACATTCAGGGCATTCCCTTTTTCGCCCCCCTCTTTGTCAACGGCAACAAGTGGGATATCAGCGGCCCCAAGGACCTGTCGCAAAGCCTGCGCGCCGCGCTCGCAGGCCAGATGGAACACACCTATTTTCCGGTGACGCTGGATCAATTTGCCGCAACCATCCGTTATCACGATCTGGTCGAAGGCTCATTTTCGATCGGCGACATCAGGGTCACGACGCGTTACCTGAACCATCCTGCGCTGACGCTGGGTTATCGCCTGGAAGCCGATGGCGCCAGCATCGTCTATTGCTGCGATCACGAACCGCACTCGGCGGCCATGGCCTCGGGCGAATTGCCCATCATCGGGCTTGATCGCCGCTATGCGGATTTCATTACCGGTGCCGACCTGGTCATCCATGACGCACAGTACACGGCAAAGGAATATGCCGCGAAAATCGGCTGGGGACACAGCTCGGTCGAATATGCCGTGCGCGTCTGCCGCGAAGCCGGCGTCAAAAGACTGGCGCTGACCCACCACGACCCGCTGCGTGACGATGCCGCCGTCGACCTGATCATCGACGATGTCCGGCTGCGCCTGCGGGACGAAGGCTCTTCGCTCGACGCCATGGCCGCGGCAGAAGGGCTGACACTGGAATTGCGTGGTGACTCCGATCGTTCCTATGGCCAGTCGAAAATCTATTTTTCCGCAAAAGCGGCGCTTGATGATTCGACATTCGCTCACCCGGTCCTGCTATACGTTGCCGACAGCGCGACAAGATCGATGCTGGCCGAAGCCATCGCAATCGAGGGCCTGCCTACAAGAATTGCCGCCAATGGCGACGAACTGCAGCAGATGATGCTCGCCGAGCGACCATCACTGGTCATCGTGGAGCACGCGCCCCCACAGATCGATGGCCTGGAGACGGCCCGTGCCATTCGCCAGATCGAAGCAGCGGGTACTGTCCAGGTGCCGGTCGTACTCGTTGCAAGCAATGATCACCACCTGGATGCCAACCGCGGCGTCGCCACTGACTGGCTGGTCACACCGGTCAGCATGAGCTATGCGCGCACCAAGATCCGCGCCTGGGTTTTGCGCAGTGCCTGCCGCTGGATCAGGGCCCAGTTGCCTTCTGAAGAGCGCAAGCGCCTGAGCATTCTGCATGATCTGGCCATACTGGATACGCCCCCTGAAGAACGTTTCGACCGCCTGACGAGAATCGCCTCCGCCGCATTCGGTGTGCCCATCGCGCTGGTCAGTCTGGTCGACAGCGAGCGTCAATGGTTCAAGTCCTGCCACGGCCTGCAGATGCACGAAACCGAACGCGACCTTGCTTTCTGCTCCCACGTGGTGAAATCGTGCGAGGAAATGGTGATTCCGGACACCCTGCTGGATGACCGGTTTGCCGACAATCCGCTGGTCGTGAATGAGCCGCGGATTCGCTTCTATGCAGGGGCGCCGCTGATCCTCGACAACGGCACCTGCATCGGCACCTTCTGCCTGATCGATACGCGTCCGCGCGAACTCCACCCGGACGAAATGGCCATACTGCGTGATCTGCGCGATCTCGCCATTGAAGAAATCAAGCGCAAGCCGGCTTGACCGGCGGGAGCGGCTGTTTAATCTACTTTAATATGATCATTTTCATAGATTCAATGTTTTTTCATAAGTCATCCATGAATTATTGATATCAGATATAACCCAATACCTTGACCTTCGCTGCCGTGAATGCCTGCCATTGCCGCTGCGTCACTTCGGTCATCTGCATCGCCGCTTCCAGCATCGGCTTCACCCAGTCATCACGCTGCGCATAGGCAATCAATTCGTCGGCGCTGGCCGATCCGGATCGCCCCGACGCGCGCAACTGGTCCCAGGCCAGAATGCGCCCCATGGTCGCTACAACATCCTTCAGGCGATCGAGCCTTCTGCCCCATTCACCAATGGCCACCCGATCCTCGGACGGTTGCAGGCCGCGCAGAATGCAGGCGAGGCCGTCCAGTTGTACCACCTGGAGGAAGGCATGATCCACCGCCTGCATGCGCTTCTGTATGGTCACCACCCGACTCGCTTCGTCGGGCCAGTCCGGTTGCCGGATGCCCAGCCGCGACAGGTGCGGCGCCAGCGCCGATGACTTGGCCTCCTTGATGTCGAGGAGGTAATTGCTGTCGGGAGAACCCTTGCCCTCCACCAGCACGACATATCGCTCTAGGCCCAGGCTGCCCGTTCCCGCGATGCGCCGGGCCACATCGAGCACCTTGAAGAAGCCAGGGTCGGACTGACCGACGGCAAACTGATCCATGAACCGGATAACCGATTTTTTCTGCGCGTCCGAGGCTGGCAGGGCTTTCACGCCATCCAGTTTCAGACTGCGCCGCCGGCCTTTGCGAATCGTGCGCTTGTCCAGAAAGGCAGCGCGTTCACGAACTTGCAATGCGGTCAGGAGTTCGCGCACCAGGCCAGAGGAGATTTCCCGTTCGACCCACAACGCCTTGCCGCTTACGAGAGCACTGCGATAAGCCTCCAGACAGGCCCGGCTGACGGCCCGCGCCTCGGCGCGCGTGGCATTCAAGGCATCGGCACCGCACTGAATACTCGACAGCAGGCGCACCACATCCCAGGTCAGTGGCGCGAGCGCGACCTCATCGTAGTCATTGATGTCGAAATAGACCTGGCGATTGTCACTCTTGTAGCTGCCGAAATTCTCGAAATGCAGGTCGCCGCAACACCATGCAAGTGGCGCCTCGCGAAACAAGGCCACATCCGGCAGCGCCTCATAGAACAGATGGCAGGTGCCACGCAGAAAAATGAACGGACTCTGCGCCATCTTGGCGTATTTCAGCGCCAACCGTTCCGGATCACGGCCGGCGTTTTGCCGGGCAATCGCGTCGATGATATCGCCCACGACTGTTGCGATTTTCCTGGCCATCAAGAAACACTCCACGAAAAATACGGCCTGATGAATCGATCAGGCAAGGTCCATGCTAATCTGCTGCGGCCGCTGGAAAAATCACAAGACCGCAACACCACTTTAGCGCGGCAGTACGGCATTGGCATTGCGCCAGCGTTCGATTATGGACTCATCCGAAGCACAGCACGATCCAGCACATTACCTGAACCCGATATCTGACATGACTCACCTTGCATTGCGCCGTCCGGCACTGGCAAAACGCCTGCTCCATGTTGTAGCCATGCTGCTGCTGTGTGCCGGCAGTGCTCGCGCCGACATCGGCGCCACTGTCAGGGAATTGATCGAAAATCAGCGCCGCATCCTGGTCCTCAGGGAAACCGCCAGCCTGCAGGAGCGCCCGGAAGCACGCCGCGCCGGACAATACCTGTTCTTTCGCAACCAGCAACTCGGTCGCAAGCTGGTGCAGGAAATCACGCAGTCGCTGCCGGATGCGCCGGCGCGGTATCAGGAACTGACCCTCGCGATGGACGACGCCTCCTACGAGGACGAAGACCGGCTGGTGCTGCGCAACCCGCTGGATGCCGTGTCGCGCCGCATGCTGCCTGACGAACGCCGTGACGCCCAGTTGCGCATGGAACGGCTGGCCGACCTGCGCAAGCGGCTGGGGGAGAGTTTCGAGGCGAGCTTCGACCGCACGCCACTGCGACCCGGTAGCGTCAATTCAGCGCGCTGGAAAATCTATCTGGGCCGGATCATGACTGGCACGACGGCACGGCAAATCATGGAAGCGCTGGATCGTGAACTGGTCGTGACAACCGAACCCACCATTGAATCCACGGAAGCCGCGGCACGGGCACGGGTGCTGGAATGGAACGGCGAGGAGTTGCCCGACAAGGCGGTGCTGTTGACCTTCGATGATGGTCCGCACCCGGTCCACACACCGGCCATCCTCGACGTGCTGAAGGCGCAGGGTGTACACGCGGTTTTCTTTCAGGTCGGACGCAACCTTGGCGAAGTCTGGCGTGGCACCGCGGTCCCGCGCCTCAATCAGACCATCGTCGCCCGAATCGTGCTGGAGGGGCACGCCATCGGCAATCATTCCTTCAGTCATCCACAGTTGACCAGACTGGACGAGGCCAGCATCGGGCGCGAAATCGCCGACACGCAGATGCTCATCGACGCCATGGTGCCCAGGGGCAATGCCCGCACCGCCGAATTTCGCCCACCGTATGGCGCGCGCAATGACAAGGTGATGGCGCAGATCGATGCACACCACCTGCGCTCGGTGGTCTGGAACATCGACTCGGAAGACTGGGCCGACCCGCTGCCGGCCTCCATCGCGCACCGCGTGGTGCAGGAGGCCGAGAGCGCCGGCCGCGGCATCATCCTCATGCACGACATTCATGCCCGTACCGTGGAGGCGCTGCCCGCTCTGATCCGCGAACTGCGCAAGCGCGGCTTTCAGTTTGCGCGCTGGGACGGACGCAGGCTGGTTGTCGACAAGACACCGGAAAACGTGGCGCCACCGTGACAATACCGTGACCGCTATCCCCGGCTTGATACCACAGGCTTGCGTGATAGCATGCCGATGTCCGGCACTTCATGTCCGTTATCACCTGTTGCCACCCCTTGCATGACCCTCATAACAATTACAGTCGCCCGATGAGACCCTTTGCAGGCATAGTCGTGCTCGACATCACGCACGTCCTCGCCGGCCCCTTCGCCACTTATCAACTGGGCATACTCGGGGCCGATGTCATCAAGATCGAGAATCCGGAGGACTGCGATCAGGCGCGCCACACTGGCAGCGCGCCGGAACTCAACCGGCGCAACATGGGCACCAACTATCTTGCGCAGAATTCCAACAAGCGCTCACTGGCACTGAACCTGAAGTCGCCCAGGGGTCGTGAGGTGCTGCACCGACTGGTGGCACGCGCCGATGTGCTGGTCGAAAATTTTCGCGGCGAAGCGCTGACGCAGCTTGGCCTGGGTGCACAGGACTTGCGTGCCCTCAATCCAAAGCTCATCTATTGTTCAATCACCGGCTTCGGACAAGGCGGTCCGAGGGGTAACCAGACTGCCTACGACCATGCCATCCAGGCCGCCTCCGGCATCCTTACGGTGACCGGCACGCCCGAGGGCGAGGCGGTCAAATCCGGCGCGCCCGCGGTCGACTACGCCACCGGCATGATGGCGGCATTCGCCATCTCCAGCGCCCTGTTTCAGCGCGAACGCACCGGCGAAGGACAGACCATCGACCTGTCGATGCTGGATACCGCCCTGCTGCTGCAATCCTCGCACATCACCAATTTCATGGTGACCGGCAAAGCGCCAAAGCGGCGCGGCAACAAGCACAACTACCCCAGCCAGAATCTTTACCAGACCAAGGATGGCCAGATCATGTTGGCGGCGGGCAACAACCGCGAGCACACGCGACTGTTCCAGGCGCTGGGTCGGCCCGAGCTCGCCAACCGTGATTACGAACAGCGCGCTGCGTCCTATGACGAAGAAGCCGACATCCTGGCAAAAATAATGCTGGAAAAAACCGCGCAGGAATGGGAGGACTACCTGCAGGCCCGACATGTCCCGGCGCTGAAAGTCAGGGGACTGGCCGACGCACTGCAGGACAAGCAATTGAGTACGCGCAAGGTGCTGCATCGCCACGAGCAAGTGCCTGGACTGGATGCCCCCTTGACTGTGCCCATGAGTGCGTTCACGTTCGAGCACGACGGCCCGGGCATCGAAACGCCACCACCACGGCTGGGCGAGCACAATGACGAAATTCTTGAAAGCCTGGGTTACGACAAGGCAGCGATACTTGTGTTGAAGGCTGAATGCATTGCCTGAATGGCCGCCCAACATTACCCGATTTTTTGTTGAAACAAGAACTGGAGAGATGCAATGAGCAAGCGCATGAATGCATTGGTAGAGGCAGCACTGGCCGGCATGCTGGCTTGCTTCGCTCAGGCAGCGCTCGCCCAGACCTATCCGTCGCGTCCAGTGCGCATGATCATCAATGTCGCCCCCGGCGGCGGATCCGACATCCTGGCGCGCAAGCTTTCACCTGTGTTGGCCCAGCAACTGGGGCAACTCGTGCTGGTCGACAACAAGCCGGGGGCAGCCGGCGTGCTGGGAACGTCCGCCGCCGCGACAGCCGCGCCAGACGGCTACACCCTCACCATGATTTCCAGTAGCCATGCGTCCAACGCGCCCCTGCACAAGAGCCTTCCCTATCATCCGGTCGATTCATTTTCGCCGGTGATCCTGTTCGCGCTGTCCCCGCAGGTGCTGCTGACACAACCGTCGGCGCCCTTTCGCTCCATCCGCGAACTGATTGCCTACTCGAAAGCGAACCCCGGCAAGCTGAACATGGGCTCCTCGGGAACCGGCAGCACGCCGCACCTGTCGGGCGAACTGCTGAAAATGATGACGGGCATCACCTTCACGCATGTCCCGTACAAGGGCGGCGGACCGGCCATGGCGGACCTGATGGGCGGACAACTCAATCTTTTGTTCGTAGTGACGCAAACGGCGATGCCCCAGATCGCGGCGGGCAAGGTCAGGCCGCTGGCCGTGGCCAGCGCCCAGCGGATTGCCGCCTTCCCCGATGCACCCACCATCGCCGAGTCGGGCGTGCCGGGGTACGAGGCATCCAACTGGGCCGGTGTGCTGGCACCGGCGCGCACACCAGCGGAGATCGTGCAGACAATCCATGACGCCATGATCAAGACCATCCGGATCAAGGACACACGTGACTGGATGATCGACCAGGGACTGGAGCCGATCGAAACAGGGCCCGCTGAATTTCGCAAAATCCTGCAGACCGAAATCGCCAAATGGACGAAAGTCGTGGTCAGCAGCGGCATTCCCATTGAATAATCTGATCATCCGATGGCAGATCAGATGGCAGATCAAGAACACCAACGGGAGCGCGCGATGAAACCCTGGCACGGACTAATCAGCGAGGAAGAAGAACGAATATATGACACGGCCGGCTTTGGCCGAGCCTCGGGCCTGGGCAAGCGGCCAGCCCTGCTCATCATCGATGTGCAATATCGTACCGCCGGAACCGTGCCAGCCCCCCTGGAGAAAGCCATGCAGGAATTCCCGACCAGTTGCGGCGAACTGGCCTGGAACGCGATCGCAAACATCAAACCGGTACTCGCAGAATTTCGTGCCAAGAAATGGCCCGTGCTGTATCCACACGTGGCTCCAAAACTGGCCAGCGAAGGCGGCCGCCTCGCGGAAAAAACACCGACCATGTGGAGCATTCACCCACACGGCTATGACTTCGTGCGCGAGCTGGCGCCACAAGAAGGAGACATCCTCCTGCCCAAGAAGCATCCCAGCGCATTTTTCGGAACGCCATTGGCAAGCCATCTGATCGAGTTGGGTGTGGACACTCTGGTCATGACCGGGTGCGCCACCAGCGGCTGCATACGCGCCAGTGTCGTCGACGCGTTTTCACTCAACTTCCGGGTCGTCGTGCCTCACGAATGCGTCTATGACCGCGGCCAGGTGTCGCATGCCGTGAACCTGTTCGACATGTCGCAGAAATATGCCGATGTCGTTACCACCGACAGTCTGATCGCGCTGTTGCGGCACATTGAATGAAAGCCGTCGAAACAAACATGCAAGCACCCCAGGTCGACGGCTATCGCATCCTCTCCCATCTGGGCGAAGGCGGCACTTCGCATGTGTGGCTGGCCGAGCGCGACGGGGATCGACACAATGTCGTACTGAAGGTACTGAAGACCACGCCCGCTGAAGACATCGACCGGTTCCAGTCGTTTCGCCAGGAGAATGCCTATATCGTTGAATCGCGCCACAGCAGCGTGGTCGAGATCCTCGGTAACGGTTTTGCCGGGGACTATCCCTATCTGGCCATGGAGTACTTTGCACGCGGTTCACTGCGGGATGCCGTGCAGACGGCGCTGAGCCCGCGCCAGGCGCTCGCCGTGCTGGCGCAACTGGCCGGTGCGCTGGTGCAGATCCACGTGCACGGGCTGGTACACCGCGACCTGAAGCCCGAGAACGTGCTGGTACGCGATGATGGTTCCATGGCCATCGCCGACTTCGGCATGGCCGCACGCCTGGATGCGCTGCGCGCCGACGCCCGCAAGCAGAAGGTATCCGGCTCGCCGCACTACATTGCACCGGAACTGATCCTGGGCGAACCTGCTTCGGCGCTGACCGACATCTACAGCCTGGGCATCGTGTATTTCCAGATGCTGACCGGGAAAAAACCGTTCACCGCGGCGACCATGCGCGAACTCGCGCAGTTGCATCTGAGCGCCCCCATTCCCCGCCTGGATGCGTCACTTGCCGATTACCAGAGTCTGCTCGATGGCATGCTGGCGAAAAATCCGCAGGAGCGTTTCCAAAGCGCCGAGGATCTGCTCGATGCCGTGGATGCGGTCTGGACCATGCTGGCGGTGCGCGTGGCGCAAATGCGCTGAAACGCTTGTGGGGTTCGACGCAAAATCCCATACAGGATTACCGCCACATGGACGCGACGCTACACCGGCACTAGAATTTTTCGGTCCCAATACCCCAGCAAGGAGAACAGCATGGCCACCCGCAAACCCAGCCGCAAATCCACCAGCGGCAAACCCGCGAAGAAAAAAGCCGCCTCGTCCAGATCGAAGCGCGCCACACCCGCCCGCTTTCGGCTGAGCAGTCCCGACTTCAAGGCGAACGGACCCATCTCGATGGAACAAGTGTTCGGCGGATTCGGCTGCACCGGAAAAAATGTTTCACCTGAACTCAAATGGTCCGGCGCTCCCGCGGGCACAAAAAGTTTCGCGCTGCTCGTGCACGACCCTGATGCACCAACAGGAGGCGCCGGCTGGTGGCACTGGCTGATGATCAACATTCCGGCGACGGCCAGTGGTCTTGCCAAGGATGCCGGTCGCAGCGACGAATCAAATCTGCCGGCGGGCGCAGTGCAGGTGAACACGGATTTCGGTGGCCCCGGCTGGGGCGGACCTTGCCCGCCGGTTGGCGACAAGGCGCACCACTACAACTTCACGCTGTATGCGCTGAATACCGAACGGCTGGATGTGAGCGGTGCCAGCGCCTCGCTGGCCGGTTACATGGTCAATGGCAATGCCATCGCCAGGGCAACTCTGACCGGGAAATTCGCACGCAAGAAATAGCCTGCGCCACAGAAGCAGCATTCAGGGCCCGGCTTGCCCGGGCCCTTCAGTTCAATCCAGCTTGGCCCCGCTCTCCTTGACCAGCTTGGCCCATTTGGCCACATCGGCCTGCATAAAGCGTCGGAACTCTTCAGGCGTGGTGCCGGCCGGCTCGGAACCATCGGCCAGAATGCGCTCCCGAATATCCGGCCGCGCCAGAATGCTCATTAACGCATCATTCAGCCGCTTGAGGATGGGCGCAGACAACTTGGCCGGCCCGATCACGCCATACCAGCCGACCACCTCGAATCCGGGCAATACTTCAGCCACTGCGGGGTAATCAGGCAAGGCGGCAATGCGCGTTGGCGTGGTCACCGCGATCGCGCGCAACTTGCCGGCGCGTACCAGGGATTGAGCGCCCTGCATGCCGGCAAAATTGTATTGATACTCTCCGGCCAGCAGGTCCGTCATCGCCGGTCCGGTACCCTTGTAGGGAATATGCACGGCCTTGACACCGGCCATCATGTTGTAAAGCTCTCCGGCGAGATGGCCGCCGCTGCCGATGCCGGCCGATCCGAAATTGAGCGGCCCCTTGCCGGTGCGAGTCCAGTCGACAAATTCTTTCAGGTTCTTGGCCGGTGAGGACGGGTGCACCACCAGCAGCAGACCCGCAGTGGTGAGTTGCGTAATCGGCGTAAAGCTGTCCACCGGATGGTAGGGCAGCTTTGGATTGAGCGCCGCGTTGACGGTGTGCTGATGATAGGCGAGGAACAGGGTGTAACCGTCCGGGGCCGCATTCGCGGTCATTTCCCCGGCCATGACGCCGGATGCCGTCGCGCGGTTATCCACCAGTACCTGCTGCTTGAGCACTTCGCCCAGCTTTCCGCCAAACAAACGCGCCAGCAAATCAGTCGTGCCGCCAGGCGCAGCCGGCGTAAGCAGACGTATCGGCTTATTGGGGTAGTCCTGCTGTGCCAGCAGCGGAGCGGCTATGGCTAAACCTGCCAGCAAAGTAGAAGCGCGTAATGTTCGATACACAACACCGGATTTGTTCATGGAAGCGTCCTCCTCAGGAATACGTGTAGTGACGTAGTTTCACCCATTACCACCTGAAAAGCCACGACTGGCGCGGCTTTTCAGGCTATTTCGCGTTCCGTAAGTGTCTGCGACCAGCCTCCAGCCTACTTCTTGTCGGTCGCCGGCGCTGCCTTGGCCGCTTCCGGCGCGGGCGCAGGAGCAGCAGGTTTGGCGCCTGCTGCAGGCGCTGCAGCCGTTGCCGTTGCCGGCAACAACGATTGGCACTCAGCCGCCACCTCGACCTTCTTTGCGCCGCCCAGGTTGGTGGCGAGGCCGGCAACGCAACTATTCTTGTCCAGCGCGAGGGCACGATCCAGCACCGCCAGGGCTGCTTCGTTGTTGGCACCGCGCGTGATCTGGCCAATCACGCCCAGTCCGGTCAACGCAGCAGCGCGCACATCCGGCTTGCCGGATTTGCCAGCCGCCTCCAGCGCCGTTGTGACTTGCGGCTCAACGCTGACCAGCAATGCCTTCAGATTGTCAGCCTCCAGTTGCCTCTTCTCCAGATCGGCCAGCTTGGCTTTGGCGGCAGCCAGGCCATCCTGCACACCCTTCAGCGCCACCGCCGAAACCTGATTGCCCTTCTGAGCCTCTGCGTTGGCTGACTCAAGGTCGCCGACCTTCATGAACAGCGTCACGGCAAGCGCACCAACGATCAGCAGCAACGCCAGGGCTCCCTGGGTGATCCAGCGCATCAGTTTGTCCTTGGGTACATTCATTTTCAGTTCCTCTCTCTGGGTAATGTGTGGCTATACGTTGAAATCGGGAGAATAAGACCGCAATGCCCGTAATGCGTAACGCGTAATCATAAACGTCAATCCGGCACTTGGCATCCGGGTCGGAAAACCATCACCATGATCAGGGCTGATTCTAACCGCAGGTCATGACTGCGGATGAGAGGCCGCCAGCGACCGGTAATCGGAAATCGCCGCCTGTATCACACGGCCTGCCTGCCAGACTCCGTAAACTTTCTGCACGGCGATCTGCGGTTCCTCGCCCGGCACCAGCTTGTAGGTCGAGAAATAATGCTGCAGCCGCTCCACCAGGATCTGCGGCAGGCTGGCGATGTCAGATACCCCGCTCCAGACGAAATCACCTTCGAGCACGCCGATGATCTTGTCATCGGCCTCGCCGCGATCCAGCAACTGCAACCCCCCGACCACGCGCGTCGGCACGATGATTTCTGATCGGGTAATCGGACGCTCGCTGAGAATGCAGATGTCGAGCGGGTCACCGTCCCCCCGCTCAGCACCCGGGCACAGCGCGGCCACCTCGGCGCCGCAATAGGTGCGCGGAATGAACCCATACAGCGATGGCGGTTGAGACGAGGTTCGTTGCGGACGGTCCACCCTGAGATACCCGGTGGCCTTGTCAACTTCATACTTGATCAGGTCGAAGGGCGTGATTTCGACATAGGCATTGACGTACAAAGGCGGCTCCCGCCCGATCTCCAGACCGTGCCAGGGATGTGGCCGCCATTGCGAGAAATTCGATTCTTCCATCAGCGATTACCTGTCGTGTTCGTTCCAGACGCCCTCCAGTCACCATCATAGCGTGTTGCGCGTCGCAATACATTCCCGCCGGTTGGAGATACCTGCTGCCCGGATGCAGGCAACCCTCACCCGCACCTGCTTGGACAAGCCCCCCGGTACTGCGTAGAATGGTTTTCAATGTTGCCGGCCTGAGCAATAGCAGTCGTGTCACAGGCGGCCCACCCGTTGTCTTGTCATTGGTCATTGTGTTTGCGCATGCATTCTTCCGGGAGAACCCTATGAAATTGATTTCCGCTTTTGCTGCAGTCATCACCTTGGGCGCGACACTTTCCGCCGCCTTGACCGGGACTGCGATTGCCCAGACCACCACGCTAAAGAAGGCGCAGGACTCGGGTGAAATCATCATGGGTGTGCGCGAGTCGTCCTCACCCCTTTCATTTACCACCGGCAACAACCAGTTCGCCGGCTACCACGTCGACCTGTGCCTGGCCATCATCGACAAGATCAGCCAGACCGTTGGCAAGAAATTGAATGTCAAATACACGCCGGTCACCTCACAGAACCGCATTCCGCTGACGCAGAATGGCACCGTTGACCTGGAGTGCGGCTCCACCACCAACAACGCCACGCGCCAGAAAGACGTGTCCTTCGGCCTGACCACCTACATGACCGAAGTGCGCATGGCGGTCAAGGCCAGTTCCGGCATTACGTCGATTGCGCAGTTGAATGGCAAGACCGTGGCCACCACCACCGGCACGACCTCGGTGCAGACGCTGCGCAAGCACCAGCGCGCCGCCAAGGCCAACTTCAAGGAACTGTTCGGCAAGGACCACGCCGACTCCTTCCTGCTCGTCGAGTCGGGCCGCGCCGACGCTTTCGTGATGGATGACAACATCCTGGCCGGCTTGATCGCCAACGCAAAGAATCCCAAGGACTACAAGATCGTCGGCGAAGTGCTGTCGGTGGAGCCGATTGCCGTGATGTTCCGCAAGGACGACCCCGGCATGAAACGCGTCGTGGACATCACGATCCGCGAAATGATGGAGTCTGGCGCCCTCACCAAACTCTACACCAAATGGTTCCTGTCGCCGATCCCCCCCAAGAACACCAGCGTCAACCTGCCCATGGGAGCAACGCTGAAGGGTCTGATCAAGGATCCCAACGACAAGCCGATGGAAGCCTACGCCACCAAGTAATTGCCAGGCGCGTCACCATCTTCGCATTCAAGAACGCGCTCGCACCTGGGCGCGTTTTTTCTGGGCTGCGCATTCGACTCATACTCGTGATGGAACGGCAATGAACTGGGAATGGCAATTCTTCCTGCGCGATATCGGCGACGGTGAAACCACCTACCTTGACTGGATGATATCCGCCTGGGGCTGGACGCTGGCAGTCGCCGGATGCGCCTGGGTCGTGGCCTTGCTGTTTGGGTCGATCATCGGCACGCTGCGCACCGTGCCCAACCGCTGGTTGGCCGGTGCAGCCAATGCCTGGGTGGAGTTGTTCCGCAATATCCCGCTGCTGGTGCAAATCTTCCTGTGGTATTTCGTCGTGCCCACTCTCGTGCCGCCATTGCAACAGGTGCCCAGCTTCATCATGGTGGTGCTGGGACTGGGCTTTTTCACCTCGGCTCGCGTGGCCGAGCAGGTGCGCGCCGGCATTCAGTCGCTGTCGCGCGGACAGCGCAATGCCGGACTGGCGTTGGGGCTGACGCTGCCGCAGACCTATCGCTTCGTGCTGCTGCCCATGGCCTTTCGCATCGTGCTGCCGCCGCTCACCTCCGAAGCCATGAACATCATCAAGAACTCCTCGGTGGCCTTCGCCGTGAGCATCTCGGAGCTGACCATGTTCGCCATGCAGGCCCAGGAAGAAACCTCGCGCGGCATTGAGGTGTACCTGGCCGTCACCAGCCTGTACATCGTCAGCACCATGGTGGTCAATCGCGCGCTGGCCTATGTCGAGACGCGCGTCCGCGTGCCGGGCTATGTCGGAGGTGGCAAGTGAGCGGCCTCGACCTGTCGTTCTTCAACCTGGAACTCGTCTCCAATTACCTGCTCAAGGGCTTTATCTTCAGCGTGCAGCTGACCCTGATCGCCATGGTCGGCGGCATCGTCTTCGGCACCCTGCTGGCGCTGATGCGGCTGTCCTCGCATCCGTGGCTGCAGTGGCCGGCCACGCTGTATGTCAACACCATGCGCTCCATTCCACTGGTCATGGTGATCCTGTGGTTCTTCCTGCTGATTCCGTTCCTCACCGGCAAGCCGATGGGCGCGGAGTTGTCCGCCATCGTCACCTTTACCGCCTTCGAGGCTGCCTATTATTCCGAGATCATGCGCGCCGGCATCCAGTCAGTGGCGCGCGGGCAGGTGTATGCCGGCTACGCGCTGGGGCTCACTTACGGGCAGACCATGCGCCTGGTGGTGCTGCCGCAAGCCTTTCGCAACATGCTGCCCATCCTGCTGACGCAGACCATCATCCTTTTTCAGGATACCTCGCTGGTGTACGCCATCGGCGCCTATGATCTGCTGCGCGGCTTCACCACCGCGGGCCGCAATTTCAACCGGCCGGTGGAAGCCTTCCTGCTCGCCACGGTTGTCTATTTCGTCATCTGTTTCTCCCTGTCGCTGCTGGTCAAACGGCTGCAGGCAAGAATCGCGATTGTTCGCTGACAATGAACACACCGACGTTGTCATTCCGAGCGCAGCGAGGAATCTGTTTCATTCGGCAAACAGCGGATTCCTCGGCCCACGCCCCGAAGGAAGTCCCCTTGGGGGATGGCCTCGGAATGACACTATTCTGGCAGTGGCAAAAATGAGGTTCTACCCATGATCGAAATCAAGAACATCAGCAAATGGTATGGAGCTTTCCAGGTCCTCACCAACTGCACCACCCACGTCAAGAAGGGTGAAGTCGTGGTCGTGTGCGGCCCGTCCGGCTCCGGCAAATCAACGCTGATCAAGTGCGTGAATGCACTGGAACCTTTCGAGAAGGGCGAGGTCTGGATCGATGGGCTGTCGGTGGGCGACCCGAACACCGATCTGCCCAAATTGCGCTCGCGCGTGGGCATGGTGTTCCAGAACTTCGAACTGTTCCCGCACCTGTCCATCATGGAAAACCTCACCCTCGCGCAGATACGCGTGATGGGCCGCGGCAAGGATGAATCCGTCGATAAGGGCATGAAACTGCTCGACCGCGTCGGCTTGAAAACGCAGGCGGAAAAATTTCCCGGTCAGCTCTCCGGCGGCCAGCAGCAGCGCGTGGCCATCGCGCGCGCACTGGCGATGGACCCGATGTGCATGCTGTTCGACGAACCAACTTCGGCACTGGACCCGGAAATGATCAACGAGGTGCTGGACGTCATGGTGGCACTCGCGCAGGAAGGCATGACCATGATGTGCGTCACCCACGAGATGGGCTTTGCCCGCAAGGTGGCCAATCGCGTCATCTTCATGGACCGCGGCGAGATCGTCGAGGATGCCGCCAAGGATGATTTCTTCGGGCAGCCGCGTTCGGAGCGCGCGCAGTTGTTCCTGTCGAAGATACTGCAGCACTAGATAATTATCAAATTCATGAAATACCTTATTATCCATAGGTATTTTAATCTTAATTATTATATTATTTAATCTGTAATTCGGTTGGGCCAGGCACGAAACCCAGAATGAGGCTCCGTCTATTTTTGGACAATTTTGGGTGTCAGAATTGACTCGTCTATCCCTCGCCTGAGGCATCGTAGCAACTCAATCTGCTTCTCAACCTGCTCCTCGGTGCGATCCATCGT
>CANKAJ010000025.1 GCA_947479645.1 Betaproteobacteria bacterium | reverse complement strand
TTCTTCGCCTGGATGAAGCCGGGCTCCGACAAAGTGGCCACAGTGCGCGGTCGCGGATCGCCATAATGCAGAATTTCCGCGACTCGGGTCGGCCGCTTGGTCAACAGCAGCACCTTGTCGGCCAGATAGACCGCCTCCTCCAGATCGTGCGAGACCAGCAGCATGGTAGTCCCCGTCCGGATGAACACTTCCTGGAGTTTTTCGCGAATGAACAGCGTCATTTCATAATCAAGCGCGGAAAAGGGTTCATCAAGAAACACCACCTCCGGCCCCGGCGCAAGGGCGCGCATGATGGATGCCGTCTGCTGCTGGCCACCGGACAGTTCATAAGGATAGCGATTCAGATCAAATTTCACGTCGAAGGATTCAACCAGTTCCTGCATGCGCCGGTCCACTTCGGCTTTCGACCGGCCTTCCATCTTCAGCGGGTAGGCAATATTGTCGATGGTGCGCATCCACGGAAACAGGGCCTCCCGGTAATTCTGGAAGACGTAGCCGATCTTGGTGTCAGCGAGCGACTTGCCATCGAACAGGATGTTACCCGCATCGATCGGGACCAGGCCGGCAATCATGTTGATCAGTGTCGATTTTCCGCAACCGTTGGGGCCGAACACCGACACAATCTTGCCCTTCGGGATATCGAGGTTGAAATCCTCGTACAAGGGCCAGCCGGCAAAATATTTGGTGAGGCCGCGAATGGTGATGTGCGTGCCCTCCGGCCCGGGAATGAATGGTCGCACCGGCACATCGGCAACGACAGCGGCATTACGGTGCCTCATATCCGCCTCCCTCCGGGCCATGACGATCGGCCGGCATTAATATGAAACAGGTGTGGCAGCGAAGATGCCGCCCGCGCCGTGTTCATCGTCCGCTCCAATGAACGATGCGCTTCTCAATGACCAGGAAAACAATATTGAGCGCATACCCCAGCGCACCTGCGGACAGAATGGCCGCATACATGCTTTTGACATTGAGCACCTGCTGCGCGTCGATGATGCGATGCCCCAGGCCGTTGTCCGAGCCGATGAACATCTCGGCGACAATGACAATGACCAGCGCCATCGATACCGCGGAGCGCAGCCCGACAAAAGTCGGCTGCAGGCTTTCCCAGATCAGCACATCCTTGAATATCTGCCAGCGCGAAGCCCCCATGACCCTGGCCGCCATGACGCGTTGCTTGCGCGCATTGATCACGCCGTAGGCGCTGTTGAACAGCACGATCAGCAAGGCACCGAAAGCCGCAATGGCTACCTTGTTGATGTCGGACACGCCAAAGATCATTAAAAACAGCGGAATCAGCGCGGACGACGGCGTGGAGCGGAAAAAGTCGATCAGAAACTCGACGCTGCGATAGGCGCGCTCATTGCTGCCCAATAGCACACCCAGCGGCACGCCAACCACCGCTGCGATCAGAAACGCCTGGATCGTGCGCCACAGCGTGACACCGAAGTCAGTCAGCAGCGGTCCACCCGCCAAACCGGTGATCAGCGTCGTGATGGTTGCAGAAGGCGTCGGCAACAGGATGACCTTCACCAGGCCGGCACGCACCACGAGATCCCAGACGATAAACAGCATCACCGGCCCGGCGAGTGGCAGAAGTCGCCCCCACGGAAAGGTCTTTCTCTGTGTGACAGGCGAGGCATCAGCCCAGGGCGGCACGCCTTCGCCGGAGACAGAACCCGCCGCTTGCGTTTCCATGCTTCAGCCCTTGTACAACAAGGGTTCGACCATGACACGCTTCTCGAAAATGCCCTTCTCGTGGAACAGGTCGTAGAACTTCTGGAAATGCGCCACGTCGCTTGGCTTGAACTGATTGCCGAACATGTAATCCGACATCGGTACTTCCGCAGTCAGCGCGCCTTCGATGGCGGTATAACCTTTAAGAAATGGGCGCGCCTCGTTGGGCCGGTTGCGCACCATGTCCACTCCCCTGGCGTATGCCGCAATGAATTTCTTTGTCTCGGCGGGATATTTCTGGATAAATGCCGTGGTCAGGCTGGCGGCGCCGCCGTGCCACGGCGCCATCGGATCACCCAGGATGTATTTCGCCACGACGCCAACCTCCAGTGTGCGCGTGGTGCCATTGAGCCGCCCCACTGTGCCGGTGGGTTCCAGCGTATACACAGCATCGACCTGCCCGGCGGCGAGCGCCGCGACATGCTGGCCGATCGGCAGTTCGGTCACATTCATGGCGCCAGCACCACCCCGCTCCAGCATCACCTTGGCCAGCGTGACGTTCTGGATGCCGGGGCCGGAGGCGACGCGCTTGCCCTTGAGATCGGCCAGGGTCTTGACCGGACTGTCCTTGGCAACCAGGAATTCATCCAGCACGTACTTCGCGTTGGTCGGATTGGTACAGAAGATCTTGAACAAGCCGGGCTGCGCAATTTCGCCAATGGCAAGCACCGCTGAAGCGGTGCCGTTGGAACTACCCTCGGCGCGCCCGGCCAGCATCGCCTCCATCACCTGTTGCGCGCTGGCAAATTTGAGGCCTTCGACATCGAGCCCGGCTTCCTTGAAATAGCCCTTTTCCAACGCGACATAAAACGGCAATCCCGAGGCTATCGGCCAGAAGCCAATGCGCATTTTCGGACTGCTCTGCGCGCGCACGATGGCAGGCGCCCCCAGCACGCCTGCCGCTGCCATTCCCGCCGCTGCAGTGATGAAGCGACGCCGTGCCGGCTGTCCCGGTGCACCGGACAGGTCAGCCCCAACGCGTCCGGATGCAGAACTGTCTGCAGTGTCATTCAATTCGGCGTCATTCAATTGGAATTTCCTGGTGATTTCATTCACGGTGATCCCCTGTCTGTGATTACGATATTTGGGTGAGCCCTCGGGTTCAGCTTGCGACAATGAAAGTCAAAATTTTCCATTCAGGCAGCACGCGATTGCATGTAGCTGCGCCACCCGCCAAAGCGGCTGATATCTTCGGCATTGGTCACGGCATGGGACTCGCACAGGAAACCATGCACCCATTGACCATTGCTCAGCTCCACGCTTCCCAGTGCAAGTGGCGACGGAATCAACGCAAGAAATGAGCCGACATGGGCGAGCGGCAGGTCCCAGACTTCCACCTCGATCCCGCATCCGCCCGCTGCCACGCGCACCATGCCGGGTTTCGGCGGCACCGTGCCGGGAAGCGCATAGAACCGGTAGTGCGGCGCCGTGGTGGTCTTCATGAGCAACCGCGCGCCACGCTCGATCAGTTGTCCATTCAGCGGCATACCCGACAGATGCGCCCCAACAACGGCCACTGGCAGTGTTTTCTGCACCGCCGGAGTGCGCAATGCAGTGACCATCCCTGCATCACCGGATTTCACCCCGGTTCCGCCCAGCGGCAAATCAATGCTGGCCTGCCATTCACGGCCGAGCGCCGCAATCGGCACATCGTGATTGGCCGGCGCAATGAAGGTCACGCCAAATGGCAGACCGTATGCAGTGGTGCCGGCAGGCAGTGCGAGCGCACACCAACCCAGCAAATTGACAAAGTTGGTATAGATACCGAGCATCCTGTTGACGCCCAGCGGATCCTCGGCGATGTCGGTAAAACGAGGATGAACCGGCGCAGTCGGCACCAGCAGCACATCGACCTCGTCCCACACCGACCGGGTCTCGACCTGCAACTGCTTGAGCTCATATTGGCCACGAAACGCGTCAGCAGCACTGAAGTTGTCAGCGGAAAGAATAATCGAGCGCACCGCCGGGTCGACTGAGGGGTCGATTGAATCCGGAGCCGCCTTCAGCAATTCCCCCGCTACAGTATGGCGCTCGGCCACCCACGGGCCGGAGTAAAGCAGATCCGCCGTGCGGTGCAGGGCGGTAAAATCAACGGGCACGATGGCATGCCCGAGTGCCTTGGCGTGTTCCAGCGCTTTCCCGTATTGCGCAGCATACTCGCTGTCGGGTTCAAGGCGCGATACTTTGGGAACACCGACACGCAAGGCACCGGCGCTGCGCTTCCAGTCAACCGGCCCCGGCTTGAAATTGCTGTAACTGTCGCCGGCATCGACGCCTTCAATAACAGCCAACACGTGTGCTGCATCATCCACGGTCAACGCGAGCACTGATACACAATCGAGGGTCCGGCATGCCGGCACCACACCGCTGGCGCTGACTCTTCCCGGGGTCGGCTTCAAGCCGACCAACTGATTGAAAGCGGCGGGCACACGGCCCGAACCCGCCGTATCCGTCCCCAGTGCAAAAGGCACAAGCCCGGCAGCCACAGCCACCGCCGAACCGGAACTGGAGCCGCCGCTGATATGATCAGCGCTGAATACGGATGCAGGTTTGCCATAGGGAGAGCGCGTGCCGACCAGTCCTGTCGCAAACTGATCCAGGTTCGACTTGCCTATCCATAGCGCGCCGGCCGACTGAAGACGCTGCACCACCAATGCAGACTTGCCTGCAACATACCGGTAGGCCGGGCAAGCGGCCGTGGTGGGCACACCCGCAATATCAATATTGTCCTTGACTGCATACGGTATTGCATAAAGCGGAAAGCGTTTGATCAGTTCATCAATCCCGGATATTCCGCTGACCATGGCTTGCAACGCTTCAAGCTGCTTTTCCAGATCGGCATCGGTGGCGAGATAAATCCATGTCGCACTCGGACTGGCGTCCCTGGCCTGGCGCAAACACTTCATCAACAAGGTTCTCGGGTCAGCGCCGCCGCGATAGCTGTCCAGCCATGCACTGACTGTGACGGGTAGGCGGGTATTGTGTTTTAAGCTCATTGACAAATGTTTCCGATTGCTGCCCTGCATTGACATGACTTCCACGCCAATTGACGGTCATCTTGTATCCCAGCTTGTACTCAAGCACCTCCCATGCCAGCCGACCACCCGAAGTGCCGATACAAGCCTAGTTCGACTGCAACTCACTGAATGAAAGGAAAAACACCGAAGACGGCGGGTAAAGATGAAGGCGGCTGGAAGCCTGCTTCTGCAGGCACCATCAAGTGACTGACGCGCCGAACTGGGGCACGCCTCCCCGATCCGGACAAGGATTACAATTGAAGCGCTACTGAACAAGACCGGTCTTCTGGCACAGCGTACCCGGTGTTTCCTCTGAAGTAGGGAAAATGCAAGGGACGCGGGTTGCTTGTTCAGTGCGTCCTGAGAAATCAGTTCTGAATGACCGGAAACCGGAGCGGGAACCCGTGCGGCAGCCTGGATTCAACACGAACTTCACCTGCATGACTCTGACATTTGCAAAGGAGAAAACCAATGCGATCAATAGACAGAATAGCCAGGAATTCCTTACCTCTCGTTGGGGCACTGCTGCTTGCGGCCTGCGTCAGCACGGGGCCTGGCAATCTTTCAGCCGGCGCCAGTGAAGCCGACCTCATCGCCCGCATGGGCAAACCGAGCGGAGAACTGTCTCTGGCGGATGGCGGACGCCAACTCGAATATGCACGGGGGCCCTGCGGCCACTTTACGTTCATGGTGAATGTGGGCCGCGACGGCAAGGTTCGCGACATTCAACAGGTGCTCCAGGAGTCATATTTCGCGAAAGTCCAGCCAGGACTGACCCAGCCCGAGATCATCGCGCTACTGGGACACCCCGGGCGGGCGCTGACCTATGAAAAAATCAATGACGTGGTCTGGACGTACCGGATTGAACAGGCCGGATTTGTCGAAGCATTCCTGAATGTGCACTTTGACCTGAGCGGCAAAGTCACCGGAACCTCGCGACGCACCCGCACTTCCCATGAGGGTGCGTGCGATTATCCCTGATTGCGAAGAGCGGTCAGACCAGTGTGGCTGACCTCATTCACTAGCCGGGCAGATTGGAGCGGAGGATCCCGACTTCCTCGCCGCTCTGGGTGTCGAGAAAGATGGACATGTTGCCTTCGCTGCGCAGATATTTCATCCGCTCGCTCACCTCACCCTGCGCAACTGTGACGCTTTTTTCACTCATCGAACCGGCGTACTGCCAGTCTGGCGGTGTGACCAGTGCTGTCGGTGACAATTCGACTTCAACCGGCTCCAATGGATGCCCGGGCAATCCCTTGTAGGAGACGACGGACAGCAATCCGCCCACCACCCCTTCTGCACTCTTGTAGGGCGTCCTGGAAAATTCCAGCCAGTCGCAAGGCGCAGTGGGACCCTGAGTCTGGTCGACAATCACAATGTCAAAGGCCTTGTCATCCTTGACAAAGCGCAAGCCGGATCGCTCCAGGTGGGCAATATATTCGACCGCCTCGCGCGGCGCCATGAAGGCCAGTCGTGCCAGCCAATTGTCTACGCACAGCGCCCCATTGGGCAGCGTGCGCATGAAACCATCGACCCCGCCAACAAACTTGCGTTTGATTGCATCAACACGAACAACCACGCAGATCGCTTCAATTAACAGCGCCATTCTTCCTCCAGAAATTCGCTGAATAACTCAGCGCAGAAAATGCGATTGGGTTTCAAGCAGGGACAAATGTTCAAACAACTCGGCGGATGCCTTGTCATTGTCTCCCGACTTGGTCAGCAGCATGAATTTTCGCTGTAATTCAGCGCGGCTGAGCGGATCCTTGGGCATGCCCTTGAAGGACTCGCCGTCGCGAGCGAATTCGCGACCATCCTTGAGACGGACCTTGATGCGACTGCTCCACGCCGTCCTGGAAGACTTGGCCGCGCTCACGCTGATGTTGCGGCAGGCAGCACGGATGGCCAGATCGCTGACCGCACTGTCGTCGAAAGAGGCTGCGTCATCCGGATCCCGGAACAGGGCCAGCGCGATACAAAATGGCACGCTGTACTGGGCCTGCATGATGTCGTTGGGCTCACGGATATCGTGGTGGCTGACGATTTTCTCGCTGGCTTCCAGCGCGATATGTTCGACGTCGCCACCCTGAAATGCGTGCTCGGTCATCAGTTCGCGCAGTGCCTGCACCGGATTATGCGCGGTCACATGGCAGGCATAACGCTTCATGCAGATGCGCAGCGCTTCCCAATCCTGCCCAAGGCCGGCCGTGAGCAGCGCCGCCTCGCCTTCGCGGCAATACACTTCCAGAAAACCGAACCTGCCCTCAAGAATGGTTTCCGGGCCGGTATAACCCTGCTGGGCCAGCCTGGCGGCGAGGATGCCGGACTCGCAGGCCCGGCCCATATGCAAACGCTTCACCATGGCGCCCTGACTGGCCTTGGTAAAGGCCAGCAATCCGGAAGACAGTGATCCGGCGATGCCCAGAGCATTGACCAGTTGCTCCGCCGTCAATCCATACACCCGTCCGGCCGCAACCGCGGCACCATAGGGGCCGGTCAGTCCCGGCGCATGAAAGCCCAGCTTCTCGCTGGTGTGATGGGATGCAGCGCCAATACGAAACAGGACTTCGCAACCGGCCACAAATGCGGCGATGGCGGTCTTGCCGTCGGCACCGGTCTCTTCACAGGCCGCCAATACGGCAGGCACGATGGTTGCACCGGGATGCACACCCGCACCGGGCTGACGCAGGCTGTCCTGTTCATAGGCATGTGTCAGTGCGCCATTGGCAAGCGCCGCGTAGGGGGCGTGCAGACGCAGACCGGGAACCCCAAGAATCGTGCAGGCGCCACCGCTGCCGTACTGTTTGGCATGCTCGACCAGCATGCGACTCCAGGGAAACCGCGCGCCGAAACTGGCCACGGCCACCGTGTCGATGATGCAGTCCTTGGCACGCTCGACCACGGCCGCGGGGATTTCCGAATACGACAACTCCGCGACAAATTGGGCAAGTGACTGCGCGGCAGTAAAAGAGGATTGCGACAAGGTAGCGGCCTTTCAATATCAGTGATTGCTGGATGGGCGTCGGTCTGTGTTCGAATTATCCCGGAGAGGATCAGACAATCAGTCCGCGCTACTTACCAGAGCGAGCCTCAATTTTCCCCGATCGGCGACTTTTCTGCCCAACTCTCTGAGGGCAGGTTTGAAATCAGCGCCTACTCCGGCGTAATTCCGGCTTCCTGCACGAGCTTGCGATAGCGCGCGATTTCCGTTACCAGCAATTGCCGCAATTGCTGCGGTGTGCTGGCGACCATCAGGCCGCCGTCGGCCTCCAGCTTTGCCACGATGTCGGTTGCCTTGGCAACCCTGCCCAGTTCGGCATTGAGCTTGGCAACGATGGCGGGCGGCGTTGCCGCCGGCGCCATGATGGCGAACAGGCTGGTGTAGTCGTAACCCGTCAATCCCTGCTCGGCCGCAGGAAGCGCCCCCGGAAGCATGGGACTGCGCTCGGCATTACCGATGCCCAGCAGCTTCAGTTTCCCGGACTTCAGATGCGGCAGCGCGCTGAGCAGCGTCGTGAAGGTCACCTGCACGCGCCCCGCCATCAGGTCGGCCTGCCCGGCCGCAGCCGCCTTGTAGTGCACGAAAGTGGCATTGGTATTGGACAGGCTGTGAAACCAGGCTGCATTCAAGTGGGGCGACCCACCCGACCCGGTCGTTGAGACATTGACTTCCCCGGGATGCGCCTTGGCGTAGGCAATGTATTCGGGCACATTCTTGTACGGCGTGGCCGGATGCGCCACGATGACAGTGGTGCGTTTGCTCATGAGCGAGATCGGCGCGAAATCCTTGATGGGGTCATAGGGCAAGGTTTTGTACAACGCCGGCGAAGCCGTGTAACTGCCGGTGATTGCGAGCAGCGTATAGCCATCCGGCACCGCGCGCGCCACAAAGGCCGAGCCGATGGTCGTGCCAGCGCCGGGCTTGTAATCAACCACATAGGACTGGCCACTCATTTCCGTCAGCTTCTGGGTGTAGAGACGCGCCTCGATATCGGTCGATGCGCCCGGTCCGAACGGCACGATCAGCGTCACCTGTCTTGACGGGTAATCAGCCGCCTGGGAAAAGACAGCACCCGGCAATAAAGTCATAACGACAAGACAAGAGCACGACAAAACTCGGTTTGGCACAACGACTCCTTGCGAAAGTTTGTTCTGGAACGGGACCAACCACCGATTATTCTTCCAGCTTGATACCCGTTTCCACCACCAGCTTTTTCCAGCGACCGATCTCGGTCAGGATCAATTGTTTGAATTGTTCCGGCGTGCTGCCCACCATCAGGCTGCCGTCGGCGTCCGACAACTTCTGGACGACATCCGGTGCTCTGGCAATTTTTGCCAGTTCAACGCTCAGTTTGTTGACGATCGCGGGCGGCGTTCCGCCCGGCGCAAGAATACCCAACCAGCTGGGGTACTCATAACCGGGCACGCCTTGCTCCGCCACGGTAAGCACATCCGGCATCAGCTTGGAACGTTCCAGATTGGTACCCGCCAATGCTTTCAGTTTTGCCGACTTGATGTACGGAAGCCCGGTCGTAAATGTCACCGGCGTCACCTGCACCCGCCCGGCCAGCAGATCGGCATACATGGTGCCTGAACCCTTGTAGTGAACGAAAGTCACCTTGATATTGGTGAGACTGGCCAGCCATGCCCCCGACAAATGAATGATGCCACCTGCACCCGAGGTGCCGAAGTTGATGGCGCCCGGATTGGCGCGGGCATACGCCAGAAACTCCGGGAATGTCTTGAACGGTGACGCAGGATTCATCAGCAGCATGGTGGCACGCTTGCTCATCAGCGATACGGGCGCCAGATCCCTGGCAGGATCGTAGGACAAGTCCTTGTACAAGGCCGGCGCGACCGACAACGACGCCGATGTAATCAGTATCGAATAGCCATCGGGCACCGCTTTGGCCACGAGCGCGGTACCCAGCATGGAACCGGCGCCGGGCTTGAAATCAAGCACAAAGGGACGTCCCATGGCGTCGCTCAGTTTCAGCGCATACAGACGCGCTTCCAGGTCGGTCGCGCCGCCGGGCCCGTAGGGAATAACCACTTGCACCGGCTTGCTGGGATACGCATCGGCTGCACTCTGTGCCGAAGCAAGCCCTGAACACCACGCTATGGCCAGTATCAACTGCGCCACGAAGACAAATCCAGACCGCATTGCTTCACTCCCTCACTGATGACACTTCAAATGTTGCGGCCGGCTACTCTTCAAACCTGATACCGTTTTCCTGCACCAGCTTGCGCCAGCGCTCGGTCTCTCTCGTGACATGACGCCGGAACTCATCTGGCGTGGTGGCCATCAGCCGCGTTTCGGCACCCAGCTTCTGGGCCACATCGGGATGCTTGATGACCTTGACCAACTCAGCCTGAATCCTGTTGATGATGGGCAGGGGCGTCTTTTCCGGCGCCAGCAGCCCAAGCCAGGTCGAGTATTCGAATTCCGGCACACCCTGCTCCGCAAAGGTTGGCAAATCCGGCAGCAGCGCATTGCGTTCCATGCTGGCCACGCCAACGGCGCGCAGCTTGCCCGACTTCACATAGGTGAGGCCGGTCTGGAATGTCATGGGCGTCAGATGGGCACGGCCCGCCATGACATCGGGGAAGGACGCACCGGCGGCCTTGTAATGCACATAGGTCATGCGGGTATCCGTCGCACTGGCCAGCCACAAGCCGGTCAGGTGCTGGATGCTGCCCGCGCCGGCCGTGGCGAAATTGATTTCCCCGGGACGCGCTTTTACATAGGCAATGAGCTCGGCCACGTTCTTCACCGGCAACGACGGGCTGATGACAATCAGTGCGCTGCGTTTGGACAGCAACGACACCTGCTCGAAGTTCTTCATCGGGTCGTAAGGCAGGTTCCTCGCCATCAGCGGCAGCAACGAATAACTCGCCGAGACATACAGCAAGGTATAGCCATCGGGCGCCGCCTTGACCGCCGCATTCATGCCGATGGTCATGGTCCCGCCGGGCTTGAAATCCAGCACAAACTGCTGACCCAGGTTTTCACTCAGCCGGCTGGCATAGATGCGCCCCTCGATGTCGGTTGCAGCCCCGGGCACGAAAGGCACGATCATGGTCACCGGCCGGGATGGGTAGGCAACAGGCTGGGCCAGCACCATTCCAGGCAACAGCATGGATGACAGCGCGGATAACAGCGCTGCACAACACCAGCCGACATGGCGCATGACGTACTCCTTCTGCATTGGCCCGCGCTTTCCCCGATGGCAGGGCGCGTCAGTCCTCGAACTTGATGTTGTTGTCCGCGACCAGCTTCTTCCAGCGCTCGGTCTCGGTCATGGACACCTTGCGGAATTCCGCCGGTGGCAGTGCCAGCAGCGTGGTCTCATCACCCAGCTTTTCCTTGATCTCCGGAATCTTGATGATCTTGACCAGCTCCCCATACAGCTTGTTGATGATGGGTACCGGCGTCTTGACTGGCGCCACCAGCCCCAGCCAGCTGGAATATTCGAAGCCGGGCACACCTTGCTCAGTAGCCGTGGGCAGGTCGGGCAGCGCCGGGTTGCGCTGCAGGCTGGCAATGGCAATCCCTCGAATCTTGCCGATCTTGACCATGGGAAAAGCAGCGGCGAAAGTGCCCGGAATCATGTGGGTGCGCCCGGCCATCAGATCCGGATAAGCCGCGCTGATCGACTTGTAATGCACAAAGGTCACATTGGTATTGGTGGCACTGGTCAGCCACAAGCCGGTCAGATGCTGGATGCCGCCATTGCCGCCCGTCGCGAAATTGATCTCACCCGGATGCGACTTGGCATAGGCGATGTACTCCTTCACGTTATGCACGGGCAGATTGTTCGACACTGCCAGGATGGCACTGCGCTTGCTCATCAGCGCGATCTGGTCGAAATCGCGATACGTGTCATAGGCCTTGGTCAGCAGCGGCAGCAGCGAGTAGGTCGAGGACACCCACACCAGCGTATAGCCATCGGGCTTTTGCTTGACGGCGAAGTTCATGCCCACGGCCATTACCGCGCCGGGCTTGAAGTCCATGATGAACTGCTGGCCAAGGTTCTTGCTCAGCTCGTTGGCATACAGCCGGCCCTCGATATCGGTGGCGGCACCCGGTGAAAAAGGCACGACGATATTGACCGGCCGGGAGGGATAGTTTGCCGCAGAGTCCTGTCCGAGCGCCGCACCTGACAACAACGCTGCGATGCATGGGATGACCTGGATTGGGAAACGCATGGTGATACTCCTTTGCTGGTGTTGGAGGGCGGCGAACGCCCGCATCATTTCAATTCTGCAATTCGAACTTGAGATTGTTTTCCTGGATGAGCTTGCGCCAGCGCTCATGCTCCAGCGCAATGTGCTTGCGGAATTCATCCGGCGTGCTCCCGATCAACTGGGTTTCCGCACTCAATCGCTGCACAATGTCTGGCGCCCTGGTCACGCGGTTCAACTCGCTGCTCAGTTTGTTGATGATGGCCGCCGGCGTCTGCACCGGCGCCAGTATGCCGAGCCAGGTGGTGTATTCCCAGCCCGGATAGCCTTGCTCGGCGATGGTGGGCATGTCCGGCACCTGGGCATTGCGCACCAGGCTGGCCACGCCCAGCGGACGCAGTTTGCCGGACTTGACCAGCGGCATTCCAGTGGAAAAAGTAGTCGGCGTGATGTGTGAGCGCCCGGCGATCATGTCCGGCATCAGCGAGCCGGTGCCCTTGTAATGAATGTAGGTCATCTTCGTGCCGGTCACGCTGCTCAGCCACAGTCCGGTCAGATGCTGCAGCCCGCCCGGACCCGCCGTGGCGAAATTCAATGCGTCGGGATTGGCCTTCGCATAGGCGACGAATTCAGCCATGTTTTTCGCCGGGACCGACGGATGCACCAGCAACAGCGCGCTGCGCTTGCTCATCAGCGAAATGGGCGCAAGCGACTTGATCAGGTCGACCGGCAGGTCCGTATACGTCTGCGGCACCAGCGGATAGGCCGCCGACATCAGCAACAGCGTGTAGCCATCCGGCGCGGCGCGCGCGGCCATGATCTGGCCTATGGTGGTTCCACCGCCCGGTTTGAAATCGACCAGGAATTGCTGCACGAGAAATTCGCTCAGCTTGCCGGCGAACAAACGACCCTCGGTGTCCGTGGCCGCCCCCGGCGCGTAGGGTGCAATCATCGTAACCGGCCTGGACGGATAGTTGGCGGCAGCCCCCGAGCCTTGCGCAAACGCAGTGGACACCATTGTGGCCGCCAGCGCGCAGCCGATTGCAGACTTGAAATAGCTCATATGCACATGCTCCCTGATCTAATCCGTCAGTTGTATCCCGGTCTCCTGCACCAGCTTGCGCCAACGCTCCGACTGGCTGGCAATGTACTGCCTGAACTGCTCTGGCGTGTTGCCGATGGCGAGACTCCCGGTGCTGGAGAGTTTCTCCCTGAAATCCGGCGATCGGGCCACCTTGCCCAGTTCGACGCCCATCTTGTTGACGATCGCGGGCGGCGTGCCGGCCACGGTGACCAGCCCCAGCCAGCTCGCATACTCGAATCCCGGCACGCCCTGCTCAGCCACCGTCGGCACATCCGGCATCAACGGCGTGCGCTCCAGCGTGGTGATGCCGAGCACGCGCAGCTTTCCTGATTTCACCAATGGCAGGCCGCCGGTGAAATTCATTAACGAAATCTGTACCCGCCCCTCCACCAGGTCCGTCGTGAAAGTGCTGGTTCCCTTGTAGTGAATGAAGGCGATGTCGGTCTTGGTCAGCGCGCCCATCCACACACCAGTGAGATGCTGCATGCCGCCGGCACCGATGCTGGCGAAATTGATCTTTCCCGGATTCGCCCTGGCGTAGGCAATGTACTCCTGCATGTTCTTCACCGGCACCGACGGATGAATCACCAGCATGGTGGTGCGCTTGCTCATCTGGGACAGCGGGACGAGCGCCTTGAACGGATCATAGGGCAGATCCTTGTACAGCAATTGCGACATCGGATAGGTCGCCGATACCGCGAACAGCGTGTAACCATCCGGCGCCGAGCGCGCCGCCGCCGTCATGCCGATCGTGGTCCCTCCGCCAGGTTTGTAATCAACGACAAATTGCTGCTTGAGGTTCTCGGTGAGCTTGCCGGCAATCAATCTGCTGTCGATGTCGGTGCCGGCGCCGGGCGCGTAGGGAATGATCAGCGTCACGGGGCGCGTCGGCCAGTTGTCCGCTACGCTTTGTGAATAAGCCACCGGGGCTGCCACCATCGCCAGCGCCAGCCCTGCCAGAAACTGCTTGTAACGCATGCTGCCACCTCTGAAGAATTCATGGAACGCGCACATAGTACCAAGACCGGGCATTGCCACCCAGCATCGCTACCCAACATCGCCACCCAGATTCGCCACTCGGACCAGGCCAGGGGGCGTTCATCATCTATGCGACAATAATTCATATTGATCTGCGCCGCATTGCCATGAAAAAAGCACCTGATTCCAACATCCTGCCAGGTCAGTTCGCCTATGAAGCGATTCGTGAGGCATTGGAGAAAGGCAATCTCAAGCCGGGCGAAAGGGTTTCCGAATACAAGGTGGCGCAGTAGCTGAAAATCAGCCGCACTCCGGCACGCGAAGTGCTCGAAAAGGAAGCGGCGGGACTGGCGGCACGGCACGCGGCGGATTCGGAGATCGACACGCTGCAACACCTGGTCGAAGCCGAAGCGAGCATCGCGCCATTGTCACGGCCATCACCCGGCGCAACGAAGTCGGCGCGCGCAAAGCCGCCGGAGATCACATCAAGTCGGCCCTGAAGGCGCGCACCCGGCTACGCCACGAAGCCAAGCTGGAGGCGGTGCAGCAGCGCAGTCGGCGACTTGGATAAGCCTGAAAGACCCCCTCACTCCATCTGGATTAACACCGGATTCACAGTAAAGCTTAGGGGTTTGACCAGAGGTCATGTTTTATGTGCGGATAGCCTCATCATCCGCACATAAAACATGACCCGCACGGACGGACCCTCATCCGTGCAGTGCTATCGCGGAAGTTCTCGCGCGCTTCGCTTGCGGCCTCGGGTTTTAGGTACGGCTACACAACATCCGTACCTAAAACCCGAGGTCTGGAAATGCATTCGTATGCAATCCGGCACGGTTACAGCGCATTTTCTCGTGCCCGAGTTCATATTGGGACCGGTTATTACATTCAAGCTCAGAACCACGCGGCCTTGTCCACCTGATTGTGCAATGGCTCGCCCGCGGCAAAACGGCGGGCGTTGTCCAGCAGAATCTGAAAGCGGCGCTCCGGGACATTCTCCGCGTCGCGCACGGCAATATGCGGTGTCAGCAGCACATTGGGCAGGGTCCACAGGCGGTGATCCGCCGGCAACGGCTCCACCTCATACACATCCAGACCGCAGCCGGCGATGACGCCCTTCTCCAGCGCGTCGGCCAGATCGTCCAGGCGCGTGGTCTTGCCGCGCCCGATGTTGATGAAGTGCCCGGTACGCTTCATCTGCGCGAAGCGCTTGGCGTTCCACATGCCTTCGGTCTCCGGCGTGTGCGGCGTGGTAACAATGACGAAATCGGCGCTCGGCAACAGCCGGTCGAGCGCGACGATCGGATAGATCTCCACGTCCCTGACCGCATGCTCAGGGCGCGGATCAACGCCCAGCACGGTCATGCCGAAAGCGCGGCACAGGCGCGCGGTCTCGGCGCCGATGCCACCGACGCCCACAATCAATGCCGTCGCTTCAGCCAGATAAATGTAGGGATGCCGGCGCGCATTCTTGTCCCAGCGCCGCTGCCGCTGCGCCTCCAGGTAATCGGGCATGCCACGCGCCAGTGACAGCACGAAGGTCATGATGTGGTGGGCGATGTGATCGGAGTAAATGCCGCGCGGGTTGGTCACCATTACCGGGTGGGCGATCAGTTCCGGATAATAGTAGTTCGGGAACGGCCCGGCGAACGGGTTCTGCAACCAGCGCAGCTTCTTCGCGTCGGGCAGCGCCTCCGGTGGCACCCAGCCGTAGGCGGCATCCGCGTCGGCAATCTCGCGGCGGGCATCCTCGTCCGACTCGGGTACAACGACAACATAGCCCGGCAATTCACGCTGCAGGCGCGCGGCCCATTTGCGCGAGAGATCAGCCTGGGGCGGCATCATGACCAATTTAAGTTTCATTTTTTTCTCCAAAGAACCTACTGGACTTCAATACCCGTGGCCTTGACGACTTTGGCCCACTTGGCAATCTCGACCTTGATGTAGTCAGCCAATTCGGCCGGACTCATCACCGTGGGTGCCGACCCCTGCTTGCGCAGGAACTCGCCGAACTCCGGCGACAGCAGCACCTTCGTCATTTCAGACGCCAGCAAATTGATAATGGGGGGCGGGGTCTTGCCCGGGGCCAGCAGGGCCGCCCAGGATGCGGCCTCGAAACCGGGCACACCCGCCTCCTGCATGGTGGGCAGGTCGGGCAGTAGCGGTGAGCGCTTGGCCGAGGTGATAGCCAGGGCGCGCATCTTGCCCGCCTTGAAGATACCGATGGAACCGACGATGCCCGAGCAATGGATCTCGATGGGTTGCCCGCCCAGCATATCGGTTTGTATGGCCGCGCCCCCTTTGTAGGGCACGTGCACGATGTCGATGCCGGTGGCCACGGCAAACATGGCGCTGCACAGGTGCGGCGTGCTGCCGATGCCGGTGGAGGCGTAGTTCATCTGCCCGGGTTTGGACTTGGCCAGCGCCACCAGTTCCTTGATGCTGTTGGCCGGCACGTCCGGCTTCACCAGCATCACATAGGGCACCGAGGCAAGCATGCCGATCGGCGCGAAGTCGCGCACCGGATCGTAGGTCAGCTTCGGATACACGCTGGGGCTGATGCCGATGGGCCCGTTCACGCCGACGAGCAGCGTGTAGCCGTCGGCCGGCGCCTTGGCGACAAACTCCGAGCCGGAGTTGCCATTGGCGCCGGGCTTGTTTTCCACCAACACCTGCTGGCCGAGGGCAGTGGACAGGCGCGGCGCAAAAGCGCGTGCCAGCACATCGTTGCTGCTGGCGCCGGCCAGGTAGGGAACAACCAGTCTGATCGGCCTGCTGGGGTAATTCTGCGCGCAAGCCAGGCCGCCAAACAACACAAGGAGGATCCCGCTGGTAACCCGAATGGCATTTCTCATTGTTATCACTTCCTTATTCATTTCTACTACATTCGAATATCTACGCCTTTAATGTAATCAACGCGTCGGCCGCAGTAACGGATGCCGGCGTCACGAACAAGGGGTTGATATCCATCTCCGCAATACGGTCACGGTGATCATGCAGCAGCCATGATACCCGCGAGAGCACCTGTGCCAGACCTTCCACGTCCAGTGCGTCGCGGCCCCGATAGCCATTCAACACCACCGCGCCCTTGATCTCCTGCACCATCTCGCGCGCCGCCTCGATCCCGAACGGGGCGAACCGATAAGTCACATCCTTGAGCACCTCGGCGAAAATGCCACCGAGGCCAAACACCACGGTCGGCCCGAAGCAGGCATCGTTCAGCCCGCCGATGATCACTTCCATGCCGCTGGCCATCTGCTGCACCAGCACGCCCTCCAGCACGGCGCCGGGTTTGTAAGCTTGAGCCGATGTCGTCACCGCATCAGCGGCGGCCTTGAGTTCTTCCAGGCTGTTGATGCCCAGTTTCACTCCGCCCGCTTCGGTTTTGTGCGGAATGTCCGCCGAATTGATTTTCACCGCCAGTGGAAACGGGAATGGCGATGCCTTGAGCGCCCTCACCTCCTCCAGCGACAGCAACACGTCTCCCACCACCGGAACGCCGTAGGACTTCAATACGACCTTGGCAGCATGTTCGCTCAACGTCGCTGCACCGGCCGGCCATTGCAGCGCCTGCAGCGCGACAGGCCTGGCTGCATTCTTGTTCGACGCCAGATAACGACGGCGACGATCCGCATAATCGCTGATCGCTGCGGCAGCATAGGCGGCTCGTGGCGGCGTGATGTGAAAGGAAATGTCGTGTTTCCGGAACAGATTCATCACATCAGGATCCGGGTCCGCCTGCATCGCCACATACACCGCCTTGTCGGTGTTCTTCACCAGATTGATGAAGTCCGCGGCATCCGCCGGCGTGTTGGTGCTCTGCTTGGAGCGCAGGATCACCTGGTCGAGATTGGGATCCTCCAGCATGATCTGCAGCGCGCGATTGGAGGCGCTCTTGCCGTCCTTGCTGGGCGCCCCGGAAATATCCAGGGGATTGGCCTTGGACGCAAACGCGGGCAGGAAGCCTTCCAGCTTGGCCAGTGTCGCGGGCGCCAATTCGGGTAATTCCAGACCGTACTCCTCGGCACGATCGGCCACCACCACGCCGGCACCGCCGGAACCGGTGATCACGCCCAGACGCTTGCCCGGCGGCAGCTTGCCGGCAATGAAGGCTCGCGAGATGTCGACCAGATCATCATAGTCCTTGACCTCGATGAAGCCGCCGGTCTTGAATGCCGCCTTGTACAGGTCGTAGCTGGCCGCCAGGCTGGCGGTGTGCGAGGCCGCGGCCTTGGAGCCGCTCTTGGAATTGCCCGCCTTCCACACGATGATGGGCTTGCCGACCTCGAAGGCACGCTGGCCGACCGCCACGAGGCGGCGACCATCCGCCACGCCTTCGATGAACGCGGCGATCACCTTGACGTCGTCGCAATCGAGCCAGTAGTCAATCAGATCGAGCGTGTTGAGGTCGGTGCTGTTGCCGGCCGACACGATGTAGCTGAAGCCCATGCCGACCTGTTCCGCACCACTGACCATGGTGAAGCCGAAGCCGCCGCTTTGCGTCACCAGCGCAATCGGCCCAATGGGCCTGTTGTTGTACTGGAAGCCGTTGCCAAAGCCCATGTACACGGCGCTCTTCAGGCTCAGGAGACCCATGCCGTTCGGCCCGATCATGCGCACGCCGCTTTTCCTGACGGCCTCTTCCAGTTCGTGCTCGAGCCGCACGCCGTCGCCGCCCACCTCACGGAAGCCGGCCGACATCACCACGGCGAAGGGAATGCCCTTCCGGCCGCACTCCTCGATGACGCCGGGAACATATTTGGCACCCACCGCGACCAGCGCCACATCGCAGGCCTCGGGCAGATCGGTCACCGACGCGTAGCACTTCAAGCCGCGTATCGTGTCGCGCTTCGGATTGACCGCAAAGACCTTGCCCTTGTAACCGAACTCGGTGAGGAACTTGACCGGCTGGCCGCCGATGGTCTTGGCATCCTCGGAGGCGCCGACCACAACAATGGAACCGGGATTGAACAGCCGCGACAAATCAAGTTTGCCGCCCTTGGCTTGTACTGCCGACATCATTTCTCCTGATTGTTCACAAAGAGTGGAGCAACGCGCCCTAGCGCTGCGGCAGCGGCGAACCGGACAGAATCCCGAATATCTGCGCCAGCGAACCCGGCGCATCCATGTTGCGCACCAGCTTGTACAGCGTCTCGCCCTTGTCTGCTCCGATCACCGGCTTGACCAGCGCCATGAACTTGGCGTGCATGTCGTCCCAGCTCATGGGATTGTCCGGATGGCCGATGACCACCGCGGTATCGGCGTGCAGGTGCTCGCCGTCTTCCAGCCACACGTCCAGATGCGACTCGCCCTGCAACTGGTCTTCCACCACTTCGCATTCGACCAGCGGCACGATCTGCGTCACCGATTCGTCCTTGAGCGTCTCGTAAGAGAAATCCGGCGCCGCCAGCGCGTAGTCGCGCAGGCCCATGGAGATGGTGAAGGGCACGCTGAATTTGCATTCCAGCGGCGTCTGCGGGTTCATCTTGCCGGCCACGAACAACGCGTTCCTGTACAACTTGACGTGGGCGCGGCTCACCTTGCGCTTGCCGATCTGTTTGGCCAGGGTGCGTGCCGCCTGCACTGACGCGTGCGTGGCACGGCAGCAGGCATAGGGCTTGAACGCGTTGAAAAGAATTTCCCATTTGGCATCGAAGTCCATGGGCGGAATGTCTTTCACCTGCTTGTCCTGAATGAGAGCATCGAGCAGGCCCTTCTCCAGTTCGAACAACCCGGTGGCCGACTTGAATCCGTTGGAAGCCAGTTGCGCGGCGTGTATGCCGTTCATGGCTGCCTGTCCGCCATGCAGGGGTTTGGAATCCGAGCCGAAGGAAGCCACCAGGCCGCCGGCCGTGGTACCCGCCACGCCCATCGCGTAGGCGGCTTGTTGCACATCCAGCTTCATCAGGGCACTGGCGGCAGCGGCGACGCCCGCCGTGCCGAAGAAGGCCGTGGGGTGAAAGCCGCGGCGCGCCGTATTGCGGCCCACGCCCTCGACGAAGCCGCCACCCAGGCGGGTCATGACTTCGAAGCCGGTGATGTAGCCGGCCAGTGCCTCTTTCTCGCTGAGTCCCAGATGCTGGACCACCGCCAACGTGGCCGAGCACAGCGGCGCGCTGGAATGACCGGCGCCGCCGGGATGACCATCATCGTAGTCCATGCAATGCGCCATGGTGCCGTTCACCAGCGCCGCCGCGCCGGGGGAAGTCTGCTGATCAAGAAATATCTGTGCCTTGCCCTGCGCGCCCCAGGACTGCACGGTCTTTCTGACCGCCACGGCCGGACCTTCATAGTAGCCGCCCACGGACACACCCATGAAGTCGACGAAGTTCTTCTTCGCCGCCTCGATCACCTCGGGCGGGAACTGGCGCTGGCTGGTACCCGCGACGTATTGCGCGATGGCATCGCCGCGCGGCGTGCTGGAATGACCCGCGTTGACGTTACTTGGATGTGCGGCGTCTTTGCGCATTGCTTCGGCCATGGTGTGCTCCGTCTTTCGATATGAATGCGGTTCAGGAAATGAAAACGCCCCGAGGCATCGGGGCGTCGATGATGCCTGTGCTTATTGCTGCGGCAGCGGTGATGAAGCCAGCAATTCGAACACGGTCTTTAGCGTGCCCGGCTTCTCGATCTGTCGCAGTGCCTGATAGAGCCGCTCGGCCTTCTCGGCACCCATGATCGGCTTCACCAGCGCAGTAAACTTGGTATGCTGATCGTCCCAGCTCATCGGATTCTTCGGATGACCGATGACGATTTCGGTGACCGCCTGAATGTGTTCGCCGTCTTCCATCCACACGTCCAGATAAGCCTCATGCTGGGGCTGCGCATCCACCGGCACCACTTCCACGATTGGCACGATCTCGGAGACCGATTTGTCCTTGAGCGTGTTTACGTTGAAGTCCGGCGCAACCAGCGCATAACCGCGCAGGGCCATGGCGATGCAAAAGGGCACGCTGAACTTGCATTCCAGCGGTGTCTTGGGATTCATCTTGCCGGCGGTGACCACGGCGTTCTTGTGCACCTTGGCCACCACGCGCTTGATCTTGCGCATGCCCACTCGGGCGGCGATGGAGCGAGCCGCCTGTGAAGACGAATGGGTGGCGCGACAGCAGGCATAAGGCTTGTAACCGTTGAGCAGGATTTCCCAGTTGTCGAATTCCATGGGCGGAATAACCAGCGTGTCGGGCTTGTTCTGGATAATGGCATCGATCAGCCCCTTGTCCTTTTCGTACAGGGTGGTGGCCGATTCGAAGCCATTGGAGGCCAGCATCGCGGCATGCACGCCGTCCATGGCGGCCATGCCGGCATGAAAGGGTTTGGAGTGCGTACCAAACGAGCCGACCAGGCCGCCAGCGGTGGTGGCTGCCACACCCATGGCATAGGCCGCTTTTTTCTCGTCCAGCTTCAGCAGCACGCTGGCTGCAGCGGCGCAACCGGGCGTGCCGTAAATCGGCGTGGGATGAAAGCCGCGACGCGCCGTGGTGCGGCCCATGCCTTCGATGCCGCCGCCACCGAGTTTGGTCATGACCTCGAAGCCGGTGAGGAAGGCCACGATGGTTTCCTGTTCGCTCGCGCCAACGTGCTCGGCCATGGCCAGGGTGGCCGCCCACAGCGGCGCGCTGGCATGGCCGGCGCCGCCGGTATGGGCATCGTCATAGTCCATGCAGTGCGCCATGGTGCCGTTCACCAGCGCGGCCAGCGGCGGCGTGGTCTGCTTGTCCAGGTACATGCGGGCATTACCCTGGGCATTCCAGGACAGTGCAGTCTTGCGGGTCGGAATGGCCGGCGCATCGTAGTAGGCACCGACGGACACACCCATGTAGTCCACCAGCGTGAACTTCGCCGCGTTCAGAACCTCGGGCGGGATGCTGCGCTGGCGCGCCGTGGCGATGTATTTCGCAATCTGTTCGCCACGCGACACCGCGGCCTGACCGGCGGCGGACTGATTTTGACTGACTGCTTCCTTGCGCAATGCTGCTTCCATGATTGGCTTCCCCCGTTCAATATCGTCATATTGTCAATGTCGTCTATACCGTGATGGCGAATCGCCGGATAGCGCGACGCCATGGCCTTGTCGCTGGAACCGTGTCTCCCGAACCTTGACGCCCGAACTTCGCGTCTTTCCAGGCGCGCCGTCACGGCGCAGGCCCGCCACTAATCGGCCTTGATGTTGTTTTCCTTGATGACCTTCGACCACCTTGCCACTTCAACCCTGAGCTCTTCGGCAAACTGCTCTGGCGTGTTGCCAATCGCATAGGCCCCGTCAGCAGCAAATCGCGCCAGCGTGTCCGGCGAGTGAACGATCTTCACCAGCGCATCACGCTGCATGCGGATGATCGCCGCAGGTGTGCCGGCCGGTGCCATCAAACCGTAAAATGACGTGACTTCCAATCCCGGGAATCCAATCTCGGAAAACAGCGGTGCATCGGGCAGCACCGTCAGCCGCTTGTTGCCGGCCACACCCAGCACGCGCAGTTTGCCTGCCTTGATATGAGGAAGGAACACGCCGGTGTTGGAAAACAGTACATCACAGTCCCCGGCAAGCAGTGCGTTGGCCGCAGGACCGGCCCCCTTGAAAGGCACATGCACGAACTTGTAGCCAGCCATCTGCGCCAGCACGACCTGCGCCAGGTGGCCACCCGAGCCGCTGCCGGACGAGGCTGCGTTCAGTTTGCCGGGGTTCGCCTTTGCATAGGTCACCAGTTCCGCGACTGATTTGACCGGAAAGCGGGTGTTGGCAACCAGAATATTGGGCAGGACTGCAAAATTGGTAATCGGCGCGAAATCCTTGACCGGATCGAAAGGCACCTTGTCAAAAAACAGGGTCGCAAACACATTGGTGTTGTTCGCGGCAACGAGGAAGGTATAGCCATCGGGCGCGGAGCGTGCAACAAATTCTCCGGCAATCAAGCCGCTCCCGCCGCCACGATTGTCATAGATGACCGGCTGGCCGAGCACCTCTCCCAGCTTGTTGGCAATGGGACGGGCAATCACATCGGTGCCGCCACCGGCTGCATAGGGCACCACCCAGCGCATGGGCTTGTTCGGATAGGCACTGCTTTGTGCCAACACCGTTGAAACCCCGAAGAGGGCCACCACGCCTGCTGCGATTGCCCCTGCCACGCTACTGCGCATGAATATCACCAACTCATCTCCCCGCAAACTCGCTTTGAACTATTTCACATTCGGCTGAATTGACTGCTTAATCCGCCTTGATGTTGTTTTCCCGGATGACCGGTCCCCACTTGTCCACTTCGCTTTTCAGCCAGGCCGCAAACTGCGCCGGCGTATCGCCAACCGGAAAAGCGCCGTTTTCCGCAATACGCTTGATCTCGTCCGGCGTCCTGATGATCTTGACGATTTCGTCGTGCATCTTGGTGATGATGGGCTGGGGCGTCTTGGCCGGTGCCATCAGACCATAGAAGGAAGCCGACTCCAGCGAGAAACCCGCCTCGGCGAAAGTGGGAACGTCGGCAAGTGCGTCCAGACGCTTGCTGGCCGCCACGCCCAGCACCTTCAACTTGCCTGCCCTGATCTGCGCGGCAAATACACCGGTGTTGGCCAGCAGCAGATCAGTCTCCGAAGCCATGACCGACGTGGTCGCAAGACCCGCACCCTTGAACGGAACGTGCTCAACCTTGAGACCGGTGTTCTTGGCAAACACCACCAGGCCCAGGTGACCTCCCGCGCCATTGCCCGAAGAGGCCCAGTTGATCTTGCCGGGGTTGGCCTTGCCGTAGGCGACCAATTCCTTCAGGTTGTTGGCCGGGAATTTCGGCGAGGCCACCAGCACGTTGGGAATGATTGCAAAGTTGGTCACCGGCGAGAAATCCTTGACCGGATCAAACGGGACTTTGTCATAGAGCAGCGTCGGGAAGATATGGGTATTGCCCGCTGCAACCAGGAAGGTATATCCGTCCGGCGTCGCGCGCGAAACCGCTTCCGCTCCGATAAAGCCACCGGCACCGCCACGGTTGTCGTACACGATGGTCTGATTCAGCGCCTTGCCCAGCTTCACGGACAGCGGCCGCGCAATCACGTCGGTTCCTCCGCCGGGGGCATAGGGAATGATCCAGGTGATCGGCTTGTTCGGATAGGGGGCTTGCGCAAAAGCCTGGGAAACACCGGTCAGCGCGAGTATCGCGGAAGCGTTAAGTGTGACCTTCAGCCCTGCGGCCAGCATACGTGTCAACATCATTGCATTCTCCTTCGGTAATGTTGCAATCCACTGGGGATTTTAACCCTTTCCGCAGGCCTGGTTGACACTCACTCGGACCAACGCCGCTAGAGCGACTCGGGTTTCATGCCTGCCGCTTTGGCAACCCGCGTCCATTTTTCAAGATCGCTCCGGATTTGCTCGGCAAACTGCTCCGGCGTATTGCCGATGGGATAAGCGCCATCGGCGGAATAACGCACAGCAATGTCGGGCTGACGCAGTATCTTGACCAGTTCGGTGTTCAGCGTGGTGATGATCGCCCGGGGCGTGCCCGCGGGCGCCAGCACACCGTACCAGGACCCGGTGTCATAGCCGGGCAGGCCCGACTCATTGATGGTCGGCACATCGGGCAGAGCCGGCAGCCGTTGCATGCCCGTCTGCGCCAGTGCACGCACGCGCCCCTCTTTCATTGCCCCCGCGATCACACCGGCCGCGGACAGCAGTACGTCCACTTCACCCGCCAGCAGGGCGGTAAATGAAGGTCCGGTACCCTTGTACGGCACCAGCAGCATCTTCACGCCGGCCATCTGCTGAAACAATTCCAGTTGCAATTGCGCCGAGCCGCTGCCCGCCGAGCCGAAATTTACCTTGCCCGGATTGGCCTTGGCATAGGCAATCAGTTCCGACACGCTATGGGGCGCGAATTTGGCATTGGCCACCAGAATATTCGGCGCAAAGCCCATGATGGTGATCGGCGCGAAATCCTTGATCGGGTCAAAGGGCAATTTCGTGAAGATCACCGGGTTCACCGTGTGCGAGCCGGTGGCGCCGATCAGCAAGGTATAGCCATCGGGAGCTGCTTTGGCGACCAGTTCGGTGGCCAGGATGCCGCCACCACCGCCGCGATTGTCATAGACGACCGAAACTTTCAGGACTTCACCCAGCTTCTGGGTCACCGGGCGGGCCAGCAGATCGGTGCCGCCACCCGGCGCATAGGGCACCAGCACGCGGATCTGCTTGCTGGGATAGTTGCTGCTCTGCGCCAGGGCTTGCGTCACCATCAATGTCGATGCAGCCAGCAGGCAAGTCAAGGTGCGTATCAGCATGCGTAATTTCCCGGTTGGTTTGCGTTGAGAAGAACCTGCCTCACAGCGGCTGCGGTTGAATGCCTGCGCTCTTGACCACCTTGGCCCACATCGCAATTTCCCTGCGGATCAACTCGGAAAACTGCTCCGGCGTATTGGCCACAGCATAGGCGCCCTCGATGTTGAAGCGGTTGGTCATTTCCGGCGACTTCAGAATTTTCACCGACTCGGCATTCAGCCTGTCGATGATGGCGCGGGGCGTGCCGGCCGGCGCCATCAGGCCATACCAGGAGCCGGACTCATATCCTTTCAAGCCGGACTCGTCGATGGTCGGCACATCCGGGATTGCCTGCAGCCGCTGCAACCCGCCATTGCCGATCGCACGCACACGGCCATCTTTCAGGGCAGAGGCAACCACACCGATATTCACGAGGAACATGTCTACATCGCCGGCCAGCACCCCCGTAAAGGCAGGGCCGCTGCCCTTGTAGGGAATATGCTGGACCTTGATTCCGCTCATCAACTGCAACAACTCGATCGACAACAGGCCGATGCTGCTGCCGGCCGAACCGAAATTGATTTTTCCGGGGTTTGCCTTGCCGTAGGCAATCACATCCATGATGGTGCGCGCCGGGAATTTGCTGTTCGCCACCAGCACCAATGGTGCATTCACGAACAGCGTGATCGGGGCAAAGTCTTTCGGCGATTCGTATGGCAGGTTGGTAAACAGGCTGGGATTGATAGCCTGGGTGCTGCCCGATCCAAGCAACAGGGTGTAACCATCGGGTGCGGCCTTTGCCGCCAGTTCCACGGCGATGATGCCACCGGCGCTGCCGCGATTGTCGGCCAGCAACTGCTGCCCCAGCACTTCGCTCAATTTCTGGAACACCGGCCGGCTCATCACATCGGCGCCCCCACCCGGCGCGTAGGGCACCAGGACACGAATGGGCTTGGCCGGATAGGCGCCACTTTGCGCCAGCGCATGGCCAACACATCCCAGTGCAAGCAGACAGGCAACGGTACGGAGCAACATGGCTTTCCCCTTCCCTCAGGTTTATGGGGTTTAAGACCCGGCGCGGCTCCACTCCGCCGCATTTCTTCTTCAACCCTCCAACGCGTACCCGCTCACAATATCAAACAATGTCTACAACGTGCCGGGAACGCATCGCGCATCGACTATTGCGATGACGCGATGCGTTCCCGGGAATAACGAGCGAGGCGGTCAGAGCGTCGCTTCGCTGCCCAGAATCGCCGTGCACTGCGTGGACAGCACGCCGCCGTTGCCGTGGGCCAGCGAGATATTGCAGTCCTTGACCTGGCGCTTGCCGGCTTCGCCGCGCACCTGGCGAACCTGCTCAATCAGGATCATCAGACCGTACATGCCCGGGTGGCAATAGGACAGGCCGCCACCGCTGGTATTCACCGCCAGTTCGCCGCCGGGTGCGATGCGCCCGCCTTCGACGAAACGCCCGCCCTCGCCCTTGGGACAGAAACCCAGGTCTTCCAGGAACAGGATGGGGTTGATGGTGAAGGCATCGTACAGTCCGAGCACGTCGACGTCGGCGGGCTTGAGGCCGGCCATCTGGAACGCCTGCGGGCCGGATACGGCGGCACCCGTCACGGTGAAGTCGGGCATGCTCGAGATGTTGCGGTGACTCATGCATTCACCCACGCCCAGCACGTAGGCCGGCTTCTTCTTCAGGCTCTTGGCGCGCTCGGCCGTGGTCACGATGATGGCGCCGCCGCCGTCGTTGACGAGACAGCAATCGCGCACCGTGAACGGGCTGCTGACCGGACGCGCATTGATGACGCCTTCGATGGTCAGAGGATCCTTCTCCCAGGCGCGCGGATTGAGCAGCGCCCACTTGCGCGCCGACACCGCTACCTCGGCGATCTGCTCGCGCGTCGTGCCGAATTGCGCCATGTGGCGACTGGCGGCCAGCGCGTAGGCACTGACCGGCAGGCGTGGACGGTAAGTCGTCTCGTAATAGACGTTTTCGCGCGGGGAAGCGGCGGCGCGCGTGACGCTGCGCTGCGTGCTGCCGTAGGTGATCATCGCGACATTGCACAGGCCTTGCTGCAATGCCAGGTGCGCATGCGCCAACAGCGACATGAAGGCCGACCCGCCGATACGCGTGGAGTCCTGATATTTTGGCTGTATGTCCAGGTATTCGCAGATGTCCACCGTGGCCATGGATAACTGGCTGGCGGCGGCAAACACGCCGTCCACATCCGAGAGCTTCAGACCGCAGTCATCCAGCGCCCGCATGGTTGCCTGCGCCATGAGGTCCACCGGTGACATATCGGGCACAACCTGCCCCAGGTCCGACTCGGCCGCACCGACGATGGCAACACTACCGCGTTTCAGGCCGCTCATTTGCCACCTCCCACGGGAACAAATACAGGATAGGGAGCCTGCTTTTCACCACCGGGATGCATGCGCATTTTCACTTTCATTCCCACTTTGACTTCATCGGATGCAATGTCCTCGACACGGCTCATCATGCGAAAACCCTCTTCGAGATCAATCATGGCCACGTTGTAGGCCGGCTTGTCCTTGCTGGTGTCGGTCACCGTGGTGGTAGCGTAGACCGTGCCCAGGCCCTGGCTCACGCGCCATTCCAGCTTGGAGCTGCCGCTTTTCGGGGCGACCACACGCGGATAGAAAAAGGGCGTGTTGTCCTCTGTGCAGACCTGATAGGCCAGCTGGCCCTTCCGGCAATAGTCGATGTAGGTGTTGAGTGGCGAATTCTTGATTTCATTCATCGCCATCGAGACTTCCTTGGTGTCTGTCGTCATATGCTCCATCCTCTTTCCAGGTTTGCCTTGCTCGGGTTGATATCTCGGGTTGATTTCAAAAATTTATTGTTATCATTCCTGATTAATACAATCGATAATTAAAATATCTACGCTTTTAATGTAATCAACCCATCCGCCGCCATAACGGACTTCGGGGTCACGAACAGGGGATTGATATCCATCTCGGCAATACGATCGCGGTGGTCATGCAACAGCCACGACACCCGTGTGAGCACCTGCGCCAGTCCTTCAATATCCAGCGCTTCGCGGCCTCGATAGCCGTTCAATACCACCGCCCCCTTGATCTCCTGCACCATCTCGCGCGCCACCTCGATGCCGAACGGTGCGAAGCGGTAGGTCACATCCTTGAGCACTTCGGCAAAGATACCCCCCAGCCCGAATACGACCGTAGGACCGAAGCAGTCGTCGTTCAGCCCGCCGATGATGACTTCCATGCCGCTGGCCATCTGCTGCACCAGCACGCCCTCGAGCTTGGCATCGGCCTTGTAGGCCCGGGCCGAGGTATACACGGCCTCGGCCGCCGCCTTCAATTCTTCAAGGCTGTTGATGCCCAGCTTGACCCCACCCGCCTCGGTCTTGTGCGGAATGTCGGCGGAATTGATTTTGACCGCGATCGGAAAGGCAAAGGGTGCACTCTTGAGCGCACGCACTTCCTCCAGCGTGAGCAGTGCCTCGCCCACCACCGAAATGCCATAAGCGGACAAACAGGCCTTGGCCGCGTGCTCCGAGAGCGTCGCCGCTCCGGCGGGCAGTTTCAATGCCTGCGCTGCGACCGGGCGCACCTCGTCCTTCTTCGCGGCACGGTAATGCCGCTGCTTGGTGGCAAATTCATTCAATGCCGCCGCTGCACGCGCCGCGCGCGGCGGCGTGATGTGCCAGGCAATTTCGTTCGCGTCGAACACCGGCTTGGCGTCCAGGTCACGATCAGGACCGAAGGCCACCAGCACCGGCTTGGAGGTTGCCTTCACGATGCTCATGAATTCATTCCACTGCTCCGGCGTATTGGTGCTCTGCTTGGAACGGATGATGACCTGGTCGATATTCGGATCGGCCAGCACCAGACGCAATGCGTTGTTGGAGACACTGGTGCCGTCGCGGCTGGTCTGCCCGGAAATATCAACGGGATTTGCCGCCGATGCAAAACCCGGGAGGATCGCCTTGAGCTTGGTCAACGTATCGGGTTGCAGATCAGGCATGGCGATATTGGTGGCATCCGCGCGATCGGCAATCAGCACGCCCGCACCACCGGAGCCGGTCACCACGGCAAGCCGGTTGCCCGCTGGCAACTTGCCGCCACGGAAGGCCCGCGCGATGTCCACGACATCGTTGGCATCCGCAATTTCAATAAAGCCGCCGGCACGAAACGCCGTCTTGTACAGATCGTAGCTAGCCGCCAGACTGGCCGTATGCGAGGCCGCCGCCTTCTGCCCGGTCGTCGTGTTGCCCACTTTCCAGACCAGGATGGGCTTGCCCACTTCGAGGGCGCGCTGCCCGATGCGTGTCAGCCGCTGGCCATCGCCGATACCTTCGATGAAGGTGGTGACCACCTTGACCTCGTCACACTCCAGATAGTATTCGAGAAAATCCAGCGTATTGAGGTCGATGCTGTTGCCGATCGACGCAATGTAATTGAACCCCATGCCGGCACGCTCGACGGCGCTCACCATGGTCATGCCGAAGCCGCCGCTCTGCGTCACCATGGCCACCGGCCCGACCGTGATGTCGCTGTACTGGAAGCCCGAGCCGAACCCCGCATGCAGCTTGTCCAGCAGATTGATGATGCCCAGGCAATTCGGGCCCACCACGCGCACGCCGGCGCGCGCCACCACGGCTTTCAATTCTTCCTCGAGCTTGGCACCCTCTTCACCGATCTCGCGAAATCCCGAGGACAGGATGATCGCGAACGGAATGCCCTTCTTGCCGCATTGCTCGATAACACCAGGCACCAGTTTGGCATTGACTGCAACGATGGCCACGTCGCAGGCCTCGGGCAAATCGAGTATCGAAGGATAGCAAGGCACTCCGCGTATTTCCTTGAGGCGCGGATTGACCGGATAGACCTTGCCCTTGTAGCCAAACTCGGTCAGGAACGACACCGGTTGCCCGCCGATGCTGGCGCGATTGTCCGAGGCGCCAACGATGGCGATGGAACGCGGCTTCATCAGTCGCGTGAATTCCGCTTTGGAAGGGGTGGCACGAGCCGTCACTTGATTCACTGTGGTCTCCAGACTTGAAAATTCGGGAGCGCAAAGACGGCAGCGACCGGGACGCGATGCCTGTTCGGGCAGGGCAGGAGATGCGGATCGGGTGAATGCCGGCACTTGCGCTGGAGGACACGCCCGATCAACACAGACGCATCATCCGGATGTCTCGATTATGCCGATTTTCGGCCGCTCGAACCATGAATCCTGATAGAATACAATGGTATACCAATTGGGAGCAAGCGAAAAAACATGGCTGATCAATATGATGTAATCGTCGTTGGAAAAGGCAATGCCGCGCTGTGCGCAGCCTTGTCCGCACACGAAAACGGCGCAAAAGTGCTGATCCTGGAAGCGGCGACCGAAGACGAATCCGGCGGCAACACTCGCTTTGCCGGCGGCGTGATGCGCTTTGCATTCGACGGCGTCGAGGACCTCAAGAAGGTCACTGAACTCACTGACGAAGAGGTGAACACCAGCGATTTCGGCACCTTCACCAAGGACGAATTCTTCGACAGCATGTACAACCTCACCAGCTTCCGCACCGATCCCGATCTGTGCGAAACGCTGGTGACGCAGAGCCTGGACGTCATGATCTGGCTGCGCAGCAAGGGCGTGCGCCTGGTGCCCAACTTCGGCCGTCAGTCGGCCATGGTCAACGGCAAACGCAAGTTTTTCGGCGGACTGCCCATCGAGGCCTCCGGCGGCGGTGCCGGACTGGTGCAGATGCTCGACGCTGCCGCCAAGAAAGCCGGCATTCCGGTCTCTTATGAAACGCGTGCCACCGAACTGATCTATGACGGTATCCGCGTCCAGGGCGTGCGCGCACAGCGCAAAGGCGAATTCGTCGAACTGCGCGCCAAATCGGTCGTGCTTGCCTGCGGCGGTTTCGAGGCCAACCCCGAAATGCGCGCACGCTACCTCGGCCCCGGCTGGGAACTGGCCAAGGTGCGCGGCAGCCGCTTCAACCAGGGCGATGGACTGAAGATGGCGCTGAATGTCGGCGCCGCTCCCTATGGCAACTGGTCCGGCTGCCATGCCACCGGCTGGGACCGCAACGCGCCCGAATTCGGCGATATCGCCATCGGCGACCAGTACCAGAAGCACAGCTACATCTTCGGCCTGCTGATCAACTCCGAAGGCAAGCGCTTCGTCGACGAAGGCGCGGACTTCCACTCCTTCACTTACGCCAAATACGGCGGCGCGGTGCTGCAGCAACCGGGCCAATTCGCCTGGCAGGTTTTCGATGCCAAAGTGAGCAAGCTGCTGCGTTCGGAATACCGCATCAAGTACATGACCAAGGTCAGTGCCAATACGCTGGAGGAACTGGCCACCAAGCTCGATGGCGTCAATCCGCAGGGCTTTCTCAAGACCGTCACCGAATACAACGCAGCGGTGAAGAAGGATGTAAATTTCGACCACACCATCAAGGATGGCAAGGGCACGGTCGGCATCGAGCCGCCCAAGTCCAACTGGGCCATGCCGCTGGACACGCCTCCGTATGATGGCTATGCCACCACCTGCGGCATCACCTTCACCTTCGGCGGCCTGCGCGTGGATCGCGAAACGGGCCAGGTGCTGAACGTGCACCTGAACAAGATCCCGGGCCTGTATTGCGCCGGTGAAATGGTGGGCGGCCTCTTCTACTTCAACTATGGCAGCGGCACCGGGCTGGTCAATGGCGCGGTGTTTGGCCGCATTGCGGGTCGCGGCGCCGCGACGGCGACAGCCTAAGGGTCCACAAAACGAGGGGAGGCTCCCCTCGTACGCCCCTACGTCAGGGGCTATGACCGTACTTCTGTTATAGCCTCCAAGCAAGCAATCAGCTGACTATTGGAGAAGCATATGCCGACAGTACGAGTAGGTGACATCGACCTGTTTTATCAGGACGATGATTTTGCCGACCCCTGGGTCAAGCACGACACCGTATTCATACAACACGGGTTCGGCCGCAACTCCAATTTCTTTCGCGGCTGGGTGCCCTGGTTAGCGCGACACTATCGCGTGATACGGATGGACCTGCGCGGGCACGCCGGGAGCGGCGACCCCGGCCCCGACTACCGCTTCAGCGCCGAGGGCTTCCTTCGCGATTTCATCGGCTTCCTCGATGCCATGAAGATCGACAAGGTGCACTATATCGGCGAATCACTCGGCGGCTTGATTGGCGCGATGGCCGCCGCGCAGCACCCGGAACGATTCAAAAGCCTGACCCTCATCTCCACGCCGGTCAGCATCCCAGACAACTCCGCCCGCCTGGCGATGTCACTGGGTTTCGCCAGTTGGGGCGAATGCATCATGGGCATCGGCATGAAACAGTGGTGGATGACCATGCGCGCATCCACCGGCGAGATCACCGGGGACCCGGCCATGGACGAGCACTTCGCCACCGAATTCGCGCGGACCCCGGCCCACATCGGCGCCGCCCTGACGCATCTGGGCCCGATCATCAACATTGCCGAATACGTGCCCCGCATCAAGGTACCGACTCTGCTGATGGTCCCAGGCGGCGGGGGCAAGACGCCCCAGGAAGCGCAGGAGGCGATGGTGAAAAGCATGCCGGACGGCCGCATGAAGGTCTACCCAGGCGCAAAACACAGCATGTACCACCTGATACCCGACCAACTCGCCAAGGACGCGTTCGAGTTCATGCGCGGGCTTTGATTTTTGACTGGCCACGCATACAGCCAGAATCGGCCAAACCATACAGCCGCGCCAAACCGGACCCGCCATTCGCCATGCAGCGCTCACATCACCGTATCGTCATCTTTGTCGGGATACTGATTCTGCTTTTGGTCTCAATGTCGCTGCTCTACATGCTCGGCATGAATTATCTTGAGGGCAAGCCTCGCACTTTCTGGCAGGCGCTACAGTGGGCTGCCGGCACGACGTCCACGACAGGTTATAGCCTGGACACCTCCTGGACGCATCCGGTGATGGTCATCCTGGTTGTGTTTGCGCAATTCGTGGGCGTAACGCTGATCTTCATGGTATTGCCGATTTTTCTGATCCCGCTACTTGAGGAGCGGTTCGAAACCAAATTGCCAAACGAATCGGCCCGGGCAAAGAATCACGTGGTGATCTTTGACTACGGCCCGACCGTGGCATCACTGATCGTGGAACTGGCACAAGCCGGCATCGCCACCGTGATCATTGATGAAGACGAGGCACAGGCACGCCACTTGCTGGCGCAGGGACACCAGGTTCTGTTTGGTAATCTCGATGAGGGCGTGCTGGGAAAATCCAATCTGAGCCAGGCGCGCGCACTCATTGTCAATGGCAGCGACGAGCGCAATGCGGCGACGATAATTGCGGCACGCCAACTCGGCTACGCCGGCGAAATACTTGCGCTGGTCGAAGACCCCTACCATCGCCAACCCATGATTCTCGCCGGCGCCAACGGCGCTTACACACCGCGGCACGTTCTGGGCGCCGCATTGGCGGCGCGCGCCAGTCAAAAGGTCAATCCCAAGGTCTCAGGAATTCAGCATCTCGGTCACAAGCTGCAAGTCGCTGAAGTGCGCATTCCCCGCAACAGCGCGCTCAGTGGCAAGACACTGGCTGAAGCCGCTTTCGGTCAACACGCCGGCGTCACCGCGATAGGGCAATGGGTCAACGGCAAACTCATCTCGCCACCGACCCCGGACATGCGCCTGGAACCCGGCGGCATACTGATGCTGGTGGGTAGCGACGACAGCATCCGCAACATCATGGCCCTGTGTGCGGACGCACGCCTGCTGCGACGCGATGGACCATTTCTGATTGCCGGCGGTGGCGAGGTGGGGCGCAAAGTGGCGCAACTGCTCAAAGACTGCGGCGAGCAAACGTTCATGATCGATACCCAGCCGGGCCCCGGTGTCGATCTGGTCGGGAATATACTGGACACGCAGATTCTCCGACAAGCCGGCCTGGACAATGTGCAAGCGGTCATCCTTGCATTAAGCTCCGATTCGACCACGCTCTTCAGCACCGTCATCATCAAGGACCTGGCACCCGATGTGCCGGTCATTGCCCGAGTCAACAGCATCGAAAATGTCGAGCGCATCTACGTCGCCGGCGCTGACTTTGCGCTTTCAATCAGCCAGGTCTCCGGGCAATTGCTCGCATTGCGGCTGCTCGGCAAGGAATCGGTATCGCTCGACGCCGAACTGCAGGTGGTTAAGATCTCGGCGCGTCGCCTGGAGAACTGCCATCCCAAACACATCGACCTGCACCAAAAAACCGGCTGCACTATTGTCGCTGTCGAGCGCGGGGAAGAACTGCTGGTTGAATTTGCCCCCGAATTCGTGATTCAGCCCGGCGATGCGGTATACATCTGCGGCGATGGCGATGCGGTGCACAAGTTTTCGCAGATGAACTCGTAGGCGACGCATGACGCTTGCATTCCCGACGACTCAAGGTGCATTTCCACGAATGGCATTCGGCAGTGAGACTGACTGACGAACGCCTGGCGAGGTAAATACGCGACGACAATATCGATATCCTGATCGATCTTTCCGGGCACACCGCACACAATCGCCTGCCGATGTTTGCCTGGAAGCCGGCACCGGCACAGGCATCCTGAATTCGCTGGCGCAAAGCCGATTGTTCCTCAAGGCTGATCAACTCGACAATCTCACGGCACGCCAGGACATCGCGGCGCGTTTTGCCGCGCATGGCATTGCTGGCTCCCGGTTGATCCTGGAGGGTGCATCACCCCGATCGCAATATCTGGACGCCTACTCCCGGGTGGATATCGCCCTGGCCCCCTTCCCGTTCAACGGTGGCACCACCAGCGCCGAGAGCCTGTGGATGGGCGTACCGGTGCTGACGCTGGCGGGAAATCGCTGCATTTCCCGGCAAGGCAGCGGCCTGTTGCTCAACGCCGGCTTGCCGCAATGGATCGGCGCCGATACTGATGACTATGTTGCCCGGGCAGTGGCGCATGCGAGCGACCTGCAGCGCCTCGCGGCACTGCGCAATGGACTGCGGCAGCAGGTGCTCGGATCCCCACTGTTCAACACGACCGGCTTTGCCGAGGATTTTGAAGCGGCACTCAGGGGAATGTGGACGCAGTGGTGCAAGCAACAACTTGGGCGGGAGTCGGCCCTAACGCGACGCTCGCGCGTTATATCCTGATTCGCTTATAAGGAATTACTGAACAAGGGGGGCGACGCCCCCTTGTTTATCCCCCACTTCAGAGGAAACACTTTGCGGGCTTTCTCCAGTGTTGAGACTTGTTCAGTGTTTCCATCAGCAGACGTCGCCCAGCTTATGCCAGATATTCCATTTTCCCCACCGGCACCCCGTTGTGGCGGAGCAGCCCATACGCGGTCGTGATGTGGAAGTAGAAATTGGGTAATGCCCATGTGCGCAAAAATTCGACACCGGTAAACTCGCGGCGCCAGTCGCCAAACGCAAGGACAACTTGACGCTCTCCGCTTCCTTCGAAAGCAGCAGCAGGAATGCCTTCAATGAAAGCAAGAGTCTTGTCGATGCGCGCCACCAACTCTTCGAAAGTCGTTTCAGTGTCGGCATGCTTGGGAATCTCGACACCGGCAAGACGTGCCGCCGCACCCTTGGCGCCATCGCATGCGATCTGGACCTGCCGTGACATCGGAAACATGTCGGGGTAAAGCCGATCGTTCAAAAGCGCGGCCTCGTCGTACTTGTGATCGAGCGCGTGCTGCTGCGCCTTCTTGAGGATGCTTTTGAGATTGCCCAGAAAGCGGATAAACGCGGGAATCGCTTCGTCATATAAATTTGTTGCCATGGAAGTCTTTCAGTCAGTTTGTGTAAGGCGCTGATTCTAGTCGGTGTGCTGTGGCAAACCAGTTTTTCTTTCCTTGCAGCCGCGGTCGTGGGAACGGATGAGCTCAGTACATGACGCCAGCTTCAGAGTCCCAGATCGGCCACAAGCGGAAGTTCCCGATTACATTTGAAATTCGCGCCGAAAGGCTCTTTACGTTGCCATATAAATAGCGCACCCGTCTGTTGTCCTTGGCGAAAGCGAGCATACTCGGAACCTACCAAGGTAGGCTGCCCGACTCCCTTTTGCCGTACCGGTGTGGCTTAGTAGACCCCATAACTCAGGCCCTTTGGATTATCCAGCAGCCCGTCATCGTGTCGACGTGATTAACGCTCTGAGCCGCACACAGGGAAAGGCCAGGCTATCAGGTAGCAGTCCGGTCAGTGGCTAGTAGACGACAACAGCCGAAAGCAGCATTGGCTAGCAACGGGCGTTTGTCCTTACATCCCAACAGGTCTGCGAAACCACCTTGCCGTTCACATATACCTCGTATCTGAGCCGGGCATAGCCAAAGGTGAAATTCGTTAGCGTCCTGGGTTCTGCTCCACCCGCCGTCACCTGCAACCCTGTGATCATGACATCGTCAAATATCCAAGCAGATAGAGGCGGTACATTGGGAGGCGCATTAGGTGGCAAGTTGGGCGGGAATACCTGCAACCGAGCGCTCTTGATGTGCGACCCTCGTGTCAAATGCTCAAGAAGCATCGGGGTCATGGGACTCTCTAAGGCGGTGAACGTAGAGTCAGAGAATGCAGGCTTACCTACCCCGCCTCCGCCAGCAGTAGGGGATCCCTGATTACGAGCGCCATTATTGAAACTGAGCACATCAATAGCGGCGGGAAAACCTTCGAAAGCCAGCACTAGATTGCCAGCCTGTGAGTGTGCCGATACGGCAATCAGTGCAAATGTTGCGGATAAGACACTAAGAAAACGGGCCATACGTGATCTAAACATGACTGCTCCTTGCACAAAGTGCGGTTTCCTTATTTACTGCGCCAATCCATGCGGGGCGAAAAACTGCGGCGATTGCCGGAATCAGCAGGGCGCAACGCCCAGTCAACGCAATAGACTGTCAGTCTAACTCGGATGGGTGATCCAGACGACGCAGATCGGCCATGAGCTGACGCCCGCCGTTACGTTTCAAATTACCGCTTAGCGGACGCTAACGAACCGCCAAAGTTCATTCGATTATCTTGGTTGCTCGCAACAAAATCGATTGTGGAATCTTTAAGCCAAGTGCTTTCGCCGTTTTCAAGTTGACCACCATCTCGAACTCTTTAGCCCGTTCAATAGGCAGGCCCCTCGCGCAACAGGAGCTTGGCGCCCGGAATTCTCTCATGAGCCCAATGCGTTCAAGTAAAATAATTGCCTCGAGATTCGATTGGCGATTGGGTTGTTTGCACCGTTCGTCCGCTGATTCCGGTACTCAGTGATATCACTTGGAATGGAGAATGGCGTGAACGCACGTCTCGCAGTTCTTGCAGTGCTTAGCCTTGCCCTGGCGCCGCTGGCGAGTTTCGCGCAGTCGTCGACCACCAACCCTGCCGTACCGCCACGCACCATCGCTAATATCATTGCCGTGCTTGATCAATACAAGCCCGATCCCGAAAAGGCAAAGGCGATGTTGGCTCAAGCCGAACGCGAGCCCTCTTCGGATGCGAACAATTCAGAATTAATAGCTTTCCTCAGGCAGCGTGCTGCAGTACGCGAGGAGCTTGGTCTGACCAGCCTCTGGCTTGAAGACAAGAGAAAGCTCGTCGAGCTTGCACAAAATGAAAGGGACAAGGTCGCCGCGCTCACCTTCCTTGCAGGAGCCGAACGCACAGCCGGGAACCTGGGCACTGCGGTTGCGATACGCCAGACTATTCAGAACAATCCAGGCGCAGCCCTGTCGACAAAGCGCATGAATGCCTACTCCCTTGCCGAGCTTTATGCTCAGCAAGGCGATCTCGCCAACGCACGTCGGTTTATAACCATTGGTGACGCCATATTTGAGCGCAACCGTAATGCGCCCTTTTGGAATACATCTCCTGTCGCTCGAACTGGCGGGGTACGCGAATCAGCCAATGCATTGGTATTTCGGGGAGAAGGAAAATTGCTTGAGGCCGAAACGGCGGTTCGGCGAAGTATGGCATTTCATGCTCAGGACCTTCTTGATCGACCACAGGAGGCTGACACTAATGGCTTCGATGGACGAGAACTCGACCTGACCCGATATCTGATTGAACTGGGGCGCTTAGCAGAAGCGGAATTGGCGGTGCGCAATGTCCTGACTCGTACGCTTTCGCGCTCTGGCAAGTACGCTCCCGTAACAGCGTATGCAACCGTCGTTTATGCGCAAGTGTTGACCCAGCAGGGGCGTTTTCGCGAAGCAGAGGTCATGGCCCGCGCTACTCTGGATATCTGCGACCAGATTGGCCTGTCGGCAAATTCCAACAGGCGGTTAGCCGCGACGAAGGAACTGGGTGATTCTTTTATTGGACGGGAAGACTGGGTGAATGCAAATGCCCAGTATGTCGCCAGACAAACGACCGCTCAAGCCGATGAGTACAACCGGCGGCTGGTCGGGGGATCGGTCGAGGGAATGCTTGCGGCAATCAAGGTTGGCGATTCGGCGCGCGCCTTGCCGATCCTGAAAACACTGCTCGAAAAGAATGTCAAGGATCTCGGGCAGGGCCACTATCAAACTGGCGAAACCCGCGGCACTTACGCCATAGCAATGGCCGCGAGTGGCGACCAGGCTGCGGCGCTTGCCAACTTTCGCGACGCCATGCGGGTGCTGTTGTCTCCGGAGGCGAGTTCGACCCAGTCAGACGCCCTGGCACTGCGGCGAGTGAAGCTGCGCAATATCATCGATGCTTATCTGACGTTGCTGTGGCAAATCAAGGGGAGCGACCTGGAGAAGCGCGCCGGATTGAATGCCGTGGCGGAGTCCTTTCGCCTTGCCGATGCGGCGCGGGCCGGCTCGGTGCAGCAATCGCTGGCGGCATCGGCTGCACGTGCCGCGGCCAACCAGCCTGGACTGGGCGAATTGATCCGCCAAGAGCAGGATGAGCGCCAGGAAATCCAAGTGCTTTACGAAACGCTGCTGCGCCTGGTAGGACTGCCACCGGAGCAGCAACTGCCAAAAATCATGACTGATATGCGTGCGCGCATCGCCGACATCGAGAAAAACCGCACCCGACTGTTCGCCGAAATCGAGAAACTCTTCCCGGATTACGCCAACGTCAGCCATCCGCGGCCGGCGACGCCTGAGCAAGCCGCCAAGGCGCTGCGCCCGGGCGAGGTTCTGGTGAGTGTGCTGTCAACTCGGGAGCGTAGCTTCGTCTGGACCATCACAGCACAGGGGGGCATTAGTTACCATTCGGCCGAACTGGGCGAACCGGAAATTGCCCGGATCGTTGAAAACCTGCGCAAGTCGCTCGACTACGGATCGCTACCCTTGGCCCAGGTGCCGGCTTACGATTTTGCCGGCGCGCACCGCCTGTACATGGCACTGTTCGCGCCCTCGCTTACGGCCTGGGGTGGGGCGACAACCATGGTGACAAGCGTGAGCGGTGGTCTGGCGCAGATTCCCCTGGCTATTTTGACCACTGAGAACGTGCAGCCCAAGCGCGATGCCAATATGACGTTTGGCGAGTTCCGCGGGGTGCCCTGGCTCGCCCGCAAGGTCGCCGTGGTGAGTATCCCGTCGGTGAGCGCGTTCGTAAGATTGCGAGCCATTCCCGCTGCGAACAGTGCTCGTCAGCCCTTTATCGGTTTTGGTGATCCGCAATTTACGCGGGTTGCCGAAGCCAAGACAGCCCCACAAGCGGCCACTGTTACGCGCGGTTTCCTGAAGGTGCGTAACTTGAGCATCGCTCGCATGAGTGAGACGGGGGATGCTGTCCACGCGCAACGTCCCGCAACCGAGGGGGCGTCCGTGCAAGCTGGATCAGCCGTGACGGCATCAGATTGGACCGCCTATGGTGACTTGAATCCCTTGCCCGACACCCGCGACGAGATACTCGCAATCGCGCAGGCGCTGGGCGCGGACAAGTTAAAGGACGTCTACCTTGGCAGCGACGCCAACAGGAAGACGGTACAGACCGTCAGCATGGACAAGCGGCGCATTGTCGCCTTTGCCACCCACGGACTGATACCGGGCGACCTCCCCGGGCTGGTTCAGCCGGCACTGGCGCTGGCGGCCTTCGATGATCCGACAGTGTCGCCGCTGCTCACGCTGGATGATGTGCTCGCGCTCAAGCTCGATGCTGATCTCGTGGTGCTGTCGGCGTGCAATACGGCAGCAGGAGACGGCGAAGGAGCCGAAGCCGTGTCCGGCTTGGGGCGAGGCTTCTTCTACGCAGGCAGCCGTTCGCTGCTGGTGACGCATTGGCCGGTGGAGACGGTGTCGGCGCGCATGCTGACCACAGGGATGTTCGAGCGATATACCAAGGACCCGACCCTCTCGCGTGCGCTGGCGCTGAATCGCTCACTATTAAGCATCATGGATCAGAACGCGCTCGATGCGGCCGGCCGGCCGGAATTCTCCTACGCGCACCCGCTGTTCTGGGCGCCGTATGCCTTGATTGGCGATGGTGGAAGGTAGTTTGCTCTTGCCAATTGAGACAAATTCCCTGTGTAATCAAACTCGATTAAAATTCCCGGCGCCATTGAGCGTGGTTGCTTCGTCAACCGTATAGTAGGTACACGCGTTAGGCTTGCGATACTGATGTGGCATCAGGGTTAATCGACTTTGTTGTTTGATGCCGAACCGCACGATGCCTTTGTTGATAAGACGAGGTGATTCAACCAATCAGAACGTAAATCGGCCAAGTAGTGCAACGATACTTGCGCGTGCCCGTAAAAATGCCCGCCCATGACAATTCTAAGAATGCGGCTTAAACGGGGAGAAAAAGATGCCGAACATCGGCGCGCAGTGGTGGACGGTTGCTCAGAGTTTTTCAGTTAATCAAGATATTCAATTCAATTCTGGTGCTCTCGAACAGAAGAGTGCAGTTTATCCGGGGGCGAGTCCACACCGCCAGCTCAACCGGAAATCCCCGTTAAGACAATTCCTGCAGGTTTGGGTGATGAGTTGTATCGCGCTTGTCGCTGGCTTGGCCTCGGCGCAGGCGCAGCAGGCCATGAGTCCGCTGTTGAGCAGTGTTCTAGCCGAAGACATCGAAGGCGCACGTGCGGCACTGGATGCGGGGGCTTCGCCCAATGCACTGGACCCGGAACTGCAGCGCTCGGCACTGCACATCGCCGTTTCACCCGGATCGCCGCGCAATGCGACCATAGTGGAATTGCTGGCATCCAAAGGGGCGGATCTCAATGCCGAGGACGCCAGGACCAAACTCACTCCGCTGATGGCGGCGACGATTGTAGTGGAGACGAGCGGCCCGTTTGCGGTGCTGGAGTTCCAAAAATCAAAACTCATCGTCGAACGTCTGTTGAGTCTCGGCGCTGACGCTGGTCGCGCCACCCAGGAGGGTGAGACGCCGCTGCTCGTGGCGGTCAGCGCGGGGAACATGGAAGTGCTGCGCCTGTTGATCGCGCGTGGGGCGAAACCGGATCAGGCAGGCCCCAAAGGCGAGACGGCGCTTGCGCGTGCGACGAAACAAAAGCGGCAGGACATGATCAGCGCGCTACTCGCAGCGGGCGCCAAGCCCATGGCGAGTGCACCGCAGTTCGCTGCGCGTGGCGTTGGTGATGCAGCCGACGCGGAGGCGGAGACTGCGCCTGAAACGCAAGGCGCGGCTGCCGCAAGCGGCTCTGGCATCGGCAGGTGGTTGATCGGCGGGCTGGTCGTTGCCGCTGGTGTGGTTGCTGCCGCAGCCCTGGCAAAAAAACGGCCTCCTAGCCCACCGCAACCTCCGCAGCCCCCACAACCTCCCGTGATACAAGGGCCAGTCATTGGGTTCTGGCTCAACGGCGGAATAACCCCGGCCAACGGCCAGCCCTGGAATCCCGTGCGATGCGTGCCGGCAGCCGGCATCGATCCGAACTGCGTCATGGTACGTGAAGGCGATGTCGCCAACTTCGTGGTGGAAATCGGCGAGAAGGAAAGCCCGGCGCAGCGTTTGCCGCTCACGGTGCAACTGAGTTCAAGTGAGTCCGGCGCGTTTCCGGTGCCAGCCACGCTCGTGGTGCCGCCCAGGCCGGTGGGCCAGAAACCCGATCCACTCTGCATGGAGCGCAATCCGAACTGGCCTTGCACCAAGACCCGGATAGCAGTGCCGGTGCGGGTCGGCGCCTTCGCCGGCATTCGCGGCAATGGGCTTGTCAATATCACGGCGACGATTTCGACTGACACGCCAAAGACATCGCAGTTGATGGCGGATCCTGGCACGCGGCCGCCTGTCTTGACCTGTGTGGCGCCACAGGTATTGCAGAACGGTCAATGCATTACCGTGCCGCCTGTGGTGACACGCATCAAGGATTTCGGATTGATGAGCGTGAGGCGCAGTGCCAGTCCGGCGACCGAAACATTGATTCTGGGTACGCCTGCGGAAGCCGGCCCTATTGAGTTCGTCGAGGGCGATAGTTTCATGCTGTACGTCGACATCGACGACAAGATAACCCAGCCGGTAACGCTACAGTTCACGGCGTCCGAGCCGAACGTAATTCCATTGCCGGCGACGTTGATTGTGCAACCCAATCCGCCAAGCTTCACGCCCCCACCTTCTTGCCCTATTCGTGCTCCAGGTGGGCCGTGTCCACAATATCGACTACTGATACCGGTGCGAGTGGGCAATCTGGAATGGGCACACACTGTCGATGCCCCCAATCGTCACAACGTGACGATGACGGTGATAGCACCGGCAGGCAGCAAGACAATCAGTTACGTCGTTGCTCACCTGGTAGCGACACCCAAGCCCCCTATCTGTACGCAACCGCAGGTGCTGCAGAACGGCGCGTGCGTAACGCCACCACCACCGGCGTGCATGCCACCGCAGGTACTACAGAACGGAATGTGCGTGACGCCAATACCGGTTTGCGCCCCGACACAGGTTTTGCAGAATGGTGTGTGTGTAACACCACCCCCTGTCTGTGTGGCACCGCAAGTGCTGCAGAACGGTGTGTGCGTGACGGTTGCCCCCGTACTCCCGCCGGTGCTTTCGACAAATCCGGCCGATTTTGCAACGTTTCTCCGCAATGGCATCAGTACCGGAATCAGAAGCATGCCAGTCTCCTGGACGCAGCAAACTGGAGTGGTCGTCAACGATGTTGCGGTGACCTACAACTTTAGTTGTGCAGCCGGTTTTCTGTCATTCACGACACACGCAACACCAAGTCCCGGCACGACATCAATCATTGTTCCCTGGTTTGCCTCCAACCAAGGAATTGGGTGTCCCGAAAATATGAATCCGCCCACATCTGCTGTAATCAGCGCGAGATACGCCGTCAATGGCGGCCCCGCGCTTGTTGTTAGTATGCCGATGCCAGCGGGTGTGCCGCCAGTGGTAGTTCCGTCATGCACTGCATCGCAGGTACTACAGAACGGCGCGTGCGTGACGCCGCCTGTCTTGCCGTTGGGGCCACATGGCACGGTGTTTCGTGACTGCGCGAATTGTCCGGAGATGGTCGTAATTCCGCCAGGCATCTTCCTGATCGGCTCACCCGTATCTGAGGCGGGGCGTGATCTCGATGAAGGACCACAACAACATGAGGTGAGCATTGCGCGCCCCTTCGCTGTCGGCAAATTCGAGGTAACGTTCGAAGAATGGGATACCTGTGTGCGTGACGGAGGCTGCAGTTGGAATCCTTTTGACCAAGGTTGGGGGCGTGGCAGGATGCCAGTGATCTCCCTTTCTTGGAATGATGCGAAGCAGTACACAGGCTGGCTATCACGCAAGACGGGCAAGAACTACAGCCTCCTTACGGAAGCGCAGTGGGAATACGCAGCACGCGCGGGCACGACCACCGCTTTTTCCACAGGCATGAGCATTAGCCCGAATCAGGCTAATTACGATTCTCGCGGAAGCTATCAAGGCAGCCCGATAGCCCAATCGGTGGGCAAAACACAGCCGGTCGGGAGTTACCCTGCCAATGCCTTCGGTTTGCACGATATGCATGGCAATGTATGGGAGCATACCGAAGATTGTTGGTATAGTAATAATATCTATACTTGGCACCCGAGAGATGGTAGTGCATATCTTTTTGGCGATTGTTCCGTGCGCGTGATGCGCGGCGGTTCCTGGGGCTCCCATCCGCATGACTTGCGCTCCGCTCGCCGCGGCGGGATCGTCTCTGCGGAACGATGGTCCGTCGTCGGTTTCCGTGTTGCCAGGACCGATTAAATCCAGCGTCTTGGCCTCTTTACCTCTTGTTGCAGTACAAGCGGGGTGGTCGAAATCATATTCAAAAAATCATTATCGGCTAGCTGGTTTGGTCAATTCTGAATGGCAGCTTTTGAGAAAATCCAACTTCCGCAACGGGTCGATACCAGGCATCCGAATTTCTCTTATGTAATCACTGCAATACGTCAGCAAATCAGCATCACATCAGGTGCGTAGAGACTTTCGGTCGTTCCCTGCCAATCAACATTCCCGGATAACCCGCCTACTCCGGCTTCGCGCCCGATG
>CANKAJ010000024.1 GCA_947479645.1 Betaproteobacteria bacterium | reverse complement strand
TTCCGGATCAAAGCCGGAATGTCCGGCCCAGGAAATACAGATATTCCGTGCTGCAACTATCGCATCGAAAACGTTTGCTTCCCATCAGCAGGCGCATCCGCGGCGTTCTGCGAATACGATCCAGGACTCTCTTGCAGCGCGTACAGACCGGTTCGGGTCGAACCTGATCGTCCGGAGTCTTTGCGGAGTTCATGATTGGCAAATTAACAATGTGATGCGGACCGTTCCCCTTCGGGGACGGACTCAAATTATTAAACTCAATCGCGCAGCTTACTCTCGAGTGGACTTCCCGGGTTGGATGCAATCCACATCCCGGCCAATGCGCCTTGCATGCCGCTCCTGCGACTGATCCGCATTCAATTTTATTATTATTATCGTTTTCATAGAATATATGTCTATATATATAAATATTTTAACTTATTGATATCGTTTTATATCCCTGATAACAGGCTACCCGCGGTGTCCGGAAGGCCGTGCCGATCGGCACCGTATGAGCGTCAACCTGGAAATGAGCACGGCCGACCCTGGTAAAAAAAACCGTCTGCCACTGGCGTTTGCCCCATAACCACCCTGATTCACGGGTTTGCATGGGGTGGCTTGCACCGTACAATCCGGTCAACTGATTTCCACCCGTTCCGGGTAAGTGACAACGACGATTGCAGGGACTGGAAGCGTCCCGCTCATCAGAGGAGAGTGACAATGTCATCCGCGATGGCACTGCGGGAAAGTTTCAAGGCGGGCAAGCCGGTCTTTGGCGTCTGGGCGGCGCTGGCCTGTCCGTTTGCAGTTGAACTGATGGCACTGCCTGGCGTGGGCTATATCTGCGTGGACCAGCAGCATGGCGTGGTCGACTATGCCGACGCCGTCAACATGATGATGGCGGCGCAGGCGCGCGGCGTGGCGCCGCTGACGCGGGTGCCGGCGAATCAGGCCTGGATGATAGGCAAGGCGCTGGATGCCGGGGCGCAGGGCGTCATCGTGCCGCTGGTGAACACCGGCGCCGAAGCCAGGGCGGCCGTCGAGGCCTGTCGTTATCCACCCAATGGCGTGCGCTCGTTCGGCCCCACGCGCGCTGCAGTCGTCACTGGGCGTGACCAGAAAACGCTGGGAGAGGGCGTGCTGTGCTTTGTCATGGTGGAAACGCGCGAAGGACTGACCAACATCGAGGCGATCGCCAGCACGCCGGGGCTGGATGGCATCTATGTCGGTCCGGCGGATCTCGCGCTCGGCCTGGGCCTGACGCCCGACCTCGATAAGACCGAACCCGAGCATGCTGCGGCCGTCATGGCCATCCTCGACAGTTGCAAGCGTCATGGCATTGTTGCCGGCATTCAGTGCAGTGCCGGCAAGAGCGCCCACGACTATGCCACTAAGGGCTTTGGCCTGGTGACCTTCACCAAGGATTCCGCCCTGCTGCAGGCCGGCGTGCGCAATGAACTTCGCGTTGCAATCGGGCAGACCGGCAGCGCAAACAAGGAAGGCTATACCTGAGATGAGTGCCGGCACAGTCCAGGCAGCAGACCGCATGCTGCAAGGCCTCGCGGCCTACACCTGCGGCGTCAAGCCCGAGGCGACGCTCTCCACCCAGCGCATCTGCAAGTCAGCCGTGATGGATACGCTGGCCGTGGCATTGGGTGCGCTGCCCCACCCTGCCGCACAGGTCGCCCGCAAGTACGCCCGCCACGCGCAGGTCAGCCATGGCGCCACGCTCTGGGGCAGCGGCGAAACAGTCACCGCGGAAGCCGCAGCGCTGGCCAACGGCGTGCCGCTGCGAGGCTATGACTACAACGACCTCTACATGGGCCGCAGCGGAGGACATCCCAGCGACATCATTCCCGGCCTGTTGGCGCTGGCCGAGTGGCGCGGACTTCCTGGAGCACGCCTGCTCGACGCCATCGCCATCGGTTACGAAGTCACCATCAGTCTGTTTGATGTCATCGAGATGCATGCGAAGGGCTGGGATTATCCGACGCTGGTGGGCCTGGGCGCCACCTGCGCCTGCGCCCGCCTGCTGGCGCTCGATGCTGCGCAAACGCGCGAAGCCATCGCCATCTGCGCCATTACCAATTTTGTCAGCGACGAGGTCGAGTCAGGCGAATTGAACGCGCGCGGCGATCTCACCATGTGGAAGCGCTTCAACGGCGGCGACGCTGTTCGGCATGCGATCTACGCCTGCCTGCTGGCCGAGTGCGGTGCCGAGGGCGCCGTGCGTCCCTTCGAGGGCAAGACAGCCTTCCTGTCCAAGGTGGCGGCCATGCTCGAGCCTCTCGAAGCGTTGCATGAAAAACTCGCAGCCTGCCGCTTTGACGGCCGCGTCAACGATGCAGTTTTCAAGCGCTGGCCGGTGGGCTCGCGCGCGCAGAGTGCCATTCAGGCGGCGCTGGAGGCGAGGCAGGACGTCAAGGATGTCTGGGCCATCCAGCGCATCCGCGTGAGCACGGATGAACAGGCCTACCAGCATTTCGTCGCCAGGCGCGCCGATCCCTGGCATCCCATCTCACGCGAGACGGCCGATCATTCCATGCCCTATGTAGTGGCCGCGGCAATACTCGATGGACACATCAAGACCTCCAGTTTCGATCCGGCCATCGTCGTGGAGCCGCGGCGTCAGCAGTTCATGAATGACAAACTGGCGGTGGAAATCGCGGCTGAACTGAGTGGCGGGGCCAGGACGGGTTTTCTCACCCGGGTGGAAATCATCGATGCCGACGGTGCGCAACAGGTGGGCGAGGCCAAGGCGCCACCCGGCCACACGAAACAGCCTTTCAGCGACAAGGACTTCGAGGAAAAGCTGATCGAAAACGTCGCTCCGCTGTTCGGCCCGGAACATGCTTTGGCATTGGCAACGGCCGTCTGGCGCATGGAGAAGCTCCCGGATTGCGGCACGCTCTCGGCACTGCTGGTGCTCAATGACACCACCTGCATCGAGCCGGATCCGGGTGCCCACAAGACAAGGGAGAAATAGCACATGGTTGTTTCGGTAAAAAATGGGGCGGACGAGTTCGCCGGCGCTCCGGTGGTGGTGGTCGGCGGGCATCTGGGCAGCGGCCCTGCCATCGTGCGCGGGTTTGTCGAGCGTGGTGCACGCGTGGCGGTCGGCGTGCTGGCCGGCACCGGATCAGCGGAACCGGCGCCGCTGGAGGGCACCACCAACGTCCCTCTGGATTTCGGCAATCCGCAGGCGATCAAGGCTTTCTTTGACGCCTGCGAGAAAACACTGGATGGCTTGTCGGTTGTGGTCATGATGGCCGCGCCGGTGAAGACCGGCGCGGCGCTCAGCATTGCCGATGATGAATACCGAGCCATCATCAACATGGAATTGATCGGTCCCATCCTGTGCATCAAGGAGGCGGCGCGGCGCCTGGTGGCGCGGGGCTACGGACGCATCATCTCCTTCGTGTCCATGTCGGGGAAGGCCGGGGTGCACAAGCATGTGGCACCCTTCGCTGCGGCCAAGGGCGGGCTGATTACCTTTTCGCGCGTGCTGGCGGCGGAACTGGCGCCCAGCGGGATCACCGTGAATTTGATTGCAACCTCTTTGTTTGATGTTCAGGTCGCCAGGAAAACGCCCGCCGAACTGGCCGAGATGGTCAAGGGGATTCCGGTTGGCCGGGTTGGTCTGTCCGATGAGGCAGCCCATTCCGCCTTGTTCCTCGCCTCGCGGCAGTCCGGCTACATTACCGGTGAAACACTCAGCATGTCCGGCGGACGCTTCATGGACTGAGGCACACTGGCAGCATGACGCTTGAAGATTACCGAACTGCAACACCTTTGGAGAAAGCAATGATCAGAAAATCTCTCGCCGCCACCGTGCTCTTGTGCCTGGGCATGGGCTGCAGCGCCGGCGCCAGCGCGCAGGCTGCCGATGCGACTGCGTTCCCGACCAAACAGGTCCGTCTGGTGGTGCCGTTTGCCGCCGGCGGCGCATCGGACATCATCGCGCGCCTGGTGGCGCAGAAGCTCGGCGAACTATGGGGTCAGACCATGCTGGTGGACAACCGCGGCGGCGCCAGCGGCGCCATCGGCCTCACCTTCGTGGCCAAGTCAACGGCCGACGGCCACACCCTGCTCCTCGGCGGGCCGGCCACCTTGTCCGGACCGCCCGCGCTCAATCCCAAGGTGCCCTATGACAATCTGAAGGATTTCGAACATGTGTCCATCGTGGCAACCTTTCCCAGCGTGCTGGCGGTCAATCCCGCGGTGGCGAAGTCTCTACCGGAACTGATCGCAACGCTCAAGGCCAACCCCGGGAAATACACCTACGCCACCTCGGGCAATGCCACCAGCACCCACCTGATCGCCGAGTTGTTCAAGTGGATGACTGGCACCAACATCGTCCACGTTCCGTACAAGGGCACGGCGCCGGGGATCAACGACCTCATCGCCGGCCAGGTGTCCATGACCTTTGCCCCGGTCAATGTGGTGATGCCGCATGTGCAGGCGAAGCGCCTCAACGCCGTCGGCATCACCAGCGCAAAACGCAGCAGCGAATTGCCGGAGATTCCGGCCATCGCCGAAGTCGTGCCCAAGTTCGAGGCCGATTCCTGGATCTGCATTTCGGCGCCGGCCGCAACCCCGCGCGCCATCGTGCTGAAGATCTCGACTGATGTGCGCCGGATGTTCCGCGACCCGGAGACGGTGCGCAAGTTCAAGGAACTGGACCTCACGCCGGTGGGCAGCACGCCCGAAGAACTCGTGCGTGTGGTGCGCGAAGACACCGAGCGCTGGCGCAACGTGGGCCGCATCGCCAACATCCAGATGGAATAATCCATAACAGATTGCGGGGAGCCGTCTGATCACGGAGCCCCTCGTGCCCCGCCGCGGCGGGTGCCGTAGCGGCACTTCTGTTATCGCCACCAAGGCAGGCTGCAGCAGGACAGAGGAGAATCACATGACACAGGAAATCCAGCGCGTCAGTCCCTACTTTTCAGACCCGGCACCGGCCAATGCCCTCATCGACGACGCGGGCGGCCATTTCCGGGTGCATGCCCGCGCCTATACCGACCAGGCGATATTCGACCTCGAGCAAAAGCAGGTGTTCTCACGTATATGGGTCTATATGGGACATGAGAGCGAGTTCGGCAAGGCCGGGGATTTCAAGACCACGCATATCGGCCTGCAACCGGTCATCGTCTCGCGGGGAGAGGATGGACAGATCCATGTCATGCTCAATCGCTGTGTGCATCGCGGCGCTGCGGTCTGCCGCGAACTGCGCGGCAACACGCCGCACTTCATCTGTCCCTATCACGCCTGGAAGTATTCGGTCGATGGCAGGCTGCAGGCAATTTCCGGTGAAAACGATCCCAGCGGCTATTCCGCCAGCTTCGACAAGCCCGAAGGACTGCGCAAGGTGCCCCGCGTCGATCACTACCGGGGCTTTTATTTTGCCAGCCTGAATCCGGACGTGGTGCCGCTCGCCGATTACCTCGGCCCGACGGCACGGCAGTTGATCGACCGCAAACTCGCGCAGGCGCCTGAAGGAAAAATCACCGTGCAGGGTCGTCCCTTTGTCGCCGTGTACAAGGGCAACTGGAAATTCCAGTCCGAGAACATTATCGACGGCTACCATTTCATGTACACGCACCGCTCCTTCGTGCAACTGCAGGCGAAGTACGGCGATACAACCGGCGACTTTGGCGTGCACAAGGGCGGTTCCGCGGCAGAGATGAGCAAGAATCGCAATCTGGGCAATGTGACCGGCGGTGTTCACGGGCACGGCATCAACCAGAAGCCGGTGGTCGGCTACGACGATTTTTTCACCGGCGCCTTCGCCGGGCATTTTTCCGCATTGAGGGATCGTTATGGCGACGAGGAACTGCGCTGGGTGCTCGGCATGGGCGCGGGCTGCATATTCCCCACCTTCGGGCTCATCCATAACCAGATCCGCGTCTGGCGGCCCATCGGACCGGCGCTGACCGAAGTCACTATCTATCCGTACTCGCTGAACGGCGCGCCGGAGGAATTCAACCAGGGCATGCTGCGCAGCCATGAACGCTTTTACGGTCCGGCCGGATATGGCGCAGTGGACGACGTCGAAGTGTTTGCCCTCAATCAGCAGGGCCTGAGCGCCTCGGATGACGCCTGGCTCATCATGGAGCGCGGCATGGAAAAGGAGAAACGCCTGGATTCCGGTGAAATCGAGGGACTGCCCTCGAGCGAAACAGTGCACCGGGCGTTCTGGCGGCAGTGGCGTCGATTGATGAATTCAAATTGATCGGATGAGACAGATGAACGATCCGGCAAGAACAATATCGCGAACGGAAGCAGAGGAACTCCTGTACCGGGAAGCGCGACTGCTCGACACCATGCAACTGCGCGAATGGCTGGGACTGTATGCGCCGGATGGGCTGTACTGGATCCCCATCGATGAAACACAGCCAGCGAAGCGCACCGCTTCGCTGGTGTACGACGACACGCCCAGTCGTGAGGAGCGCGTCTATCATCTGGAACAGTTGCCGTTTCCGGCACAGAACCCGCGATCACGCACAGTGCACATGGTGTCCAATATCGAGGTCCTTGGTCTTGATGAAGATGGCTCAACCCGGGTGGCTTCCAGCCAGGTGATCTATGAGACCCGAACAGGCGATTACACCCAGATCGGTCTGGGTGAAATCAGTACCATCGTTGCTTCAGTGGAATACCGGCTGGTCCGGCTGCAGGGCGTGATCAAAATCAAGCTGAAGAAAATCCTGCTGATCAACCGGGAAATGCCACAGGGCAATATGACCTTCATTGTCTGACCCATGAACTGACACATGACTGACACCAGGGGCACCGGACTGATACGGATGTCCGGGCCAAGGTGTCGTTACGGAGCTGCGCTTGCATGTCACCGCAACGCACGTTGAGAGGGCGCATGCCGATTCCAACCTTGTCCGGAGCACGTCTGGTCGCGGCAGTATGCGCGGCGCAGGTGCTGGTGCAGATGGGCGCCTTTTTCTGGCCGGCGCTGCTGCCCGGCATGATGCCGCTATGGGGCATCAGCAACAGCGAGGCCGGCTGGATCACGGCGATGTTCTACGGCAGCTATCTGGTCGCGGTGCCCATCCTGGTGACCCTGACCGACCGCGTCGACGCGCGCCGGGTCTATCTGTTTGGCGTGGCCTGCACGATCGCGGCGCATCTGCTGTTCGGCCTGCTCGCCGACGGATTCTGGTCGGCGCTGCTGCTGCGCGGGCTGGCGGGCATCGGCTGGGCCGGCACCTACATGACCGGTGTCAAATTGCTCTCCGATCAGGTGGATGCAAGGTTGCTGTCGCGCGCGGTGACGGGCCACGCCGCCAGCATCGGTGTCTCCGGGGCGCTGTCCTATTCGTGCGCCGATCTGCTCAGCAACGCGTTCGGCTGGCAATCGACTTTCATCACGGCTGCGCTGACGGCCATGGCGGCCTGGCTGCTGGTGGCGCTGCTGGTGCCGCGCCGGACCACCCCTTTGCCCAAAGCCAGCGACGGCCAGGCCTTGTTTGATTTCCGAGCGGTCTTTCGCAACCGCTCGGCCATGGCCTATGCGCTCGCCTATTGCGCGCACACGCTGGAAATGAATGCGCTGCGCGGCTGGGGCGTGGCCTTTCTGGCTTACGTGGCGCTCAGCACCGGCGCCGAGGCACGCGTCTCGCCGAATTACGTGCTGACCGCGCTGGGTCTGATCGGCACGCTCGCCAGCGTGCTCGGCAACGAAACGGCGATTCGCTGGGGACGCCGCAAACTGATCACGCTGGCCATGCTGGCCTCCATCGTGGTGAGCGGCTGCATCGGATTCATCGGTTCTCTTTCGTACACCATCGCGGTGGTGATGCTGCTGATCTACGGCCTGGTGGCGTGGCTGGACTCATCGTCGCTGACCGCCGGCGCGGCCGGCACCGCCGAGCCCTCGCGCCGCGGCGCAACGCTGGCAGTGCATTCCATGCTGGGGTACAGCGGCGGCTTTGTCGGGCCGCTGATGATCGGCTATGCGCTCGATCTGGCCGGCGGCATGTCGCAACTGGCCTGGGGCGTGGCCTTCCTGCTGGTGGCCATGCTGATGCTGCTTGCGCTCATCGCATTCCGGCTGATGCAACCACGCGAACTCGCGGGCGATCGCGGCGGGCATTGAACTCAGGCTCCTGTAGCGCAGGAGCCCATCAATTTTACAAGTTTTTTATTATCATTTTAATAAAAAATACATTACTTTATAATCATTGATGTAATGATTGATATCATCACCCAGAAATGATCGCCTGCGCCTCGACGATGATTTCGTTCAGATGCGCCTGGCTTCGCGAACTTTCCGCGTAGAGCTTGACGATATCCTCGGTGCCCGATGGGCGCGCCGCAAACCAGCCCCCCTCAGACACGACCTTCAAGCCGCCGATCGCAGCGCCATTGCCCGGCGCATTCACCAGTTTGGCGATGATGCGATCTCCAGCGAGGGTCTGCGCTGTCACCGACTCTGGCGAGAGCTTTTTCAGCGCATCCTTCTGGGCACGCGTCGCGGGCGAATCAATGCGCGTGTAGTGAAAGCGTCCCAAGCGATCGGCCAGGCTGTTGTAATACGCGGCCGGATCCTTGCCGGTGACTGCGGTGATTTCCGCGGCCAGCAACCCAAGGATGATGCCGTCCTTGTCGGTGGTCCACACCGAACCATCGCGACGCAGGAAACTGGCGCCGGCGCTCTCCTCGCCACCGAAGCACAGTGTGCCGTCGTAGAGTCCGGGTGAAAACCATTTGAAGCCCACCGGCACCTCGAACAGGCGGCGCCCCACGTCGCTTGCCACGCGGTCGATCAGCGTGCTGCTGACCAGCGTCTTTCCGATGACGACCGAAGCCGGCCATTGCGGCCGATGCGTCACCAGATAATGGATTGCGACGGCCAGATAGTGATTCGGATTCATCAGGCCGGCCGAAGGCGTGACAATACCGTGACGATCGACGTCGGCGTCATTGCCCCAGGCAATGTCGAATCGGTCCTTCAGCGCGACCAGGCCCGCCATGGCGTACGGGCTGGAGCAATCCATGCGGATTTTGCCGTCATGATCGAGCGTCATGAAGCCAAAGCGCGGGTCCACTGACGGATTCACAATGTCGATATTGAGTCCATAGCGCTCCGCAATCGGCTGCCACAGCGCGACTGCCGCTCCGCCGAGCGGATCGACGCCGATCTTGATGCCTGAGCGCCGGATGGCTTCCATATCGACCACCGCGGCGAGATCGGCGATATAGGCGTCACCGAAATCGATTGCCTGGCAATGCGACGATTGGCGCGCCGTTGCATACGGCACACGCTTCACGCCGGCGTTGCGCTCGCGCAGCAGCGCATTGGCGCGGTCCTGTATCCAGCCAGTCACATCGGTGTCGGCCGGGCCGCCGTGCGGCGGGTTGTATTTGAATCCGCCATCCGCCGGCGGGTTGTGCGATGGCGTGATCACGATGCCGTCGGCACGCGGCTGCGTGGCACCCCGGTTGTGAATCAGGATGGCATGCGAGATGACCGGAGTCGGCGTGAATCCGTCGTCACGCTGCACGCACACGGCAACATCGTTGGCAATCAGCACCTCAAGTGCGGTGCGCTCAGCCGGCCCGGACGCGGCATGGGCGTCTTTGCCCAGGAACAGTGGCCCGCTGATTCCCTGCGCCTGCCGGTATTCGCAGATGGCCTGCGTCATGGCGAGTATGTGCGCCTCGTTGAAACTGCTGTCGAACGGGTTGCCGCGATGGCCGCTGGTGCCGAAGCTCACCTGTTGCGCGGCATTGGCCGGATCAGGGGTCAGTTCGCGGTAGGCGCGCTGCAGCGCATTCACATCGATCAATGAATCGGCCGGTGCCGGCTTGCCGGCAAGCGCATGCAGTCTCATTGACGCGCCTCCTGCAATGCCTTGTCCCACAGGTCCATATCCTTGTGATAGTCGTTGTCCCAGCGCTTGAAATCGACGTCGTAGCGCTGCTTGACCGGCTTGTACCAGGATTCCTTGGCGACCTTGCGGCGGTCAGCCACGCCGCGAATAGTGGTGGCCACGCCATATTTTTCCTGCAGGGAAATGGCACCCGCTTCGCTCATCGACCAGTTCTGAAACAGTCGCGCGGCATTCGGGTGCGGTGCGTATTTCGAGACGGCCTGCCAGGAATTGCCCCACTCGGGTGTCGGCGCCGGAAACAGCCAGCGTACCGGTGCCCCCTGCAGCCACTGGGTATAACCAACGGCTTCCCAGGACCAGTATGTGAATGCCTGCTCACCTGCGACCACCCTGTCCAGGGCCTGCAGGGTTCCTGCATAGATTGCGGGCTTTTGCGCCGCCACCTTTTTCAGGAACTCCGGGCCGTATTCCTTGCGCAGCTTGGGGTCCATGAACAAATGCACACCGGCATAGCTGGCACCGGTCTTGGCGGCGGTCACGGCAAAGCGGCCCTTGAAACGCGGGTCAAGCACGCCCTTCCAGCTCGCCTCCAGAATGCGGATTTCCTCCGCGGTCACCTTGTTGACGTTATAGATGATGGCGCTGGTCTGCAGCGCATTGGCATAGGCGTGATTCTGCAGCCGGAAGGCCGGTGCATAGCGATCATGCGCCGGCACCTTCCAGTCGGCAACATGCCCGTCAGCGACCAACGCGGCCATGCTGGGCTGATCGCTGATGTGAAGTATGTCGGCCATATGTCGCTTGGCCTGAACCTCCTGCATGAAGCGCTGATACTGCTGCACGCCGACAATGCGCAGCACCTCGACCTTGACGCCGGGATACAGCTTCTGGAAGTCCGCGGCGACTTCCAGCATGGGCTCGATCGGCCCGCTTTCATACCAGACCACCGTGCCTTCCTTTTTGGCTGCCTCAAAGAGCTTCGCATCATCAGCGGGGTAGGTCTGCGCGATGCCGAATGACGGCATGAACATCGCCGCGAGCGCAAGCAAAGCAAGCGGGCGACGCACCTGCGCCAGATAACAGTAGTTGAACATCAGAACCTCCTTCTTGGATGCACGCTTACAACGCCGGCTTCAACAGAATACGCCCGGTGGAACGGCCGGACTCCACTTCACGATGCGCCTGATGCGCCATCGACAACGGCAACTCTCCGGTGATCACCGGCTTCACCTGTCCGCGTGCCACCAGTTCCAGCGAATCCTGCAACTGCTTGCGTGAGGTGCTCTTGGCGCTCTTGATGGAGATGTCGCGCATGAACAACTGTGCCGGATTGAGCTTCACGAATTCGCCGGTCACCTGCCCGACGAAAATCCAGCGCGCCCCCATGGCAAGGCTACGGCGCGTGGCGGAGAAGGTGGGACTGCCGACGTTGTCGATGGCCACATCCACGCCCAGACCGCCGGTCACCGCCTTGACCGCATCCGAGAAATCCTCGTCGCGCTTCACCAGCAGCACTTCATGGGCGCCATGCTCGGCAATGATTTTGGCCTTCTCGGCAGAAGACGTGACGGCGACCACGTAACCGCCGGACAGGCGCGCCAACTGGATGCCGTGTATGCCCAGGCCGCCACCGGCGCCGGTGACCAGCACTTTCTCTCCCGCCTGCACATGCGCCACGTCGCGCACGGCATTCAATTCGGTGCCGATGGCACAGGCGCAGATGGCTGCCTGATCGAGGGGCACGCCGGCCGGCACACTGCACACATTATCCTGGCTCACGGCGACATATTCGGCATAGCCGCCATTCAGGCCGATGTCACCGAGAAATTCACGTTCCTCGCAGGAGGTCTCGCGGCCGCTGCGGCAGTACATGCAATAGCCGCAGATATGCCGGCGCTGCGCCGTGGTCACGCGATCGCCAGCCTTGAAACCGCGCACCTGCGGCCCGACCGCCTCGACAATACCGGAGACTTCGTGCCCGGGAATCACCGGCATCTTGATGCCGCGCTTCATCACGCCATTGCGCGTGACCACATCATGAAAGCACACGCCGCAGGCTTCGACGCGTATCAATACATCGGTTGGGCGCATCTCCGGAATCGGCACATCGCGCACCTGCATGACCTCGGCCGCGCCCGGCGCATCGATCACCACTGCCCGCATCATCCCCTTCATGATTTGTCCTCCTCGAATTTCACCAGTGTCACATCATCGGTGGCCTGGTCGAACACGGCGCGCACGCGCATGCCGATGCGCAGTTTGTCCTTGTCCACGCCGATGATATTGCTGTAGATGCGCGGGCCTTCATCGAGCTTCACCAGCACCACGTTGTAGGGCATCTCGCCCTCGAAGCCCTTGAAGTAGACGCGATGGAACACGCACCAGGACCAGACCTGCCCCTTGCCGCTCACCTCTTTCCATGAACTCCCGGTGCTCTGGCATTTCGGGCACAGGCTGCTGAAGGGATAACGCAGCGCAGCGCAGTGGTCGCAGGCCTGCATCATCAGCCGGCCCTCGCGGGCACCGTCCCAGTGGGCGCGATTGCGCTCGTCAATCTTGGGCAATGGCTTGAGGTAGTTGCTCATGTTGCATCGCTCCCGTAGATGATCGAGGTCATGAGGGGCGCGGCACACATGTACTGGATCAGGCGCGCATCCTTCACCTGGCGCTCGCCGCATTCGCCGCGCAACTGACGCACCGCTTCGGCATTCAGTGCCCATCCCTGCATGTAACTCTCCGACAGATGGCCGCCGCTGGTATTGGTTGGAAATTGCCCACCCAGTTCCAGCCGCCCGCCCTGCATCCAGTCGCCGCCCTCGCCCTGCTTGCAGAAGCCGAAACCTTCCAGGCTGAACAACACGGTCGGAGAGAAATTGTCGTAGATCATCAGCGCGTCAAGGTCCTCATGCTTCACGCCGGCCATCTCGTAGACGTCCTTGGCAGCGGCCTGCATCGGCCCGTACCAGTAGTCCTCGGGCGGCAACGCCGACTCTTCGAGTTTGGTCGCCTGTGAAAAGCCGCGGATGTAGACCGGCGGCTTCTTCGCGTCGCGGGCGCGCTCGGCCGAGGTCAGGATCAGCGCGACGCCGCCATCGTTGATGAGACAGTAGTCAAGAATGTGCAGCGGCGCCGCGACGAAGGTGGACTCCTGATGGTCCTCCACCGTCACCCGCTTGCGCATCACCGCATTCGGGTTGAGCGCGGCGTGCTTTCTGAATGCCACTGACACGGCGGCAAGCTGCGCGCTGGTGGTGCCAAACTGGTGCATGTGGCACGCGAACATCATGGCATGCACGGCGCCAGGTGAGGTCATGCCGTACGGAAAGAACTGTCCCGCGCCGCCACTGCCATAGCGATCGGTCTCGCCACCGTATTTGTCGCCAGCCGAGCGGCCATCATTGCCATAGACCAGCGCGATGGTCTTGGCCATGCCCGCAGCAATCGCCATCGCGGCGAGTTCAATCGTCGCACCGGACATGCGTCCCTGGCCCGGCGTCATCAACGCATAACGCGGATTGAGGCCGAAGGCCTCACAAAAACGCTGATAGTCCGGAATACGATTGACGATGACGCCATCGATGTCGGAGGCTTTCAGCCCGCAATCGTCCAGCGCCTCGCGCAGGGCCCAGGCACCCAGATCGTAGGTGTCATTGCCGGGTAATCGTCCAAATTTGGTGGTCCCCACGCCTATCACCGCGGCGCGATTTCGCAAGCTCTGATCTGGCATACCTGTTCCTCTGCTGGATTGAATAAAAGCCGGCTTCAAAATGAGCTGCAACCGCCCCGAAATGCATGCGAAAGCATTACCAGACCTCGGGTTGTGGGTGCGGATGATGTGAATCCGTACCCACAACCCGAGGCCGCAAGCGAAGCGCGCGAGGATTTCTGTGAAAGCCCTGCGCGGACGAAGAATCCGTCCTTGCGGGTCATGTTTTGTGTGCGGATGATGCAGCTATCCGCACACAAAACATGACCTCTGGTCAAACCCTCAAACTTCATTTTGAAATTGATTCCATGTTCGTGCAAAACCCGTTTTATTTCTTTCCGGCCAACTCGCGAGCCGTCTTGTAGCCGGCGGCTTCCTTGTCCCAGGCAGTGACCCCGAGGCCATCCTCGATCAAGCGGTACTTCTCCACCTTCTGCGAGGGCGTGTAAGGCAGCGCCGCAACGAACTCGATGTAGCGCGGCAGCATGGCCGGCGGCATGTTCGGTTGCAACCAGTCCATCAGCGCCGGCGCGGTCAGGCTGGTGCCCTGCTTGCACACGATGACGCAACGGATGTCGTCCTCACCGGAGGGCGACGGATAGGGAACGGCAGCACAGTCAGCCACGTCCGGATGACTGGTGACGACACGCTCGATTTCATAGGACGACAGGTTCTCGCCGCGACGGCGGATGTGCTCCTTCAGCCTGCCGGTAAAGAAGATGTAGCCATCGGCATCCCGGCGCGCGTAATCGCCGCTGTGATACCAGAGATTGCGCGCGGTACGCAGCGTTTCGGCTGGCTTGTTGATATAGCCTTCCATCATGATCCACGGCCGCTTCGGGCGCGCCACCAGCTGGCCGGCTTCACCATCAGGCACTGGCAGATCGTTGTCGTCGACCAGTTCAATCTCCCAGTCTTCATGCGCCTTGCCGCAGGAACCCACCTTGCGCTCGGGCCAGTGGGTGTAGATCGTCAGCCCGGTTTCGGTGGCGCCGTAGGCCTCGACGATGCGCACGTTGAAGCGCTTTTCGAACTCCAGATCGGCATGCGCGTTGTACATGGCGCGCAGCTTGTGCGCACGGTCGTAGGGGCCGGGCGCCTGCGCCATCAGTATCGGCGGAATGGTGAACATGCAATGGCCGACTGACGCGCCGCATTCGGTGGCCTGCTGCCAGTACTTGCTGGCGCTGAAACGATCGACCACCACGGCATGCGCGCCCACCATCAGCGCCGGCAACACGCCGAGCCGGCTGGCCAGCCCGTGGAACAGCGGCAGCGGCGTAAATAGAATGTCATCGCGATTGAGGCCCAGCGCGCGCAGGAAGGTCATCGAGGAACCGAAGAAATGCGCATTGGGCAGCATCACGCCCTTGGAAGGGCCGGTCGTTCCCGAGGTGTACATGATGGATTGCAGGTCGCGAAAATCGGTGGAAACCTCCGGGTCCGGCCCGGTCGCCTGAGGCAATGTTGCGTAATCGAGATAACGTCCCGGTCCTGGCGGCAGTTGCAGACCGTCGATGCCGCCGACGACCGCGACCCACTGCAGGCGCGCCAACGCCTCGGCACTGAGCGTTGCCAGCGCCGGTGCCAGATCACGCTGGACGATCAGGCCGCGCACACCGGCATCACCGAGCACATACTCGAGCAGATATCCGGTGTAGGAGGGATTGACCGGCACAAACACCGCGCCGACCAGCGTGCAGGCATACCAGGAGAATACGAAGTCGGCGCTGTTATGCAGCAGCAACGCCACCGATTCGCGTTTTTGCACGCCCAGGCTACGCAGTCCGCGCGCCACGGCGCGTACCGTTTCGTGCGTTTCGCCGAATGTCCAGGTACGCTTCTCGAAGGTCAGGTAAGGACGGTCACGTTCCTGAATTGCCTGTGCGGCGAGGATGGGGGGAAGCAGCCGCTGTTCCAGCGGGAGCGTGTAGGCTGAGTGCATTGCTTGCATTGCGATCCTGAATTGGGTTGAAAAAAGTGCCGACCGATGACTGCTGCCAGAGAAAAGACTTGTCAGCGCTAGTTGGCGAGAATCAGCGCGCTCTTGTGCGCCTGCGCGCCACCGCTGGTGACGAGGCAGGTCCGGGCATCGGCCACCTGTGAAGTCGATGTGCCGCGCATCTGGCGCACGCCCTCGGTCACCAGATTCAATCCATGCACATAGCCTTCGGACAACAGTCCGCCCGAGGTATTGCTGGGCAGCTTGCCGTGCGGCCAGAGCAGGTTGCCTGCAGCAACAAAGGGACCGCCTTCTCCCGGCGCGCAGATGCCGAAATCCTCCAGCGCCATGATGACGATGCCGGTGAAGGCATCGTAGATCTGCGCGCAGTCGATGTCTTTCGGCGCGATGCCGGCCATGTCGAACAGCGCGCGGGCCAGTGCCTTGGAGTTGACCGAGGGATAGTCTTCAATCGGCATGTTGTGCGAGCCCATCGGACCCAGCCCCCAGCCCTTGTTGCTCGCCTGCGCGGCCGCCAGTATGCGCACCGGCGGCGCGCGTCCATCGCGGGCACGCTCGTTTGAGGTCACGATAAGCGCGCAGGCACCGTCGGTTTCCAGGCAGCAGTCGTGCAGGCGGAATGGATCGGCGATGACGCGCGCGCTGCGATGCTGTTCCAGCGTCAGCGGCTGGCCGTAGCGCACGGCGCGCGGATTGCGCAAGGCGTGCTCGCGACAGGCCAGTGCCACGTGCGACAACTGCTCGGCGGTGCTGCCATACACGTGCATGTGGCGACGGAAGGTCAGCGCCACCATCTGCGCCGGCGACATCAGCCCGAAGGGCGCCATGTACTGGCCGCCCGCCGGTCGCTCGCGATAGTGGCCGTAGCGCTCGTACTGCCCCTGACAGATGGAGCGATACACCACGACGTATTTGCAGATGCCCGCATGCACGGCCAGCGCGGCATTCATCACGGCACCGGCACACGCCCCGCCGCCCGCGCCCCACACCAGATTGGAGAAACGCATCTCCGGAATGCCCAGCGCCACCTGCACCTGCACCGGTTCATGGCGTTCATAGCCATAGGAACAAAACCCGTCGATGTCCTTGACATCGATGCCGGCATCCGCGGCAGCCCTGGTGATGGCTTCCAGGCACAGCTGATATTCGGAGCGATCCTTGATGCCGCCCCAGCGGGTGTATTCGGACTCGCCGATGCCCACGATGCTGGTGCGATCGGCAAATGCTGCGCGCTGCGGCCTATTCACTGATTCAGTCATCACGCGGCTCCGCCTTTGCGAAAGCGTGGCAGCGCCATGCCGTCAGGCAGGTCCTGCCACACCAGTTCCACCGGCAGGCCGATGCGCATTTGTTCCGGTGCCGCATCAATGACATTGCTGACCAGTCGCACATCACCCACCCCGTCAAGCAACACCACCGCCACGTTATAGGGCAAGCTCTCCTTCAAGGCCGGATGAACCGAGTGGTTGATGATGGTGTATGAAAACACCGTTCCGAGTCCGCTCACCGCTGTCCAGTTCCAGGTGAAATGTCCGCACTCCCCGCACACCGGCCGTGGCGGATGACGGAAGGTATTGCAGGCGGCGCATTGCTGGATGCGCAACTCGTGCTCCTTGCAATAGTCCCAGAACGGATAATCGTCCTGGGTGGGATGCGGCGACGGGACGCCATCAGGAAGGTAATTGCCGCTCATCTACGCTGCCTTTCGTTCAAACAGCATGACCGCTTCGGCCGGCACCTGAACCCAGACTTCCCGCCCGTCCTCCAGGATCCGTGGCGGGCTGAGCAGGGAACGCAATTGCACCTTGCCCACATCGACGTAGACGTCAGCTGCATTGCCAAGAAAAAACGTGTGATGTACCGTGCCATGCCATACGTTTTCACCAGTCAGCGCGCTGGTGGAAATGGACAGGTGTTCCGGCCGGCACATCACATCCACCTTGGCCCCCGGGGCAAGGCCACTGGCCGCACTGTCGATTTCCACGCCGCCGTCGAGCATGACCCGCGTGCCAGCGCCACCGGTGCCGGCGCTGACGATGCCTGGCAGGATGTTGGCCAGTCCGATGAAATCCGCGCCGAACAGGGAAGCCGGTCGATTGTAGATATCGGCCGGCCCGCCAATCTGGTCGATGCGCCCTTCACGCATGAGCACGATGCGATCGGCCACCACCATGGCCTCCTGCTGGTCGTGCGTGACATAGACGGTGGTGATGCCCAGCATTTTCTGCAGCTGACGCAACTCAAAGCGCATGTGCTCGCGAAGCTTGGCATCCAGATTGGACAGAGGCTCGTCAAACAACAACACACTGGGCTCCAGCACGACGGCCCGTGCCAGCGCCACGCGCTGCTGCTGGCCGCCGCTCAACTGACTGATGGCGCGCGTGGCATAGTCGGTCAGCCCGACCAGCGCCAGCGCGCGTTCGACCTTGGGCTTGATCTCCGAGGTAGGCAGCTTCTTCAGACCCAGACCGAAGGAGACATTTTCTTCGACCGTCTTGTGCGGCCACAACGCATACGACTGGAACACCATGCCGATGGAGCGCTGTTCCGGCGGAATCGACTGCGACGTTGAGGATACGACCCGGTCGCCCATGACGATCTCGCCACCGGACACCTCTTCAAGGCCGGCAATGCAGCGCAGGATGGAGGTCTTGCCACAGCCACTGGGTCCGAGCAGTACGAGGAACTCACCCTCGGCGATATCGAGACTGATGCCGGCGACGGCACGATGCTTTCCGTAATTCTTGACCAGCCCGCGGATGGAAATATTCGACATCGTTGACTACCCTTTCGCGCCCAGAGGCGGCCATTGACCTTGAATGAATTCACTGGTGCATTCGCCCGGCAGCGTGCCCGGCCGCATTTGCGCTGGCGTCCTGTCGAAACGCCAGGGAATCCCGCCCATCATCAGCGGCCCCCAATGCGGCGTGTCATGGGTGTGGACCATGCCGTTTTCGAGATAGTGCGTGTGATAGCGGAATTCATCCATGGTGGCGAAAGTGGCACACGGCACTGCGGCTTTGCGCAACATCATCAGCCAATACGCGGACGGCCGTTTGGAGAACTCGGCCTCCAGCAGCGGAATCAGCGTATCGCGATGGCGCATGCGCTCAGGATTGCTCACATAGTCAGGATGAGTCGCAATGTCGGATCTGCCCAGAGCTGCGCAGAACCCGCTCCATTGCGCGCGACTGGTGACCGATACGGCAACCCACTTGTCCTGTGCCTTGAAGGCCTGGTCCGGTACCAGATAGCTGGTGCCCGATCCCATTGGCCCGGTCTCGCCGCCGGCCAGATGCTCGGCCAGACGCACCCGCTGCAGGGCCAGCGCGGCTTCCAGCATAGTGACTTGCAGCAATTTGCCCCGCCCGGTCACTTCCCGCTCCATCAGCGCCGACAGCACGCCCTGCACGATCACCGTGGCCGTGGTGGTATCAAAGTGCCCGTACCAGCGCCAGCGCTGGGCAATGCCCCCGGACAGCCCATTGACCGAGCTCGATCCGGTGAAAGGCTGGATATGCGGATCGGTGGCGCCGATGTCGACCATGGGCCCTTTCGGGCCGAAGCCCGATGCCGAGGCATAGATTAATCGTGGATTGGCCGCCGACAATTCCGCGTAGCCGACGCCGATGCGATCGGCCACCCCGGGCCGGAAGTTCTCGATGAACACATCGGCCTGGCGCGCCAGCGCATGCGCATGCGCGCGCGCTTCGGGGTTCTTCAGATCAAGCACGATGCCACGCTTGTTGAAGTTGGTCGAAATATAGGTCGTGCCCAGCCCGTTCTGCGTGGGCATGACGGCACGAATGAAGTCACCTTGAGGCGATTCAAGTTTGACTACATCCGCGCCCAGCGCGCCGAGCAGCACACCCGACCAGGGCCCCACCGCACCCATGCTGGCATCCAGCACCTTTATGCCCTGCAGCGGGCCGCCGTCCGGCAGCTGGCCCTTTGCAGCCGACGCCCGAATGGTCGCGCGCTGGCGCAACGGCAATGGCACGCCATCATGCTCCCCAAGCCTGGGGGCGCGCGGCATGCGGGTCCGCATGGCGACATCGGCATAGCGATAATGCACGCCCAGTTGCGCACGCGCACCGGGCGGAGCATCCTCTACGCTCACCAGCGGCTCCAGCACCTTGGTCTGAGGATGGGCCAGCGTCTCGGCGTAGTCATGAAATTTCACCGAGATCCCGCCATGGGCGTTGATGAGTGCCGATGCCTGTTCACAGGTCATGCGTGCAAACACGTTACGGTAGGGCTGCCCGTATTCAAAGCGCCGATCGCCGATGTAGATGGTGGAACGCCAGTCCTTGTAATCCGGATGGTCGGGCAGATGCCCCAGCCCCACGGTCCTGCAAAATGCCGCCCACTCGTCGCGCTGCTGGTGACGGAAGTCGAAAGTGACTTGTCCGTCCAGCGTCGTCCAGGCGATGTCGGGCGGCCAGCGCGGACCCATCAGATGAAAACCGAGCCACTCATCGGGCTTGCTGTTGGCGGCAAACAGGATGGACTTCATCGACAACAATGCGCCCAGCGACGACAAGCGCACGTACTGGCCTTCGCCTGAACGCATGCGCGAATAAAGCGCAGCAGCAGCGGCATGAAATGCATGCGTGCCGGCGGCCATCCAGCCGATCTCGTAACCGACGCGACAGGGAACGCCGTTGACTTCGCCAAGGTAGCGCCAGAAGCCCGACATGGCCTGCACGGTCAGCTCCGATGCCGGCAATCCCGAAAGGGGACCACGATCACCCAGGTCGTCAATTTCACAGACGATCAGGCCCGGGTGCTTCGCCACCAGGGCACGCCAGTCAATGCCACAGGCGGCCCGATCGACCGGGTCCATCTGCACCAGCACGACATCGGCCTGCGCGGCAGCCGCTTCCAGCTGATGGCGCCCCTCCGCGGTACCGGCATCCCAGCGCACACTCTGCTTGCCGCGATTGAGTTGTTCGAAAATGGCGGAACTGTGCTCGCCGGCCTGCGGCCCCCACTCGCGCGCCCGATCACCCTGCGGCGGTTCGAACTTGCGCACCTGCGCGCCCAGATCGGCAAACAGCAGCCCGCAAACCGGACCGGCAACGCCCTCGGCGATTTCCAGAACTTGGAGATGCTTGAAACTTTCCAGCACGACAAAAACTCCTGCAATTGACTACCGGGCATCTCTAATAATTCCAATATTGTCATTTCGAGCGAAGCGAGAAATCCGCTTTTCGTAGTGCGCACAAAGCAGATTCTTCGGCCTACGGCCTCAGAATGACAATTTTTAGATGTCCCCTATCGACTAGCCGGCCACCGACTTTTCCAGCTTGACCCTGAATACCGCCCGCGTCAGCACCACCAGCAGCAGCATCATGACTGTCTGCACGACACCGACGGCAGCGGCGAACTGATAATTCCCGGCATCCATGTAATGCCATGTCAGCACCGACAGCACCTGGCTCTTCTGCGTATAGAGCAGCACCGACGCCGACAACTCCTTGATGCTCTGGAGCATCACGAACACCAGCACTGCGATCAGCGTGGTCTTCATCAGCGGCATGGTGACCGCCTGCAATACCTTGAGGCTGGTGGCCCCGGACATGCGCGCGCTCTCTTCCATTTCAGGATGCAGTTGCAGGATGCCCGAGCGACTGGTCATGATGCCGTAGGGCAGGAATTTGGCGATATAGGCGAGCAACAGAACCCACGCAGTGCCATACAGCGGGGTCTGGATATAGACCCACAGCAGTCCGATACCATAGACGAGGCCGGGAACAGCAACCGGCAACACGCCGATGAAGGCCAGCATCTGGGTTGCGCGCCCGGGGCGCCGCACATCCATGTAACTGATGATGAAGCCCATCAGCACACAGGCAGCACCACTCAGCACGGCCAGCCAGGCGGTGTTCCACAGCGCGTCGAGCATGTTCTGCAGGGTGAAGATCTGGGCGTAATGTGCCAGCGTGAAGATCTCGGTGGTGATGGCGGGTGCGCTGTATTTCATCAGCGACGAGACAAGCAGTCCGGCAATCGGCAGAACGTCAGCGCACAGGATGAAACCCAGCACCAGCGCATAAGCGAAAAACTTCCACTTGCCCAGTTTGAGCGGGCTGCTGCGAAAACCCTTGCCGCTGATGGTCACATAGCGCGAGGACATCCTCGTGATGCGCCGCTGCAGCCACACGCCCAGAATCGCAAGCAGCAGCAATAGCGTGCCCGCTGCTGCGGCATGCGCCTGATGCACCGGAAATGATGTCGAGTCCTGATAGATGCGCCAGGGCAGCGTGGTGAATCCGACCGTGGAGCCGATCAGGCCGGGAATGGTGTACATCTCGGCCGCCAGTATGAACACCAGCAGTGCGGAGGACAGGATCGCCGGCAACTGCATGGGCAGCGTAATGCGCAACAGCGTCTGCATCGCGGTGGCGCCGCTGGTGCGCGAGGACTCTTCCAGTGCGGTGTCCATCGAGCGCAGGCTGCTGACCGTGAACAGATAGACTGGCGAGGTAAAAAAGAGAAACATCACCCACACCACGCCAGCATAGCTCCAGATATTGACGAGCGGCGGCAGATCGAAGCCCAGCCACTTGGCAATGGAAATCAGGGTGACGTTGATGAACCCGGTTTTCACCGAACCCATGGCGATCCAGGCGATCAATCCGGTAAACGGCGACAGGAACATCGGCATGATGACCAACAGGTCAAACACACCGCGTCCGGGCAGATCGGTGCGTCCGAGTACCAACGCCATCGCCACGCCAACCACGACCGAGGCCAGCGTGACGAGGGTGGCGAGCAGAATCGCATTCCACAGAAATCCGAGGTACTCGGCACTGGTGAATACGTTGACCACCGCGGTCAGACTGCGCTCACTGGACAGTCCGGTTCGAATCTCCCGGTAGAACGCCGCATCAACCGTATAGATAAGCGGCACGACGGCAATCGCGAAAACCGCCGCCGCAAGTACCACCCACAGCAAACCGGCCGCCGAAAATCTCAATTTCATCGGAATGGAAGTCCTCTGGCCGGCCGATTCGCTTGCCACCACCTCAACTGCTGCGTTTGATACGCTGCTCAACGCGCGTCTTGCAGGACCTTGGACCACAGATCCATGTCACGATGGAACTCGGAGTCCCAACGAACAAAATCCGGGTTGTAGCGCTGCTTGATCGGGTGGTACCAGGACTCCTTGGCCACCTTGCGCTTGTCTGCCACGCCGCTCATCGTCGTTGCAGAACCGTATTTTTCCTGGAGCACGACAGCGCCTTCAGCACTGAAGGACCAGTTCTGGAACAGGCGTGCCGCATTGGGGTGGGGCGCATATTTGGAAACCGCCTGCCAGGAGTTGCCAAAGTCCGGTGTTGGTGAAGGACGCACCCAGCGGATCGGCGCCCCCTGCAGCCATTTGGTATTGGCAATGCCTTCCCAGGTCCAGAAGGTGAAGTCATGCTCACCGGCAATCACACGATCCAGCCCAACCAGCACTTCGGAATACACCGCCGGCTTCTGCGCCGCCACCTTCTTCAGGAAATCCAGGCCGTAGGTTTCCTTCATCTTGGGGTCAAGAAACATGTGGATGGAGGCGTAACACGCACCGCACTTCATGTTGGACACGGCAAAGCGCCCCTTGAAACGCGGATCAAGCACGCCCTTCCAGCTGCTCTCGAGGATCTTTACCTCCTCGGGCGTCACCTTGTTGACGTTGTACACAATGGCGTTATCGGTCGTGTAATTGGCGTATGCGTGAGTCTTGATTCGGAATACCGGCAGGAAGCGGTCGTGCATGGGCACCTTCCAATCCGCCACATGGCCGTCGGTAATCAACGTGTCCATGCTGGGCTTGTCGCTGATGTGCAAAATGTCGACAAAGTGGCGCTTGGCCTGAACCTCCTGCATGAAACGCTGGTATTGCTGCACCCCAACGATGCGCAGCACTTCCACCTTGATGCCGGGATATTTTTTCTCGAACTCGTTGGCCACATCCTTCATCGGCTCCAGCGGGCCGCTTTCGTACCAGACCAGCGAACCTTCCTTTTTGGCAGCGTCATAGAGCTTGGCATCGGTGTTGGGAACAGCCTGCGCCATGGCCAGTGCCGGAAGCAAGGCCACCACACCCAGCAGACGCGTCGCCCAACGTGCCAGAAAACTTTCGTTCATCATGTCAATTCCCCCTTGTTTTGCAGACTTGCTGTTTGAATGCCGCGAATGGAATCACTACCCTGAAAAACGGTGCTCGTGCTGCCCCTTGATGCCAGTCTCGATGGCAAACAAGCCCCCTGCCTGAGGCTGCCTGGACAATTCTTCCGCCGAGAAACTCATGTTAGATGAAGTCACGTAAAGGGTCTCAAGTTTCGGTCCACCGAAAACCAGGCTGGTTGGCCGCTCAAAAGACAGCGGTATGGTGCGTTCCAGCCTGCCCTGCGGATCATAGCGGTCGAGTCGCCAACCGTGAACACGCGCGCTCCACACAAATCCTTCGGCATCCACGGCACAACCATCGGGCCGTCCGGGGTCGTCATCGAACTGCACAAAGACGCGCCGGTTTGCAATCTTTCCGGCGACCGCATCAAAATCATAGGCATAGATGCGACGCGCCGGCGAATCGGTAAAGTACATGGTGCGCTCGTCCGGGCTCCAGCCAATACCATTGGAGATCGTGAACCCGCTGTCCATTGTGGTGCAAACGAATCCCTGCTCAGTTCGTTCAATACGATAGAGCTCGCCGATCGGCGACTTGAGATTGCGGTCCATGGAACCTATCCACAATCGCCCCTTTGAATCACATTTTCCGTCATTGAAACGCGCGTCCTGCGGGCGCGTCCCCGGCAGTTCGACCCATTGCAGCGGGCTGTCCATGGTTTCCATCGAGGCCAGGCCGGAACGAAATGCCAGTAGCAGCCCGCCCCCTTGGCACAACGTAATCGACCCGATCGGCTTGGGTAGTATGCGCGTCCTGATGTCCCCGGTCGTCGTGTCCAGACGGTAAAGCGCGGGTCTGGACACATCTATCCACCAAAGCACCTGCTCCTCGGGACACCAGACCGGGCACTCGCCCAGCACATCCTTGCTGTCGACCATGCAACGAACTTCGAACATCGTATTCCCTAGAATGCGATCCGACACCTGGCGCGCGACCGCGCTGAGTCGGGTGCTCTCAAATGCAGAATGGCCAGAGCCAGACTGCTCCAGCAGGTTAAGCCCGGCCAGCGGCGTGGTCAAGACGCAGCGGCAACGATTTCCTGCTGCCATCCCCCCGCACTCCGCCGTGAATCAATCGATGGTGATTCCGGCTTCCTTCACCACCTTTGCCCAGGTCTTGAGCCCGGCTTCAAGCACGCTGGCCATCTGCTCGATGGTGCTGCCGGTCGGCTCAAAGCCGCCCTTGAACAACTGTTCCTTCACATCCGGCAGCCGCAACAGGTCGACCACCTCGGCATTCAGTTTGACAATGATGGCGCGCGGCGTTGCCGCGGGAGCCACCAGCCCCAACCAATTGCTGATTTCAAATCCGGGCAAGCCGCCGGACTCGGCAATCGTGGGAACCCCTGGCGCCAGCAGCGAGGGTGTCAGCGTCGGCACGCCCAGCGCCACTACCCGGCCCGCCGTCACCTGCGGCATCACCGTCGGCAAGCCGATCAGCATGACCTGCACATTGCCGGCGACAAGGTCAGCCACACCCGGTGCGGCCCCCTTGTAGGGAATATGCTTGATATTGAGTTGCGTGGCGCGATTGAACATCTCCATGCCCAGATGACTGGCCGAGCCATTGCCAGAGGACGCGTAGTTCAACTGACCGGGCCGGGCCCTGGCGTACTGGATCAACTCCTTCACCGTCTTCACGTGCAATGACGGATGCGCCACCATGATGCTGCCCAGGTTCGATGTCAGCGCAATCGGCGCAAAATCCTTGAGCGTGTCAAAGCGCACGGCCGACAGACTGGGGTTGACCATGAGAATGCCGGCCGTTCCCAGCAACAGCGTATAACCATCCGGTGCGGCCCTGGCTGTCATCTCGGCGCCGATGTTGCCCCCGGCACCGGCACGATTGTCGATGAGGACGGGCTGCCCCCAGCGTTCGGTCAATTTCTGCCCGATGGCGCGTGACAGAATGTCGGTCGGACCGCCGGTGGCGAAGGGCACGATCACGCGTATGGGCTTGTTCGGATAATTGGCGGCCGCATTCTGCGCTTGCGCAGCAGGCACCACCACCATGAGTGCAGCAGCAATCCATGCAGCAATCACGGCCCGGTTGCTGGCAAGCAGCTTCAGTTGGATGTTATTCAGCACGGATTCCCGCCTCCTTGATCAGCTTGGTCCACTTGACCGTTTCGTCCTTGATGTAGGTCGAGAATTGCTCCGGGGTGCGCGGTTCAACGCCGTAACCCTGACGCGTGAACTCGGCATTGATTTCAGGACGGGTCAGCGCACGATTGATTTCGCCATTCAGCTTGGCCACGAGTTCCCTGGGCGTGGCGGCCGGCGCAAAAATGCCAAACCACTGCACGACCTCGAAGCCGGGAAAGCCCGACTCAGCCACCGTCGGCACCGTGGGCGCTGCCGCCGAACGCCTCAGGCTGCTGACACCCAGCGCTTTCAACTTGCCCGAAATGACATGCGGCAGGGATGTCGCAACCGCGCCAATCAACAATTGCACATGGCCGCCAAGCACGTCGCTGACGGCTGGACCGGCACCCTTGTAGGGCACATGCGCGATTTTGATACCCGCCTCGATGTTCAGCAATTCGCCGGCCATATGTGAGGATGTGCCATTGCCATTGGACGCAAAGCTGATCTGGCCCGGCTTGCTGCGCGCCAGCGCAATCAACTCCTTCAGGTTTGAAACCGGCACCGAAGAATGCGCAACGATGATATTGGGAATGACGATCAGCATGGAGATCGGCGCAAAGTCCTTCACCGCGTCATAGGACAAATCCGGCTGCAGGATGGGATTGATGGCATGCGTGCTGGAGGTACCCAGCACGAGGGTGTATCCATCCGGAGCGGATTTGGCGGCCGCCTGCAGCCCAATGGCACCGCTGGCCCCGGCTCGGGTGTCCAGCAATATTTGCTGCCCCCATGCTTCAGTGAGCTTCTGGCTCACTATCCGCAACACCGCATCGCCTGCGCCGCCCGGTGGAAACGGATTGATGATGCGGATCGGTTTGTTCGGATAGGCCTGTACCTGCGCCGCAATCGCCGCCGTATTCTGTGCCACCGCCGGACTCATGCTCCATGCCAGCATCACGGCAGTGCCCGCCAGCATTGCGCTCCTTGCCAGTCGCGTAACCCGCACGCCGCAGCTATTGTCAGTCGAGCGCTGTTGTTCCATCTGATTACTCCTGAGTTCGATCACAATCCAATGGCGGGCGCGAATGCATAGTCCCGCCACCGGGTGCTCACCTGTTCGAGCACGCCCCTGCTATTTGACGCGCCTCAGATACTCGTGTCCAGTCCCAGATCAAGCACCGGCGCGCTATGGGTTATCCAGCCGCTGGAAATCAGGTCAACGCCCGATGCCGCCACGGCGTTCACAGTCGCCAGACTGATGTTGCCGGAGGCCTCGGTTATGGCGCGTCCGTTCACCCTGCGTACGGCCTCCTGCAGTTGTTGGGGATTCATATTGTCCAGCAGCACCGCATCGACGCCCGCCTGTAGTGCCTCATCAAGCTGCGCCAGCGTGTCAACTTCCACCTCGATGCTGACCAGATGACCGACCGCGCCGCGGGCACGTGCAATGGCCGGGCGCACCCCGCCCGCAACCGCAATGTGGTTGTCCTTGATCAACACCGCGTCATCGAGTCCGAAGCGATGGTTGGCGCCACCACCGGCACGCACCGCATGCTTTTCCAGTGCACGCAGACCGGGCGTGGTCTTGCGCGTGCACACGATGCGCGCGCGATGCGGGCGCACCGCATCAACCAGCGCCGCCGTTGCCGTCGCCACGCCCGACAGATGGCCCAGCAAATTGAGCGCGACACGCTCGGCCGACAAAATGGCATGCGCCGGTCCGGCCAGGCGCATCACCACATCGCCAGGCGCGACGCGCGACCCATCGGGCTTCTCCAGCGTGACAATGACGGCTGAGTCCATCAACGCAAAAGCCATCATGGCCGCATCGGCCCCCGCGATGACACCGTCCCGGCGCGAAGCGATAACCCCCGTCATGCGGGTCTCGCGTGGAATAACAGCAGCCGTCGTGATGTCACCAGCACGCCCCAGATCTTCCAGCAGGGCCGCGCGAACGATAGGCTCGACCATTAACGCTGGCAAGGCTTGCAGCACGTCAGAATCCGCCATTACGCGCCCTGCGCAATTGTCTGTCTGTTGCCGATGGCCACTGCCCTGACACGCGCTTCTGCCAGCGTGATCCGGGTAGCGCCGGCGGGATCGGGAAACGCCGCGGGATAATCAATGCGGCAATGCGCGCCACGACTCTCGTGCCGGTCATGCGCGGCAATCGCAATCATCATTCCGATCAGGGCGGCATCGGCAGAGCGATTCTGCCGCTGCGAACCAAATACCGGCTTATCCTGCAGCGCCAGTTGCTCCAGACGAATGATGGCATCGCGCAACGCGGCCGCATCCCGCACGACCCCCACAGACTGGGTCATGAGCGCACGGATCTCGGCAAACTGGGCGCAGTCACGGGCCACTTCGGATGGCGTCAGCACCGTATCGCAATTCAATGCCACCGGACGGGCCGGACGACCCGCCGCAACCGAGCTGATGTCGGCGGCGATATACCGCGCGAAGGCCAGCGCTTCCAGCAATGAATTGCTGGCCAGCCGGTTGGCGCCATGCAGGCCGGTCGCTGCAACTTCACCGCAGGCCCACAGGCCTGCAACGGAAGAGCGTCCATCGCCGTCGACGGCAACGCCGCCCATATGGTAATGCGCTGCCGGACGCACCGGTATGGGCCGCACCACCGGATCAAGCCCGGCCTGCCGGCACAGCGCCGTCACGGATGGGAACTGCGCGATGATTTTCGCACCCAGCGCCCGCCGCGAATCCAGAAACACCTGCCCGCCACGCTCGATTTCGCGCCATACCGCGCGTGCAACGATGTCGCGCGCCGCGAGTTCCGCACCAGGAATGTTCGCCATGAAGCGCTCGCCCTGTTCGTTGACGAGTATCGCGCCTTCGCCACGCAGCGCTTCGCTGGCAAGCGGCATGGGATCCTTGCCCAGCGCAATTGCCGTGGGATGGAATTGCACGAACTCAATGTCGCGCAGGACCGCGCCGACACGCGCAGCCAGTGCCAGGCCGCTGCCAATGGCACCCAGCGGATTGGTTGTGTAGGTATACAACGCACCGATCCCGCCCGTCGCGAGCACCACAGCGCGCGCCGGCAGGAACAAGGGGGTTTCACCACGCACGGCCTTGACGCCGATGACAACACCATTCTCGACCACGAGATCGGTTGCCCGCACGCACTCCTGCAAATCAATTGTCGGCGCGACACGCGCGGCGCGGATCAAGGTGTCCATCACGGCACGGCCGGTGCCATCGCCCCCGGCATGCACGATGCGACGGCGGGAATGCGCCGCCTCCAGTCCCAACATCAGCTTGCCGGCGACATCACGATCAAACGGTAAACCCAGCGCGACCAGATCCTCGATGCAGCGAGGCGCCTCGTTGGCGACACGCATGGCCACCGCGTGATCGGTCAGACCCGCGCCAGCCGCCAGCGTATCGGCCGCATGCAGCGCCGGCGCATCATCTTCACCCAATGCAGCAGCAATACCACCCTGCGCCCATGGAGTTGATGCTTCAGTGCCCAGCGGGGCATGCACGAGCAAGGTGACCGGCATCGGGGCCAGACACAGGGCTGTCGCCAGCCCCGCCACCCCACCACCGATAATCACAACACGATCGCGCGAAAATGCGGACCCTGACTGCGTCATTTGCAATCCTGTCCTACTTCACCGCCAGCATGCGCTCGACCGCCAGACGCGCGCGCACGGCAATGGCTGCATCGACCTTGACCTCGTAGGTCATGTTCTCCAGCGCTTCGCGAATCTTGGGCAGACTGATCTGCTTCATGTGCGGGCACAGTCGGCAGGGACGGATAAAGTCAACGTCCGGATACTGTACGGCAATGTTGTCGCTCATGGAGCATTCGGTGACCAGCACGACCCGCGGCGGACGCTGGCTTCCAACGTAGTCAATCATGCCTGCGGTTGAACCACTGAAGTCGGCTGCATCGACAACATCGGGCGAGCATTCTGGATGCGCCAGCACGGTAATGCCGGGATGCTTGTTGCGCAGTTCTTCAATGTCGGCGACGGTAAACAATTCGTGGACTTCGCAGTAGCCCTTCCATGCGATGATTTCCACATCGGTCTGGGCCGCGACGTTCTGCGCCAGATATTCGTCGGGCAAAAACAGCACGCGCTTCACACCCAGACTCTCCACGATCTTGACCGCGTTGCCCGAGGTGCAGCAGATATCGCTCTCGGCCTTCACATCCGCGGAGGTGTTGACATAAGTGACCACCGGCACGCCGGGGTACTTCTGACGCAGCAGCCGCACGTCTGCGGCGGTAATGGAGTCCGCCAGCGAACACCCGGCGCGCATGTCCGGGATCAGCACCGTCTTGTCCGGGTTGATGATCTTGGCAGTCTCGGCCATGAAATGCACGCCACACAGAACAATGACGTCGGCGCTGACCCTGGCCGCCTCGCGCGCCAGCGCCAGCGAATCGCCAACGATGTCGGCAACGCCGTGAAAGATCTCGGGGGTTTGATAGTTGTGCGCAAGAATGACCGCATTGCGCTCCTTCTTCAGGCGCAAAATGGCGTCAATGTCGGGAGCAAACAGCTGCCAGCGGGCGTCGGGAATCACCGAACGGAGACGCGCGTGAATAGGCGCAGTGCGCGCGGCAATCTCCGGCGTCATTAACGTAATCGGCCTGACCGTCGCTCCGGGAGCAGTGACGGGCGTGCTGGCTGTAGCTTGACTTTGCATGGCGCCTCCTTATACTCAACTGTAGTATAACTAGATGCAACAAAACCGGGTCTAATGCCCGGTCCAAACAAAACTATATACTAATTTTGAGAATAAGTGCCAAGAATATTGCAGAATTATTTAGCGATCGCTTTTATCCGGAGTGCCTGCGCTGACGTCAATCAGCCAAGCAAAAACAAACTTAAGCTATTGATATATATCAATATTTCATTAATAACGAAAAAATCGCCTATTCATTACAGAAGTCTCCCGACCCGCCGCCCTGCCACCAGACCGCGCCTTTTCAGCCACCGCGCGCCACCGGCAGACGCAATCCTGGCGCCGGCCGATCCAGCAGCACTTCGCGACGGAATCGCAGCAAACGCGCCGGCCGGCCGCCGGTGCCGGATTCCAGTTCACCGGTCTCCTCGACCAGCCCCTGGCTCTCCACCAGGCGGCGAAAATTCGATTTGTGCAATCGCAATCCAGCCAATGCCTCCACCGCGCGCTGCAACTGCAGGAAGCGGAACTCCGGCGGCATCAATTCGAAGACCACCGGACGATACTTGATCTTGCCGCGCAGTCGCGCGATGGCCGTAGCCAGCACGCGGCGGTGATCCGCAACCATGATTTCGCCATCGACGATGAGGTCGCCCGCCTTTGCATCGGCTCCCGGGCCCCCTCCTCGATCACCGGGATCACCCCGATCACCCCGATCACGATAGGCCTCGGGCACCAGGCCGACCTCATAGAGGAGTTCATAGCGCTCCAGCACGCGCTCATCGCTCCACGAAATATCGCGCAGACCAAATGCGATGCGCAGGCGCTCCTCGCGCAGGCGCCGTTCGTCCCGCGTGGCTGCCGCGGCACTCCAGAGTTTGAGTTGCGGCTCGATGCGGGCGAGCATGGCCGGCTTTCCGGCACGCCAGTCTTCCCAGGGGAAATAGCGATACCAGTCCCGCCATACTGCATCAATGCTGCCCTCGGCGCGCGCCTGCCTGACCAGCGCAAGATAGCCAATGGACAACACCCGCTCGACCTGTTCACGGCCCGAGACAATTCGATTGCTGTCGCCGAACGTATAGAGTTGTTCGACATAACCGAGCGACTGGCTGGTCTGGCGCTCCACCCAGGAACGCAGCCCGGATTCGAGAGTGCGGTGTTGTGATTCGAGCGGCCCCGAGGGCAGCGCATCCGGCCCATCGGAACGGATGGCCAGCACCTTGGGCTCGTCGGCGGTCACCGCAACAACGACCGCGCTCAGGCCAACGCTGAAATGGCTGCGCCCATTGCTGCCAGCAGCCGTGACACCACTGGCGTCACTGCCTGGCCGGCTCTGTTGCCTGTGGGGTTCACGTACAGCCATGCTGCTCTCGCTCGGTACGGCGTTGTTCCATGCGGCTCATCGCATATAGAGACCCCGGACGGCAATAGCCGGGACTGAGTAAAATTGCTGCATCACAATTCTACAGGCTCAATTGGCATTCACCAGCGACGAAGGACTGGTCACTACGGATGCTGAAATCTCCTGCAGCACTGTGTCCCGCGCCGCCCTGGGCATTTGTGCATACTCCCTGACGACACGGAGGAAGGCAGGCAGATCGCCGTTTTCCCGGGTCAGCAGAAAACGAAATGCCGGGACCTTCTCGTTATAGGTGGCAATCGAAGCGAGCATGGCGTTATTGACGCCTTGCGCGAAAAAGCGATCGTATCCGGCGAACCCGTCCCAGGACGATTTCAGTCTTTGATAGTCTGCTTCAAGCGCCTGAAGCAGCCTGCCCTTGCCAATGCGCTTCTCTTCTTCGCCGATATTCTGCGCATAAAGCTGCGCCAGCCTGGCGCGACATTCCAGCATCAGCGCGATGAATTCGCGGCGCCGGGCACGCGCGCTTTCATAGCGCGACAATTCGCCCGCGCCTGCCGCCGCGCCCGCCCCCAGTCTGGCAAACCAGCGCCGCAAACCCTCCTCCTCAATCACCACCGCGAATGATTCGTTGAATGTGGAATCGTTCCTGACATAAACCAGCTGATGCGCCAACTCATGAAAAATGAGTCGCGCCAATTCGTAATCGGGAAAGCTGATGAAGGTATTGAGCAACGGATCATCAAACCAGCCCAGCGTTGAATAGGCGGGCACGCCACCGATGAAGGTGTCAAAGCCCTGCGCCTGCAACGCCTGCGCAGCACGCTGCGCGGCTGCTTCCGAATACCAGCCGCGATAATCAACACAACCCGCGATTGGAAAGCAGGATTCCACCGGCTTGACCGAGAACGCCGGCGCGGCAAACACATTCCACAACACATATGGCCGGCCCAGGTCGGCGTAGCGACGATAACTGCCATTGTCGGGCAGGCCCAATTCGCGACTGGCAAATTCGCGGATTTGCAAAGCCAGGCTGAGCTTTGCACGCAGTCGTTCCGGAGTCTGCGAGTCCGCCAGATAGGTGTCCACCGGACGCGCCTGCTGCATCACCTGCAGATGCCCGCCAATCGCCTGCGAGTAATACGCCAGCGTGCTGCAGCCCTGCAGCACCGCAGTGATCATCAGCAGCAAAACCGTGGAGTAGCGAGCTTGCCTCATGAATGGAAGCGACCCCGCTGCAAAAATGCCACGCACATTTGCACAACCTCAGCGGAAAACAGCATGCCGGTGTGACTGACCGGCAGTTCAATGTGATCGGCAAGTCCGGGGATACGGGTTTCCTCGACCTGCACCACGCCATCGTTGCGGCCATCCAGATGCACAAACAACGGTCCCAGCCCAAACGCGTGCGTTCCGGCAATGGCACCGACATCCCGTCCGGGCGGGATCGCCAGCGCCGGCGGTTCACGCCACAGTTCGATGCTCTCCCCCAGCATCCAGCGCCCGACTGCACTTTGTGAGAAATCCTGTGCCGCCTGGCATTTCCTCACCGGCGCGCCCAATAACACGGTACGACCGATGCGCACCTGCGCGGATTGCCGTGCCAGCCAGGCCAGCGCCAGCACACCGCCCATGCTGTGCCCGATCAGATGCACGCGGCTGCCAGGCAGCGCGGTCATGCGCTGTTCGATCTGCTGCAGGTGCTCCGCCACCGTCCCGCGCATGGAACGATAGTCCAGCAGGGACGGCAGGTATCCTGCCTGCTTCAGGCCCGCTGCGAGCGGACTCATTACAAAATGATTCATCCACAAACCATGCAGCAACAGCACTGCGTCGCCTTCGTGCGCCTTCATGGCTGCGCATTCAGGAGGCCTGACTCCCGCTTCGGCGCCGCCGGCGCCGGACGCAGCAGCAATCGCGCGCCTACGGCGAGAGCGGGAATGCTGGCCAGCGCAAAGCACGTCGCATAGCTGTCGGTGGCGCCCACCACGATCGCAAACAATATCGGGCCGATGACAGCGCCGCCAAAGGTAAACATCTGCGTGCCGCCCGTCACCGTACCCACCTCGCCCTCGGGAGCCAGTCGCGCCACCTCCGACAGCATTACGCCATTCCAGCCGACCGCCGTGCTACCGATCAGCGCGCTCACCAACACCATGGCGGCCACCGGCCAATCCGCCGCAAATGCGGCCACACCCAGACTGCTGAGTCCGGCACACACCCCGAGCATCGCCAGTTGCAGGCGCGGCGCGAACCAGCGATCCGCAGACATGCCCCAGAGAACTCGCCCGACAACACCGGCTGCCTGCGTGAGGGCAAACAGCAAACCGGCAGAGGCGAGCGACATGCCCAGTTCCAGCTTGAGATAGGACACGAAGAATGCAGTCAGACAGGTCTGCGTCACCATCATCAGGAAGGACACAATGGCCATTTCCAGGATGGGCCGGTGTCGCACCACCAGCATAACCGGCGCGAAAAACCCGCGCAGGCTGAATTTCGCGGCGATGCGTGGCGGCGATTGCAACCGTTCATTCCTGGCCATGACCAGGAACAGTGAGTGAACACTGACCAAGGCAGCCAACAGTACCAGTGCGACCTCCCAGCGCCACCACAACAGCAATGCCGGAATCAGCAGGCCGCCCAGCGAACCGCCAGCAGGAACACCCGTTTGCTTGACGGAAAAAATGAAGGCCCGCATGCGCGGCGGTGACGCCTTGAACAGCAGTTGGGAACTGGCTGGTGCATTCAGCCCGAGACCGGCGCCAGTCACCACGGCCGACAGCAGCAACAGCATGACCAGCAACCCTGCCGGAACTGAATAAGCGGCAGCCAACCCGACGCTGGCATAACCCAGCAAACCCAGGCCGGACAGCAGGGAAGCCAACTGACACACCCGCACCGTGCCAAAGCGCGCCAACAAACCACCGCACACCAGCCCCGAGGGCACACCTGACAAATACGACAGCGCCACCAGCAGACCCATCCGCGACGGCTCCATGCCCAACGCCGGCCCGGCCACCGGCGCCAGCACCGGCGGAGCGGTCATCGCCAGCGAACACAGGATCTGCAGACTCAGCGTAATAGCAACCGCACTGACGACGGCGCGCAAATCCTGCCCTGCCGAAGCCTTCTGCATTCCCGGGCTATTCAACCTCGATGGCGCCAGAGACGCTGACGGTCACCACGCTGACACCCCCTTCGAACTGCGGCGTGGCGACCTCAGCGGATGCCACGGCCCTTTGCATCAGCATCGGACGCGGCGACGCCATGCCCCCCGTATTGATGGCGAGACGCCTGAGCTTGTAACTTTTTCCCGCCAGCGCGAGGCGCACAATGTCAGCCCTTGAACGGAACGCTGCGACGGCCTCGGCAATCAACTCATTCTCGACTGCCTTGCGCGCCTCCACCGACACGCCAAAGCTGATCCCCGCCAATTGCATGCTCGACTGGAGTTTGCCGATCAGGCTGGCCGACGCCGTGAAATCGCGGCTCTCCAGACGGATCTCGGCGCGGCCACGCCAACCGCTGAGACGTTGATTGCGCTCATACACGGGATAGGTCTGGTTGCCGCCCGAACGCGTGCGCACCGCCTTGAAATCAGCGGCAATTTTCAGCGCATCGTTGGCGGCACGATTGAGCGCGTTGGCCAGCGTCGCGGCATTGGCATCCGTCAATTCGATATACAGACTGGCTGTCAGCGTATCGTTGCCGACTTCACGCTGCACATCGGCCTGCAACTCGACCGTGTTATAGCGCGCCGGTTCGGCCGATTGCGCGAAGACAACCGCAGCGGGAATTGCCAATGCAGCGGCAAGGCCAAACAGGCGTGCGAACCACAAGCTGCGCATCAATTCGGACTCAGCCTGGCGAATTCAAATGTCAGTGTCACCGGTCGCGTCGACAGATTGGTCCAGACCAGGCAGTGATCTTGCGACATCTTCGGCTGAAAACTGCCCGAGCCGATGGCCGACTTGTCGTTCTTTACGGGATACAGCGTTTCCTTGCCATCCACATACTGAATGCTGAAATTGATAGCGGCATCGGCACGATAAAAATAGCGCAAGCGCTGCTGGAGGGTCAGGCCGATGCACTCCTTGCGCGCACCGGAACTATTGAGCGTCGTTGTGACCGACTTGACATGTCCGGTTGCCTGCGCCAATGCCGCAGGCGCCGTGGCCAGGCCGCACGCCAGCAAGGTACCGGACAACGCCCCGGCAATCAGACGAATGCACGGTTTTGCTGTCGCTGTTTGATTCGATGGTTTCATTGGTTCCATGCCTTCCCCTCCTGTCGCAATTTCCAACAGCGACGAACTGAGCCGTGCCCGCCACGTCAATTTGCCTTAGTGCACCCTTAGCGCACCCTCAACGCACCTTTTGTCCGCCGCGTATGCGCTCCAATTCTGCGGACTCGCGCTGGTAGTCTTTCTTCAATGCCGATGCCTTGCTGTGCGCATCGGCCAGATCCTTTCTGGCCTTGTCCTGACGCGCGCGCGCCTGCTCCAGCTGCCTGCGGGCTGCCTGCATATCCGCATCGGCGGCCTTCAACACCTCGCTCGCAACTCTGACCCGATCATCCACAACTATGCCTGCATTGCGGGCATATTCAACGCGTTGCTGCGCGTCCACTAGCGGATCGCCGGCATGCCGACGCTCTTCCGTCGGCGCCTGGGCCATGACCTGGCCGCAGGCCATCAGAATGATCAGCGCGGCAAGCCGCATCAGACCATTCAATGAGCGCAGGACAGCGAATAAGGGCATAGGCGAGATCATGAGAGGGGAACTCCAAATACGGCGGGATTCTACACCCGGGGTCTGCCGCTCCTGTATGCAATGGAGGAACAAGTTCACATTTGTCACTGCACATGGCCCGTCGCAAATTCAACGCGAGGTATATCGCCGGCGAAACAAGCGTTGTCGCTACAATGCGTCCATCCCCAACACATCCGTGCGCGATCACGCAACAACTGTCCTGCCCTTGATATCCGAACCATGAATTCCCGGCCCTCCCACTGCCCAGGCAGCATCGCCTTCATCGGCTCCGGTCGACTGGCCACCGGCCTGGCGCAGGCTTTTGCTGCCGGTGGCGCTGCCGTGACTGGCGTGGCCAGCCGTTCACACGCATCGGCGCAAAAACTGGCCGCGCGCATTCCTGATTGCAAGGCACTCGACCCACAGCAGGCAGTCGATGCTGCCGAACTGGTATTCATCACTGTCGCCGACGATGCCATCGCCACAGTGGCAGCGTCGCTGCGCTGGCGCGCCGGAATGGCGGTCGTGCATTGCAGTGGCGCTACCGAGATTGCCGTTCTGGCCCCCGCTGCCCTGGCCGGCGCCCGCATCGGCGGCTTCCATCCCATGCAGACCTTCACCGATCCGGATGCCGCGCTGGCCTCGCTGCCGGGCTGCACCGTATCGATTGAAACACAGGAGCCTCAAGGCGGTGATGCAGCGCCACTGCAGACACGCCTGGAGGCACTGGCCGCCGCGATCGGATGCCGCTCCATCCGCCTGCCGGCGGGCTGCCGCGCCCGCTATCACGCCTCGGGGGGCTATGCCTCACAGTTCGTGAATGCGCTGATGCGCGAGGCGACGACAATCTGGAGTTCCTTCGGCATCGGCGAGGACGAGGCGATCCGGGCGCTGCTGCCGTTGCTCAAGGGTACTGTGGCCGCCATCGAGTCCGCCGGCATCGCCAGGGGCATGCCCGGCCCGGTGTCGCGCGGGGATGCAGGCACCATTCGCCGCCATGTCGCCGACCTTGGCCAATTCAGCCCGGAGATATTGGCCCTGTATCGCGAACTGGCCCTGCGCACCATTCCCATCGCCGTGGAACGCGGCAGCCTTGACGCAGAAAAAGCCGATGAATTGCGACGGATACTTGCGTCGCTCGACTGAACCGAACGACTGCGCTTACAGGGTATTGACTCTTGCACCCGCCCCTGAATGACAGGGTAATCAAACAGCGATTCTGCAGGCCAATTCAATACCGTCGCAATTTCAGGGCTGGCTTTTTTTTCCGGTCTCTTTTTCTGCAAGCGGCTGCCACTCGAAACTGCCTCGGTTGCCGGAAAACAGGCGCGCGCCCGCATTCCCCGCCTCGTGCAATCGCGTATGCAGTGTCTTGGGCGGCAGGGAGGCCAGCGGTGGCGCATCATATGCCTGTCTCAGGGTGTGCACCTGCGTATCGCCGGCCACGGCCTCGATCCGGCACAGGACACCCTGCGCAGCACCCTCCCGAGCGCCACCCAGCACCTCGATGTCCTGATCAGTTTTGGCAATTTCATCCCGTACCTTCTGGATATCGCCATTGATTGTAATCATTTTTTGCAGCGAAGGAGCCACCCGCGCCTGCATGGCCTGCCATTGCGTTTGCTGGCCCGGGCTCATCGTCAGCGTCTTCGCCTTCAGTTTGGATTGAATGGCAAAATAGGCCCTCATATCGCTTTGATTGATTAGCCCCTGCAGCGCCGTGCTGTGCCTGGCGATGTCCGCTTCGAGATTGCGATGCGACTCGTCCAGGCGTTTTCGCTCATGGTCAAAGCGGGCAAGATCCGGCAGCAGCATGGTGACCGTTGTCGGTTCTTCCTTGCGTGCGGTGGCCGTTTTCAGCACCACTTTCCGGGCGGCGATGGCGCAACCTTCCGCCAATTCAATCTCGACTTCATCCGCAACGATATCGCACCTCACTGCGTGCTCAATACGCAGTCGCCCGGCGATAAAGGTGCTGCCCTCGGCTCGGCTGACCTGCACCTCGCCACCACGCGCCTCCAGCAGCGCCCGCGAAACAAATCCTTCCACGACGATACTGCCGCCAGGGTTGTGAACCGTGCCGCCGCCGATGTTTTTCTTGACTGTAACGCGCCCACCGTTGGAGATCACATTGCCAAAAATATCGGAGAGGAAGGTCATGTTGTGACCTTCGACAACACGCTTTTCCTGTACTTCGCCATGCTCCTCGTAATAGTCGCCGTCCAGGGAAAGGTCGCCCGTGGTGCGCATGCTGACACCCTCCCGGTGAACGATCTTGTGGATGACCGAAACCTGGTGCGACTTTGCATCGATATCAAGGAAGCCGTCCTGGGCGGCAACGACATAGGTGTCCGCACCGTCCCTTACCACCTTCGTGCCCACGCCGGCGAGCGTCTCGATTTCAAAGTCCTTGACCATTGCCGGCAGCAGTTCCGTTCCCTGAACGCTCCAGCCGGACACACCGGTTACCCGTGGAATCTTCTTGAACAGCCTTGTGCCTGCCTTGACCTGCGGAAAACGATTGCGGTAATAGCGAAGATCCATGCGGCCATTGGGCAGCAGGCGCGGCGCATCGTCGCGATGCAACAGGTCGGTCTGCTCATCGATGCTCGCATCACTGCCTTCGGTCGGTGGCGTCTGGCGGGCAATCGTGCAGCGCTCAGCCTTGTCACGGGCAATGGCCTCGCGCACGGCTTTGGCATCGATACCAAAGCGCACGCCCTTTTCCCAGAGTGCCGCGACGAACTCGTCAAAGTCCGCATACAACCGCTCGACAACCCTGCGACAGCCGGAACCATCGGGCGCATCCGGGTCATCAACCATGCGCTCGACACTGACCTGTTCCATGATGTATTCAGCCGACGCGCCGCCATGGAGAATCTTGACTCCGTGGTAGATGCCGCGACGCTCCTTGGGGAAAGGCACGATGTCCTGTGCCAGGCGCACCTGGGAAGGTTTGCCCCTGCGCTTTAGCGCTTCCACCTGGCGATCAACATCGGCGGGCTCCCAGAGATAGGTCAGGTTGAGGAAAAGATCATAGTCGAGTCCCACAAAACGGGCGCCTGCCGCATACACACGTTCGATGAAGTGCGCGAAGATTGAACGGGAATCGATGGCCAGGAGGTCGATGCAGTACCCGTCCTCGCTCTTGCTGACAAAGCCAGGCAGCAGCACCTGACCTTCCTCAAGTTCGACAATATTGCCAAAGACGGACGGTTCACTCATCAATGACTCTTACACCTGGAGTCCATAAAAAGCCGCCGTGCAGCGACTCCGCCAGGCATCACAGCGGCGGTCGTGGCACCAGTATTCGGCGACAGGAACGGGAGCATCGGAAAACCTATCCGGCGATTATGGCATGCCTGCTCAAGCCCGATGGCACGCCGGCGACCCACCGCGCGAACGCGGATATTGCCCAGCAACTACCACCGCTGCCGGGCCGCGCCATGTTCCCGGAAAATATATCCGGAGGCACGGCAACAAGCCCGGTCCGGTAACTGCCCTTGCATCCTGCGAGAACTGAATGGTTATTCGTAAGCGAGCGGAAACTCCAGCACCAGCGCTTCCAGGCCCTTGGGCCCGGCCGTAATCTCGAACTGCACCTCGGTCGGTTCAACCACAACCATGGACCACAAGCCGAGGTCCATGCCACCGTGATCCATGCTGCCGTTGACGACAAAAACGTAATAGCCCGCCGCACGTTTCGGGTCCGGCCCGGCCACGGTCTGCCCTGCCCCCAGGCGCAATATCCGAGCATTCATTTCATCATCAATGGTCGCTGGATCCCACAGGGGCTCCCACTTCGCCTCCTCTCGGTGGCGCAGGATCGAAACGGTGGAGAGTTCAACGCGCGGCGATAGCCAGTTGCGCCGTTTGCTGGGCTTCAATTTTTCGCGAAAGTCAGGGTCATGCAGGTACACCGGAGCGGAAGCACCGGTAAAGACACGCAGTGAAATAAAACTCAGCCCGTTGGGCCCCGCCGTAATTGGACCGTAGGCCGTGTGGTGATCCTTGAACTGCACCATGAGTGACTGGATGGGTTCGTTCTTGCGTCCCAGGGTGCCCGAACCCGCCGGAAAAAGCTGAAACTGGGTGGTCCCATGAAAATGCGGATGCACCACTTCGCCCGGTTCCATGTCCACCATCAGCGCCTGCGGCCCCGGCGCCTTGGCATGGGAGTATCTGGGACCGAAAATATCCGAGCACCAGTGCTTCTTGTTGTACTGCGGGTAGTCTTTGACGTACAACCCGTCCAGTGCCTCGGCCCCACTTTTGGTGTAGATCATTTGTCTCTCCTCTTGTCCCGCTTTGAATAACGACTTTAGCTGCAATAGCTTCCAGTACTCTTCTTATCAAACCGAAAATATCATCGAGGCGTGGATTGAATTTGAATCGGACGATATGGTTATCGTTTCAGCCAGGCTCTTGCGAGCGACCTCAGAGGCAATTAATGTGGCCGAGTGACTCGCGTCCTGTCGAATCGCCAAACAACGGCCGGGATAATCAAGGACGCAGCAGCGACAGCATGCAATCAAGCGCCCTCCACTAGCTCTGTCGTTTTTCTGCGGAATCTTTCGCGGATAGAAACTCTCCGAGCGCCTTGTCCGATCCAAGGATATGCATGGTCAGCCAATCCTCAGGAAAATGGATCAGGTCAATGTGCGAGCCAGGCGTACCGGTATCAAACTTGGCCTTGAAGTTGATGGCCCGCTTGACAAGCTGGACGTGCTCGGACGCATGCTGCTCGAGCTTCGGGTAATGATGTTCGGCCATCAATTGTTCTTCAATGGCGAAGTGTTCCTTCGCATGATCAATGATCTGGCCCAGCAATTGGCTACAGACAGTCTTGTCACTGCGCTTTTTTACATTATCCGACAGCTGACTGAAAAGATGAACCAGAGTCTTGTGGTCGGCATCCAGGACAGCATGTCCGGTTGTCAGCGCTTCATCCCAGGGAATCCATTCCATATTGTTGACTCAAAGTTAGGAGGCGGTCCGTAAGACTTCCCAAGTGACGTCTGGTGAGCTGAAAAACGAGCCAGTTACTTCAATGACGCCACTTGCAAGCCGGCATTACTCGTGTGTTGATCATAAACCACCTCGAAATTTTTGGGAATTCCCTCTCCCTCCAGGCTTCAGAATCGGTGAACCGCACTGAACGCTCAATGATTGCCAATTGAGAACTCTCAGACAGATATTTAGATCGATTCCAGGTACCGCTGATATCAAAAGCTCATTTCACTCTGACAGCGGATCAAAACTGCTGGAGCGTGCACTCATGATTTTCGCTCATTGGTTTTGAGCCAGGCCACCAGTTCACGGTCCACAATATCGATATGCAACGTCAGCCAGCTCCAGAGAAAACTGGTCAGCCCTTCGGGGTCGGGGTTCTGGCCCCACTGCATCTTTTTGCGATGTGCCATCAGCTCCAAAAGCAACGAGGCATGGTATTTCGCATGACGTTCAGCCGCCGGATAATTGGCCTGCATCAAGTATTCCTCATACTTGAAATGCTCCTGCGCATAGTCAATAAATGCCTGTAAATGAGCAGCAGCGAGCTTCTCTTCGCCAGGGTTGGCCAGCGATACGACCACAGTCTCGCCCAGAAGAAACAATCGTTTGTGTTGCTCGTCAATCTCGGGATGGCCGATTTGACTCGAGCCGCTCCACTTGAAGCAATTCACGGGCGACACTTCCATCTGGCCCAAGCCATTACTATTGATCATGGCGTCTGCATACATTGAGTTGCACTATCAATTAACGCTCGTATTTTGGCACGAACAGCGCGCTTCGAATATCTGCGTCGCTCACCTTAACATCAGAAAGTAAAAAATAAGCCCATCCCCAAATCAGGATGTGAGTTTACGGCCATCGACACATGACGCAGACATATTGATGCAGCAAGCGGACACTCCGGGACCGCTTGCCGACTATCTCGCCTCCGCTTTGCCCATCTCGACAAATCCCCGCTCAAGATCGGCGATCAGATCCTGCGGGTCTTCCAGCCCGATATGCAGCCGGATCAGCGGACCCGAAAATGCCGACGCGGAGGCGGTGCGCGTAAAGCGCGCCGGCACGATGAGGCTTTCATAGCCACCCCAGCTCGCGCCGATGCCAAACAGCTTCAGGCTGTCGACAAATGCGGCCAGTGCGGTTCTGGAAATCGCCTTCAATTCCACGCCGAACAAGCCGGAGGCGCCGGTGAAATCGCGCCGCCAGATGGCATGACCGGGATCCGACCCCAGCGCCGGATAAAGCACCCGCGCCACTTCAGGACGCTGCTGCAGCCAGCGCGCCACGAGCATGGCGCCGGCCTGATGCGCCTTCAACCTCACCCCCAGCGTGCGCAGGCCACGCAAGGCCAGATAGCAATCGTCCGGACTCACGGCGAAACCATAGTCGGCCACGATATCGCGCACCGGGCGCCACCAGCGCTCGGTGGTGGCGATGCTGCCCATGATAATGTCGGAGTGCCCGCCGAAATACTTGGTGGCCGCCTGTATCGAAATGTCCACGCCATGGGCCAGCGCATCGAAAAAATAGGGCGTCGCCCAGGTGTTGTCCATCAGCACAGCCACGTCGTGACGATGCGCCACGACGGCAATGGCCGGGATGTCCTGCATCTCGAAGGTCAGCGAGCCGGGCGCTTCACAGAACACCACGCGCGTATTGGGCTGCATCAGCGCCGCCAGTTGAGCATCCGCATCGGCACGCATGGACAGCGCCGGATCAAAGTAGGTGGTGGTCACACCAAAGCGCGTCAGATATTCATCGCAGAACTTGCGCGCCGGCCCGTAGGCACAATCAGCTACCAGCACGTGATCTCCGCTCTTGACGCAGGCGAGCAGCGCAACGGTAATCGCCGCCAGACCGGAGGGGACCAGGATGGCGCGATGACAGCCTTCCAGTTCACTCAGCGCGTCCTGCAATGCAAATGCCGTTTGCGTGCCATGCAATCCATAGCTCAGACCGGCAAAGCGGTCAGCATGCCAGGATGCCTCGTAATCGGCGAGGCTGGCGTGCAGCACCGTGGAGGCGCGGGCAACCGGCGTATTGACCAGGCGCCAGTCAGCACCACGCCCGGTGTGGGTCAGCAGGGTATCCTTGTTCAGGCCGTTTTTTTTCATGCCGCTGTCACTCCGGAGTCTGCAATCAGGCGCGGCTCTTCGAGGGTCTCGACGCGGTCGCGGCCAAGTTCCTTGGCCTGATACAGCGCACGGTCGGCACGCGCCTGCGTCTGCACCAGCCGCTCGTCGCCGGGGGACACCAAGGCCACCCCGATGCTGACTGTCACTCCAAAAACACCATTGGCGCCGGCAAACTTCAGTTGCGCCACCGCGAGGCGCAACCGCTCGGCCGCCTGCAACGCGGCCCCAAGCACCGTCTCGGGCAGCACGGCGCAGAACTCCTCGCCGCCGATGCGGCCGAACAGATCCTGTTCGCGCAGAACGTCATTCCAGGCAGCGGCACACCGGCGCAGCACTTCATCGCCGACCTCGTGGCCATGCGTGTCGTTCACATCCTTGAAGTGATCAAGGTCAAGCACCAGCACAGCGGCAGGACGGTCATAGCGGCGGGCCCGGGCGAATTCGCGCTCCGCCCTCTCGAGAAAGGCGCGCCTGCTCGTCACGCCGGTCAGGCTGTCGGTCGCCTCCAGTTGCTGCAGTTCATCCTTGGCCAGACGCAACGCCCGCTGCGAACGATGCAGTAACAGCGTAAACGCGACTACAGCCAGGGTCAGCACCGCTGCCATTGCAAATATGACATTGCGCCGCTGGTAATAGGTGGCATAGATGTCGGCCAGCGCCTGAGTGACCAGCACGGTGACCGGAAAGTCTTCCAGCCGTTCGTAACTGATGATGCATGGCACACCGTCAATGACGCCCCCTTCGGAAACAAATGCGCCGCTTTGCCTTGTTCCATATTCGCTGCTGAACGAAGGTGTACCGCTGAAATCCTTGCCAATCAGCGACTGCACATAGGGCGTGCGTGACAGCGAGGTCCCGTCGAGCCGGATCAGCGTAATGCTGCCGCCGGGTTTCAGCCGCATGCTTTCATGCAGTGCCGTCAGAAGGTCGAGCTGAATCGAGGCCAATACCACATTGATGCCGCCAACCGGAGACTCCAGACGCCACGAGATCGGGATGTACCACTTGTTGCTGGACCGACTCTGTGTCGGATCCCCGATGAACAGTTTTCTTTCGCCATTGCCCAGCTGCATCCTGAAGTAGGGTCGATCGCTGACGTCCGCGATCGGCTTGCCGGCGGGAGCGGGAATGGAGAACATCAAACCATCAGCGGAAACCATGCTCAGGTTGAGCAGCCCCCTGGACTCACGGAGCATTTCCTCAACCAGCAGTGCAAAACGGGTGTCGGTGCGCGGGTCAATGCGCGGATTGGCCTGAAGCCAATGGTCGATGACGCGCAGATCGGACTCGACATCCCTGAACAGGGTCGTGACATGCTGCGCGACCAGATGATTCAGCAGCGCCAGATCCTGCTGGCTGTCATCGTTCAATCGCTGCTTCTGAAAAGTCGCCGCAAAAACGAGAACCAGCCACAGCGCAAGCAGCAACACGCTGACAATCGCCGGCAGTCCCCAGCGCTGCAGCGTGGAAGCATCGTCCCGGGCGCTTAGTTCAGAATGAGGCAAGGATGGCAAGACCGGATCCACAGTGTAATAACCAGATCATCATACACGCCATCGCGTCAGCCAAAAGGGGCGCTGCCCGCTCCGGCAAATGCGAGGAATCAGCCTTGCTCAGACCTGCATGGCCTGAACCATCAGCACGGCCCCGGCGATGGCGACCGGCACGCCGGTGACGCCGGCGAGCACGCGCGCCCGCA
>CANKAJ010000023.1 GCA_947479645.1 Betaproteobacteria bacterium | reverse complement strand
GCAAGGAAAAAGGTTTCATTTGCAAGCTGGAACTGGCCGCTTGCGACGGCGCGACACATTGCCTCAAATGCCGCTTTTCGCACCACCTCTTCATCGTTGAAGATGCGGATCAAGTCGTTAAATTCGCCGGCGAATACGGGCTCCGAGATATAGGCATGTCCGCCAGGCTTCAATACGCGGCAAATTTCGCCAAACGCGCTTTCATAGCTCAGGCCTGGAACAGGGTGCAGCGATTTGAACATCATCACCACGTCGATGCTTCCAGCAGTAAGCGCAATGGATTGCGCTCCGAAATCGGCAAACGTGATGTTCGGGGGTGCCGCTGCTGCAAGGTTCTTCGCGTGCTGGAGGCTGTCGACCTCGGCTGCGACAACGCGCGCCGTCGGGTGTGCCATCGCTATGCGTCGCGTAATGTCGGCCTTGCCACAACCGAGTTCGAGGATGCTTGCACCATCGAGCGTGAGCAATAACTCGTAGATATCACTTTCAGCGCAGACTCTGCTGATGTTCGGATGCGTTAGCTGCATAGATCAAGCAATTTTCAGAATGACACTCTTCGCATCCCGCAATCAGCAATCAGCAAGCATCGCGTCAGGCCTCTGCAACAACCTTGTTGCGCAGGATTCCGATGCCGGTGATTTCGACCTCGCATACGTCGCCGGGCTTCATGTTGACCGGATCGCCGTCGGTGCCCATCCAGATCATATCGCCCGCCTGCAGCGTGCAGTATTTGCTGACCTCGGCGATGTAGGTCTCCACGTCATTGATCATGTTCGCCGTGGGGAACCTGGCCACCTCCTTGCCATTCAGGCGGACCAGCGTGGTCATGCTGCGATAATCAACCCCGCTGACAATCCATGGCCCCATCGGATTGAAAGTGTCCGAGTTCTTGGCGCGCCAGTTGGTGCGATCGCCACGCTGCCAGTCACGCTCGCTGACATCGTTGCCGATGCTCCAGCCGAACACATACTCGAGCGCCTTCTCCCTCGGAATGTGCCTGCCCTGCTTGCCGATCACCACGACCAGTTCGCCCTCGTACTGAAAGAGTTCGCCGGCATCCTTGGGTTTGATAATGGGATCCTCGTGCGCGCACAGTGCGTTGTTCGACCGGAAGTTGACGTCCGGTCGCTTCGGAAATACCGGCTCAACCCCCCTGTGTTTGGCCGAGGCGATGAGGTGCTCCGGATAATTGAGCCCCACGCAGTAAAACGTGCGCGGCACCAATGGAACCAGCAACTTCACCGAAGACAGAGGATGCCGGGTCGATGTGTCGGCCGAGGCCTCCCACGGTGACCCATCGACGGCAATCACACTTTCGCCGTCGATTCTTCCATAGGATATTTTCCCGTCTTTTTGAAAGCGGCACCATTTAGTGCTCATGGTCTATCCTCCTTGTTGTAGCCCGGTATTTGCACGCCATCGCAACTCTGCGTTACATGGTCAGGGGAAGATGCGGCGTCTGGACAAAATCAAGGAGATCGCGGCTCAGATCATCGACACCACGGCAACCCAGGTAGGCCAGCGTGCGGCTGATTTCCTCTCGGTAGAAATTGATCGCCCGGGCGGCGCCGGCCTCGCCACCAACGGTTGTGCCCCAGAGTGTGGCGCGGCCAACCAGCACCAGCTTGGCCCCGATGGCGAGCGCCTTGACCACATCGCTGCCACGACGAAAACCGCTGTCCACGATCACGGTCGTCTTGTTGCCCACGGCATCGACGATGGGCGCCAATGCCTCAATCGGCGCCATGGAACTGTCAAAGTTGCGCCCCCCGTGATTGGACACAATGATGCCGTCGGCGCCATGCGCAATCGCCTTCTCGGCATCCGCCGGCGTCAGGATGCCCTTGACCATCAGCTTGCCCGGCCACATCTCGCGCAGCACCGAGAGGTCATCCCAGCTGAGCGAATCGTTCTTGGTCTTGCGCTCGGCCGTGGAGACGTGGGTGAACTTTTCCGTCATGCCTTCCGGGTAATTCGCGCGTGTCGGCATGCCGCCGCTCAGCCAGTATTTCATGATGACGCCGAACAACCAGCCTGGCCGGGCCAGAACAGCCGTGGTGTTCTTGCGGTTGTAACGAAACGGAACGGTGTAGCCGTTGCGGACGTTGTATTCCCGGTTCGTGCCAACAGGACCATCCACCGTGACGACCAGCGCCTCGAACCCGGCATTTTTCGCCCGCTCCACCAGCAGATGCGACATGCGCACATCCGACCACATGTAGAGCTGGAACCACAGTGTGCCGCCGACGACCTTGGCCACCTCCTCCATGCTGGTCTGCGAGCCCGTGGCCAGTGTGAACGGGATGTTCGCAGCCTTGGCCGCGCGCGCAAGCTCCAGTTCACCCTTGTAGTAAAGCATGCCGGCCGGGCCCGTCGGGGCGATGCCAAGCGGCATACCGTGCTTCTTGCCAAACAGCGTGATCTCCTGGTTGCGTTTGGAGACATCCACCAGCACGCGCGTCTTCAACTTGATGCGCTCGAATGCGGCGCGATTGTTGCGCAGGGCCACCTCGTCCTCGGTGCCTCGGTCCACGAATTCGAACATCCACTTTGGCAGGCGCTTCTTGGCCATCAGCCGCAAATCGTGAATATTTTGCGCTTCCTTCACATCACTGTTAGACACAGTTCGTCCTCCCCAGGTAGTCAGTCAGGCTGGAATTGTCAGCGCCGTGCGTCGGCGTCATTGCTTTTCACTTGAATTGCGGGGCTAGAGTAGCATCGCCCATTTTTTGCAACAAGCGATAAAAAAGAACCGACACCATTCAATGGTGTGAAGGCAGCCTCATGATTTCATCGAGATGCATGGACTGCATTGGATTCGATCTGACTTGCAGTGGTGTGTACTGAAAAATACGTTCGCATGCCCACTCGATTACTGCAGCGTCCCGGGTGTGATTTTCGCTTCCCGGACAACGTTCGCCCATTTCACCAGTTCTGTGTTGATATGACTCGCCATTTCTTCCGGTGAATTGCCCACGGGCTCAAGGTCGAAGCTGGCGACCTGCTGGCGCACATCAGGCGACCCAAGACCTTTGACAATCTCCTGATTAAGTCGTGTAACTACTGCACGCTGCATGCGTGCCGGCGCAACGATACCGTACCAGCCGCTCGCTTCGTAGCGCGGAACTCCGGCCTCCGCCATGGTGGGCAGATCGGGCAACGCAGGCCAGCGCTTGCTGCCCGACACTGCCAACGCGCGCAGCTTGCCGGACTTGATATGCGGCATTACCACCGCCATGGGACCAATGATGAGTTCCACCTGTCCGCTCACCACATCTGTGACCGCCGGTGCACCACCCTTGTAGGGAATATGATTCATGCTGATCTGGGCAAGTGATTTGAACAACTCGCTCATGAGGTGCACGCTTCCCCCCATGCCCGAACTGGAGAAGTTGAGTTGGCCGGGCCTGGTTTTCGCAAGATCAATGAGATCCTTGACTGATTTCACGGGCAGGGACGGATTGACCACAAGAATGAACGAGCCCGATGCGACTACCGTTATCGGGCTGAAGTCCTTGGCGATGTCATAGGGAATGTTCGAGTACACGCTCGGGTGGATGGTGGCGCTCGCGCTGATCATCGAGATCGTATAACCGTCCGGAGCAGCACGAGCGGTGAGTTGCGTACCGATCATGCTGTCCGCGCCAGGCCGGTTGTCCACGGTGACCGGCACTCCCATGCTGTCAGAGAGCTTTTGACCGACGATGCGCGCAAGAATGTCGTTGGGCCCCCCTGTTGTAAAACCAACGATGAATCGTATGGCTTTGCTCGGATAGTTCTGTGCGAACAACGGCTGCGCAAATGCCACGAGCGCCATGCACAACAATACCTTGAGTCGATTCGGATGAAACATGTTTTCTCTCCGCTGCTAATTGAATTGCAATAGATGTACAAAGCATTGTTCACGCCAACAAGCACTGCGTGATTTCGGTCCTGAACCAATGCCGCGCAGGTCCAAGACAAGCGTTCCATATCAATCCGGGCCATTCCCTTTCAGATCTATCTGGAATAAATCGGCGGTGCTATGCTCGCAGCGTTTTGGCGCATGGGCAACCATTAAATGCGCCTCGCTGGCAAGCCCCCCTCAAAAAGGCACTCCTCATGTCAAACCAGGCAAACGACGGCTACTACGAGGCCCATTGGCCCCGCAGTCCGAGACAACAACGTACGCTCGAGCTTGCGCAACGTCTTGACACGCTGGAAGGCAAGGTAGTTGCCCAGCTCTGGGACGAACTATTCAAGGGCGACGTTGTATTCGGGCTTCTTGAAGAAGGGCTGAAGCAGCGCTATCCCGGCATCCGATTCGTGAACTGGCGCGAATTCGGCAGCACACACGGCGGCGACGAGAAGACGGCGCTCGCCGCACTGCCGCAGAAGTTGCGCGAATATGGCGTCGATGCCGTCATCTCCGGCATGGCGTGTTGAGGCAGCTGCACGCCCGCCGTGTTGCGGGCCAGCGCGGTATGCGAGGCGGCGGGCTTCCCGACCTCCTCGCTCACCTGTGAAGGCTTTCTCAAGCAGGCTGCCGCGACCTCGGTCGGCCTGGGCATGCCGAACATTCCCATTGCAAAGGTGCCTGGTCACATCGGCACGAAGGCCCCCTCGGAGCTGCGCGACGCCATCCTGAACGTCACGCTGGACGACGTGGTCAGCAACCTCACCGCGACGCCGAAAGTCATCGGCATCTCAACCGAACCGCGCGCCCGTGACATTGTCGTCAAAGGCGGCTTCATGGCGGTGAACCAGTACTTTGTCGAGCAGGAATACTCCGATGGCCTGCCCATCATCCCGCCGACCCGCCAGGCCATCGGCGAATTCCTTCGCTACACCGATCGCGATCCGGACGAAAGCCTGGGTACCATGCTGCCGGACAAGCGTGCGGCGACGATCTGGAGCATCGCGGCAAACGGCGTAATGGCGGGCTGCCGTCCCGAATACATGCCCATCCTCATCGCGCTGATAGAGGCGATGTGTGATCCGAAGTACGGCGTGGAGCACAGTGGCAATACACCGGGCGCGGACACGCTCATCATCCTGAACGGCCCTATCATCAAGCAACTCGGATTCAACTACACGCAGGGGGTGATGCGCGACGGCTTCCTGCCGAACACCTCGGTGGGTCGCTTCTGGCGCCTGTACCTGCGCAACGTGGCGGGCTTCCTGCTGCAAAAAACCGACAAGGCAACCTTCGGCAACACCTGGCGTGTCGTGGTCGCGGAAAACGACGATGTTCTGGCAAACATCGGCTGGGAAACGACGGGCATGGAGATGGGTTTTGCGCGTGGCGACAACACCGTGACCATTGCGCGTTACACCGGCGGCGGCTCGCTGTCGTCGGTCACCGGCAGCACGCCGGAAGAACTCATGCCCTACCTCGCTGACAGCATTCAGCGCTTCAACAACTGGCAGGTCACCTTCACCACGAGCCATGGCATGGGTTCGCTGCGCCCGCTCGTGGTCATCACTCCCATCATTGCCGAGCAGCTGGCCAAGTGCGGATGGACAAAGCTCGACGTAAAGAAGTATCTGTTCGAGCATGCGCGGCTGCCTGCCTGTGATTTTGAACGACAGCTTCGCGACTGGAACATCCGTGGTGTCTGGGACCTGAAGGCCGATGTGATCGCAGGGCGCATCCCGAAAGTCTTCTACGAATCCGACGATCCGAAACGCCTCGTCCCCATCGTCTGGAAGCCTGAGGACTACATGGTCGCGGTATCCGGCGATCCATTGCGGAACAATGCCTACGTATTCGCACAGAATGGCTTTCTCGGCTATCCCACCGGCAGAAAAATACAACTGCCGAAGGACTACCCCTTTTGAAGCGGAGCTCGCTGCAAAGTGATCCCAATCGCCAGAATGAGGCTTGCATGATTGGAGGAGGAAAGAATCAGGCCCGGCAATGTACTTTCGCATGCCTGCAATGCGTACCTTGAATGAAACTTTGGCAGGTCGTGGGTTTCAGGGATAATAATCGCTCGACTGAAGACACGAAGGAACGTCCCGGAGGTGGGCAGCACTGCACACTTCACGGTATCAAGACCGATCACACTCAAGGACATCCACTGATGAAACCGTATCGCTCCATGCTTTATGTTCCCGGCAACCGTGCAAGCTGGATGGAGAAGGCCGCCAGTTACGGAGCTGACTGCCTGATCCTCGATCTCGAAGACTCCGTTCCTGACCAGGAGAAGGTCGCGGCACGCTCAATCGTCAAATCCGGCATTGTTGCGCTCAAGGCCCGCGGGCAGGCCGTGAATGTTCGCGTCAATCCTTTCGATACAGGCCTGACACTCGATGATCTCGAAGGGATTCTTTGCCCGGAACTGAACGGCGTTTGTCTCTCGAAGGTCGAGACACCGGCCGACATGATGCAACTGGACGCACTCCTGACCCACCTGGAGAAGCGCAACGGAATCACACCAGGCGCGATAGAAACTCCCCTCGCCTGCGAAACGGCCAAGGGAATGCGCAATATGTACGACATCGCTTCATCGTGCCCGCGCGTAAAGCGCGTCGGGCTCGCTGCGGGGCCGGGAGGTGATGCGGCACGGGCGATTGGCTATCAATGGTCCAAGGAGGGAACGGAGACGCTCTTTCTGCGATCAAGGACTGTGCTTGAGTGCCGGGCCGCAGGCATTCAGTATCCAACGGTAAGTTCATGGTGGAATATCAAGGACCTCGAAGGCCTGGAAAAGGATGCCCGCTGGAATCGTCAGATTGGCTTCCGCGGGATGACAGTGATGCATCCCACGCACGTACCGATCGTGAATCGTGTCTTTACGCCGTCCCAGGAAGAAGTCGCTTTCTACGAGGGACTGATTCAGGCCATGGATGATGCCCGCAAACGCGGAATCGCGGCAGTGACATACAAAGGGGACATGGTGGACGAAGCCATGGTGAAGACGGCCCACGAAATAATCGCGTTGGCACGATCCATGTAGGGTTGGCACGCAAGTTTGGCTTGAATCGCCGTTACTGCACGCGAAGCACCCGGGGAAACAGTCGGGATCAATTGCAACAACAGTGCCGCATCTGCGGCACTGTTACGCCCTTCCCCGGAATTTCTAGTCCCTTTTCTTCAGTCCCATATTGGCTATCAGCTTTGCCATTTCGACCATCTCCCGCTTGACGAATTCATTGAACTCATCCGGCGACATCGGGATGAGTTCATTGCCATCCTTTTCGATCCGTTCGCGAAATTCCCGGGTGGATCGTTGCATGGTGTCCGACAGACGCTGTATCGCATCCTTCGGCGTGCGCGCAGGGGCAAACATGGCGAACCAGACATAATCGCTGTAGTTTGGCAAACCCTGCTCGGCAATCGTCGGAATGTCCGGAAAGGCAGCAAGCCGTGCCGTGGAAGTGAATCCAAGCGGCGTCAGCACCCCGGAGCGGGCGTCAGCGGCGCCACCAGCCGCAAAGGTCATGGTGACGCGATTGGCGATCACGTCCGCACGAGCAGGCCCATTGCCCTTGTAAGGCACATGAAGAACATTGAGGCCGGCACGATGCAGGAATGCCGAGGCCGCCAGATGACTGCCGCCGCCCTCACCACCGGAGGAAAAAGACACCTCCTCTGGACGTGCCTTGGCGCGCGCGATGAATTCGGCAACTGTCTTGATACGCTGATTGTTTCCAACCACCATCAGCCAGGGTGCCCGGATCATCGGACCGACGCCAGTGAAATCCTTCAACGTGTCATAACCGGCATTGCTGTCAATCGCGACGCTCGCGGTCATCGCATTGGTGGTCGTCGACAACAGCGTGTAGCCATCGGCCGGCTGGCTCTTCACAAAGCGGGTTCCCACCAGCGAACCTGCTCCATCACGATTCTCCACAATGACCGTCTGACCGAGTTTTTCCGCCATTCTGCCGCCGACGAGACGGGTGATGGAATCGATCAGTCCACCGGGTGGCACCGGAACAATGATGCGCACCGGTTTCCTGGGAAAGTCGTCTGCCGCCTGCACGGCCCCTGCCGCCGAGAACGCCAGGGCCATGACAATGATGCCCTTCATGAACCGTATTTTCATTTGATTTTCCTTGTGAGTTAATGAACCGGGAAAGCACGCTTCATGGCGCCGCTGCCCCTGATTTATTCAAGTTGTGAAGTCAACCCGCATGCATCACCTGCAAGCGGATTGGGCCGCCTCAGCACATCTCCTTCAGGCGATTGAAAATCTGCTTGCTGAGAAGGATGCCTTGCTGACGGCGAATTTCCCGCTCGCGAAAGCCACGCTCGGAAGGTATGCGAATTTCGGCTACCCCCGGCTGCCTGGGCAGACCCTTTATTTTCGTCAGCAACTCTTCCAGTTCCGCAGTGAATTGTTCGACCGGCATGAAAATCTCCGGATCGAAGACGATGAGCAGGTAGCCAAAATCGCTGACATCGCCGTTTCTCATGCGGGCGCCGGCCATCAAGCCGAGGGCCTGGATGGCGATGGACAGACCGTAACCCTTGTGCCCGCCAAAAGGGAACACGCCGCCATCCACCATGTCGCGTGCGCTACGCGTGGGAGTCCCATTCTTGTCGATGCCGACCACCTCGGGGAACTCTTCTCCGAGAAAGGCCTTCATCAGCACTTCGCCCGACATCACCGCCGCCGTGCCCATGTCAAAGATGAAGGGATTGACCTTTCCCGGCATTGCGATAGCCATCGGATTGGTTCCGAGGACCTTGCGGATGGCGCCCGGCGGAACCACCGTCGGGGTACTGCTGCAGCAGTAGATTGCAGCGAAGCCGGCGCGGGCAATCTTCTCCATGTAGTAGGCGCTTCGACCGCCAAACCAGCTGTTCCTCATGCCAATCACCGCGACGCCGGATTGACGCGCTTTTTCGATGGCGATCTCGGCGGCGCGCAGGATTGCGATGTAACCGACATTATTGCCGCCATCCAGGAACGCCGAGGCGGGGGTCTCCCTGATGATGGTCACCGGCGTACACGGTTTCTTCAGTTCGGGTCTTTCTGCGATGACCAGAATGCGCGGCAACCCGGCGAACTCATAGCCCCACGTGGAGGCATCCACCAGGTGCGTAGCGATAATGGCCGCAGCGTCGGGCGTATAGCCGATGCCGCGCAGCGCGCTTTCCCCAAGCGCCTGCGCCTCTGTCACGCTCAATCGGACCGTTTCATCACTGTCGATATCCAGTAGTTGCATAAATTAATGCTCCTTCTTGGTTCACTTCGAACTTGGTTCACTTCGAATTCAGGCACTCACCACCAAAAATATTCCGTGCATGTCTTGTTAATCCCAATGTCACCGAACCAAAGTCATCTCCCCTCAGGACGGGAACTTCCCTATTCAGGGAACTCCTGATTGATTGAATCACTGCAGGAGAACGAGATGTCCCTCCCGTCAAAAATATCTTGTCAATTTTTGCAGAGGCGAGCCGGACTGCTTCTCGGGTTACCGCACCGATTCGATCAAGATCCGATTGAATGGCATTCATCAAGTCGTCCTGTGAAACGGGAATTTCCAGTTCTGAATCGATATATCCAAGCGACAAACTTGCACGTACTTTTTCACTCAGTTCAATCTTGGCCGTCTCTGCACTGCGAACCAGCCTGAACTGAAGTGCTCTTTGCCACAAATACATGAGAAGGCGAAGTTTTTCCGGCTCCTGCGCTTCAAGCAGAAATGACGCTATCTCGGGCCCGGCCTTGCGAAAGCGCGCCTGTGCCGGGAAATCACTGATGGAAATGGCATCATATAAAACCGAGTGCGGTATTGGAAGGCCGCCCACCCTGAGTGAACCTTTTCCAAAATACGGCATGATCAAATTCCATGCGATATGAAAATCCATATCAACACCACCCACGCGATCTCCGGCATACGAAAGCACATCCTTGTTTCGATTGGCACGAGCGGCTCGACCGGGGCCAATTTGAATGACCGCACAATCGGTCGTACCACCTCCAATATCGACGACCAGAATCGTTTCTTCCACAGCGGTCGTCATTTCATAGCTCATTGCCGCCGCAAATGGCTCTGGAAGAAACTCGATATCGGAAAACCCCGCCTTCAGTGCAGCTTCCTCCATCACCTCCAGCGCTTGTCGATTTCCTGATTCCCTGTTCGCGAGGCTATAGACAACCGGGTGCCCGATGACAGCCTGTTTCAGTCCGTAGCCAACGTGAGTCTCCGCTCTATCGCGAACTTCCAATACCATCGACGCGATGACCTGGCGAAAGATATCGAGGTGGGACTTATGCACATCGGCGCCAAGGAAGAGTTTGGGCGACTTGAAATAAAGCCCTTCCCCGGGCGAGGAAACGTTTGCGCGAATGGCATCCTCACCAAAGAGGAGTGTTCGCGTACTGTTCATGACCTCGGCGAATGTCTGGCTTGAATACTCACTTTCCGTCTCGGCTACAGTCTCATGACGTAACAAACCCAGTTCACGCTGCTCAATCTGCTGATCAGATAAACCACGATAGGCCTTACCCAGCTTCGTTGCCCTGCCGCGCTTTGCATTTTCTTCCCGCAGCGCCGCGTCAATACGGCGATTGAGCGTGCTCTGATTGATGGGCAGTTCCGCGTACTCGCTACGTTCTGCGTAGACGACCGATGGCATATATGGGCTCGCGCCCGAGATCGGCACCAACTCTGGCCGCTCATTGCGCCAAATCCCGAGCGAGCAATTGGAAGTACCAAAATCCAGGCCACAAAACATCGCGCATTCCATCCGTTTTTTTGAATTCAACAACGACTACCTGAGCGCAAGCTCCAAGAGCTCATTTCAGAATGAGGGAGATTCTCCGCTCAGAGAACCGCGAAAAAGATCCCCGATAGGACCGTTAATTTGAATTCTGCTTCCATTGACTCCGGCACTGTCTTTTCTTCTGGGAAGAATGGGGTCGCGAACAGAGATTGATCGCTGCGCTGGACTCAACGATTGGACGTCCATCAATGCCCCCCCATCCCGACATTGCCAAAGGGGGTCGTTCACGCCCACAACGGGTATGGACGGATGAAGGCGGCAGCAGTAAAAAATCAGTGCGGGGTCGTCGGGAAATTCCAGCGCTGTTATTTCTGACGCGCTTTGCGCGCGGCGTATTTGGAGTCACGCAAGGCCTTCTGCTCCTTTTGCAGTGCCGCTTCAGCCTGCAATTTGCTGATCCGCTCGGCTTCCTTGAGCGCCAGAGCTTCAGCGGCCGCCTGTGCCTTCTTCGCTTTTTCGGCGGCTTGTTCGGCGGCCTTGCGTTCCGCGGCAATTCGGTTCGCGGCTTTGCGCTCGGCAGTACGAGTTTGACGCGCGTTTTTCGTTTCCAGCAGCGCGGCCTGCTTCTCCGCGGAAACTGGTGCACTCGCCTGCGCAGCGGCGCGAATCTTTTCCAGTTGTGCTTGCTTTGCCTTGGCGGCGGTCTGAAGACGCTCTGTAAAATCTGGCACGGTACGAGACATTTCTTTTATCCTTTCAACGTATGGGCGGAGTGTTGCAAGTCTAGCTGGTGTTTATATCCGAACTTGCAGGTTTTCGAGGTAAACCGGCGAGCGTTCGCATTTTGCCGCATTGGATGAGCGCTTCATGCAGGAATTGCCCCCCTCAGAACCACTGGCCCGGAGAAAGCAGACGAAAATGTCCGATGATGGCAATTCTCCGTGGCACTTTTTACCATAACGGGAGGGATATCAAGCCCTATAGGTTTGAAACATCGGGACATTTCCCAAGAACCAGAGAAAGTATCCCGATGCTGGTGACTGTTTGGTGGGCCCACCTGGACTCGAACCAGGGACCAAAGGATTATGAGTCCTCTGCTCTAACCAACTGAGCTATAGGCCCGAGGGGGCGAATTCTACAGGTTGCCGGAACCATTCACAATTAACCTGGGAATTGCCAATGACCTTATTTTGTCAGGTATTGGACGTCAGAAGTGGAACACCCAATAATGCCGATTGCTTCCATGCGACAAAACGACAGGGGGATACTGACATGCCGCTGGCAGGCAATGCCGTCATGTTGAACTGGAGCGATGTCTCGGCTGAAGATCGGCCCGCCGGCCGCAGTGGGAGAAATGAGCGTCACCGGTTTTGACGGGTAGATGCCTGCGCTTCCCTGTGAAAGTGCCAAGTTGGAAGATAACGCCGCCGACACCGCTACAATCGACAACAAGGCGCGCAAATAACGCATGTCCCCTCCTTCGTGCGGGCTTCCACTGATCGAATGCTTTCGAGCCGCAGACCGCCCCGGCGTTTGCCCCTTCTTCCGGCAGAGAACACCGGGGAGAATGATAACCTGCCCGCCTGCAGCGGTGGCTTTGCCGGTCTTGCATGCCGCCGCAGGGCCATCTCATTTATCATCCGCAGACATTACCCTGACGAGGAACTTTCAATGCCTTATGCAACACTCGATGGAATCAAGACGCACTATATTAAGCAGGGCAGTGGCCCATGCCTATTGATGATGGCGCCGCGCGGATTCAATTCATGCATCGACAGCTGGCGCGTCAACAAATGGAAAGAGATGGACGCGCTCAATACCCTGGCTAAACACTTCACCATCGTCGCCTATGATCGTCGCGAGGCCGGACTATCGGGAGGGCGGGTGGAGGTGTTGACCTGGGAGGCCATGGCGCGCCACGGCAAACTGCTGCTGGAGCACCTTGGTATAGACAAGTCCTGGATCATCGGGCCTTGCATGGGCGTGTCCGTTGCAACCAAGTTTGCCGCCATCTACCCTGAAACCTGCATCGCGCTCATGCTGCCCCAGCCAGTCGGTGGCTATCGCTGGATGGGCAAGATGCGCGGGTTCTTCGACCAGCACATCGCGTTCGTTCGCAGCCACGGCCTTGCCGGCGCGCGCGATCGCGCCCTCACGGAACGCAAGAACTTCCAGGAGGATCCCGAGGCGGGGCCCTGGGCCATCCCCATCGTCAACGATGCCGGCTTTGCCTCACGCTTCCCGAAACAGGATGTGGAGCACTACCTCCGGATCGTTACCGAAACGCGCGACACGCTGTTCGGCGACACCTTTGTCTGCGGCGCAGGCCCGGAAGAACTCATCGGCATAGACACCCCCTCATTCGTATGGGCAGGGGATGATCCGTCCCATTCCACGTCGGCCGGACACCAGTTGCGTGAATTGATGCCAAACGTGCGCTTCTGGGACCTGCATCCTTCGAAGCACACCGGCGCAAATCAGCTGGAGCAGTTGCTCCTGTTCAAGAACGACGTCGAGCAGGGGAAGTTTCCGGAGAAAAAAGGCTGATAAATCATCAGCAATGCACCGGCATTCGGGTTATCCCGCGCCAAGCACCGCCCGCACGCCCCTGATGAGAATTTCCGGATCAAAGGGCTTGGTGATATAACCGTCGGCACCACCGGCGAGGCCGCGCATGACATCTTCACGCGTCGCCTTGCCGGTCAACATGATCACCGGGATGGATTTCAGCGCCGGATGCGCGCGCACTCTGGCCAGAATATCGAACCCGTTGGCATCAGGCAATATGACATCGAGCAGGATGGCGTCGGGCGAAGGAAGCTGGCGCAGTGCCGCAATGATCTGCTCCCGATTGCCCGCAATGCGCGGCAGGAAGCCTTCGGAGGTCAGCAGGAATTTCAATGCGCGCTGCAGCTCCGTGTCGTCTTCAACGGCAAGCACCGTGTAAGCAGTGCCAACGGCGGGCAGGTGTTTTTCGGCGGCACGCCTGGCGATACTGACGTAGTAACCGTCCAGACTCAGCGCCGCAACGCCATTGTCGGCCTCGGCGCTGGCCGACTGTACCGAGGTTTCGGTTGGCGCGGCTGCAGACGAGGCGCCGAAGAAATAACTGAAGTCGATATTGACGTCGAGTTCGGGTCGCGCCAGTTCCAGTAGCCCGCCCGCAGCGAGTTGCTGCGCCATGGCACGCGCGTCGGCGTAGGTAACCCCGGGCACCTTGCCGGCGACCTCACCCAGACTCAATTTTCCATCAAACAGCACAAGCAATTCGATGGCCGCCGTTGGCAGCGCCGTCGAACCTCCCTTCAACTCCTCGCGCCCCGCATCCGAGGGCTCGAACACATCCTGCGTATCGACTCGATCGAGGCTCATGCGGCTACTCCTTTGCGCGCACCGTGCGCTTGTCTCTGATTGTCACAAATTCTTCGGCAGCCGTGGGGTGAATGCCGACAGTCTGATCGAACTGCCGCTTGGTGAGCCCGGCCTTTACCGCGATGGCAATGCCCTGAATGATTTCGGGGGCGTCAGCACCGGCCATATGGGCCCCAACCACGCGGTCCGTCTTCGCATCCACGACGAGCTTCATCATGACCCGCTCATTTCGACCCGACAGCGTGTGCCTTAACGGCTTGAATGTCGTCTTGTAGATATCGACTACCCCGAACTTTGCCACGGCATCAGCCTCGGCCAGCCCCACCGTCCCGATGGGGGGCTGGCTGAATACAGCGCTGGGGACATCATCATGATCCACCGGAACCGGCACTCCGCCAAACAACGTGCTGGCAACCGCAGAACCCTCCCGTATGGCCACCGGCGTCAGCGCAATGCGATGGGTCACATCACCAACCGCATAGATATGCTCCACGCTGGAACGGCAGTAACTGTCCACGATGACGCCCCCCGTCTTGTCGAGCCGGACGCCGGCTTCGGCCAGGCCCAGACCTGCGCTGTTGGCAGTGCGCCCGGTGGCATACATGATCGCATCCACCACGATCGGCTCGTTGGCACCGGCCAGTTGCGCCGCCAGCGCCAGGTCAGTGCGGCGTTCAATTCCGCTGAGGTGGCTGCCCAGAAGGATCTTCACGCCCTTGCGTGTCAGTTCTTCATGAAGATGTTGACGAATGTCGCCATCGAAGCCGCGCAGTATCTGCTCCCCCCGATAGGAAATGGTCACCTCTGCGCCCAATCCGTGGAAAATCCCGGCAAACTCGACCGCGATATAACCACCGCCGACAATGAGCACGCGCCTGGGCAGATCCGGCAGTTCGAAGGCCTCATTGGACGTGATCGCATGCTCGATGCCAGGCACCTTCGATGCCGCGGGAAGGCTGGGCCAACCGCCGGTGGCCACCAGAATGTTTTTCGCGCTGAAGTGGCGCTCGCCAATGCTTACCGTGTGCGCATCGGACAGCACGGCCTTCCCCTCGAGAATGGTCACGCCTGATTGTTTCAGCAACGTGGAGTAGATACCGGACAGCCGGCCAATTTCGGTGTTCTTGGCGGCGATCAGCGCCGGCCAGGAAAACCGCGCGCCATCGATATTCCAGCCATACCCCCGCGCGTCTTCAAAATCCTCCGAGAAGTGCGACGCGTATGACAGCAATTTCTTCGGAACGCATCCACGAATAACACAGGTTCCGCCAATTCGATAATTTTCTGCGATGGCGACGCTGGCGCCATAGCCTGCCGCCATGCGCGCCGCGCGCACGCCACCGGAACCGGCCCCGATAACGAAGAGATCGTAATCAAACTGGCTCATCGCACATCTCCGCAATGAAAAACGCCCCGACTGGCGGGGCGTTGCAATCTCAAAACCTTTCCGGCTAGTTATTGTCCAGAAAGCTCTTCAAACGCTCGGAACGGGAAGGATGGCGGAGCTTTCTCAATGCCTTCGCCTCGATCTGGCGAATACGCTCGCGCGTGACATCGAACTGCTTGCCCACTTCCTCAAGGGTATGGTCGGTATTCATTTCGATGCCAAAACGCATGCGCAAAACCTTGGCTTCACGCGGCGTCAGGGAGTCGAGTATGTCCTTGGTCACATCGCGCAGGCTCGAGTACAGCGCCGCATCATTGGGGGCCAGCGTGGCCTGATCTTCGATGAAATCGCCAAGATGCGAATCATCGTCATCACCAATGGGCGTTTCCATGGAAATGGGTTCCTTGGAGATCTTGAGAATCTTGCGGATCTTCTCCTCGGGCATTTCCATCTTGATCGCAAGCGTGGCCGGATCCGGTTCCGAACCCGTCTCCTGCAGGATCTGGCGGGAGATCCGGTTCATCTTGTTGATCGTCTCGATCATGTGCACCGGAATGCGGATGGTGCGCGCCTGGTCGGCGATTGAACGCGTGATGGCCTGCCGTATCCACCAGGTGGCATAGGTCGAGAACTTGTAGCCACGACGGTATTCAAACTTGTCCACCGCCTTCATCAGGCCGATATTGCCTTCCTGGATCAGGTCGAGGAACTGCAAGCCACGGTTGGTGTACTTCTTGGCGATTGAAATGACCAGGCGCAGATTCGCCTCGGTCATCTCGCGCTTGGCCCGCCGCGCCTTGGCTTCGCCGGTGGACATCTGCTTGTTGATGTCCTTCAGGTCTTTCAACGGGATGCCAATGCGTTTCTGTATGTCCAGAAGCTTCTGTTGCTGCTCCAGGATGTTGGGCTCAAAACGCGCGAGAGTATTGGAGTACGGATGCCCTCCGCCCACTTCAGCCTTGACCCAGCGCGGGCTGGTCTCGTTGCCCGGGAAAATCTTGATCAGGTGAGTACGCGGCATCTGGCCCTTGTTGACGCACAGATTGATGATCTCGCGCTCATGCCGGCGCACCTGCTCGACCATGCTGCGCACGGTGTCGCACAAGCGCTCGATGATGCGTGCAGTGAACCGGATGATCATCAGTTCAGCCGAAATCTGCTCACGAACCTTGATGTATTCCTTGCTGCGATGGCCGTGCTCGGTCAGCGCCTTTTTCATCTTTTCCGACAAGCGCCGGATCTTGGCAAAACGCAACAGCGCATCGGTCTTCAGCTGAAGCAGGCCTGCGGTGACAGCAGCAGCAGCGGCTTCTTCGTCTTCCTCGAGATCCTCGTCCAGTTCAGTATCTTCGGACGCCACTTCCTGAGCCGGCTCTTCCTTGGCATTCGGATCGATGAGGCCATCGACCAGTTCGTCGATGCGCATCTCGTCGCGCTCGACCTTGGCCGAGAGTTCGAGAATTTCCTGAACAGTCGTGGGACAGGCGGAAATTGCCTGGATCATGTGCTTGAGCCCATCCTCAATGCGCTTGGCGATCTCGATTTCGCCCTCGCGCGTGAGTAGCTCGACCGAGCCCATTTCACGCATGTACATGCGCACCGGATCGGTGGTGCGGCCAAACTCGGGGTCGACCGTGGAAAGCGCGGCTTCGGCTTCCTCTTCAGCTTCCTCGTCCGGCACGGCAGCCGCCGCATTCTCGGTGATCAGCAGTGTCTCGGCATCGGGTGCTTCGTCATAGACGCGCAGACCCATGTCGTTGAATGTGGTGATGATCGCTTCGATCTGCTCTGCATCGACCATGTCGTCGGGCAAATGGTCGTTGATTTCCGCGTAAGTCAGATAGCCACGCTCTTTTCCGAGCTTGATCAGATTTTTCAGGCGTGTGCGGCGCGCTTCAGCATCTTCGGGCCGGGCTGCGGCACGACGCATCAGTTCGCGCTCGGCTTCGCGGGTACGCCCAACGACGCGCCCGACACGGCCAGCGCGCAACTTCAGCAACGCATCAACCTGTTCCTTGGCTGTCAGCTGCTTGACCTGCTGTGCCGCTTCCTTGGCCGCTTCCTTGGCTGCTTCCTTGGCCGCAATCTTGGCCTGCTTGGCCGCTTCCTTTTCAGCAAGCACCTTCGCCTTGGCAAGCTCTTTTTCCTTCAAAATCAAATCTTTGGCATCTGCCTTTTCTTTGGCATTGCGTTCTTTTTCTTTTTCCTTCATGCGTGCTATTTGCTCTTTTTCTTTTAACTTGGCGATGCGTTCGCGCTCATGTTCTTTTTGGAGGCGCTGACGATCTTTCTCGCGAGACGCCTTTTCACGTGCGTGTTCGCGCTCCCTGACATCGCGTTCGCGCGCTGCCAGGACCGATTTGGCTAAACCTTTGGCTGCACCCTTGGATGTGACTTTCGCGGCGCTTTTCCCCTTCGGAGAAACCGCTTTATTAACCAAGGACTTACCTGAAGGCTTCTTGCCCACTGCCGCCTTGCCCTTAACGGGCTTCGTGGAAACCACTTGGCGCGTGGCGGCCTTTCTCAAGGCTGGACCAGCCTTGGTACGCGCCTGAGGATGGGATTTGGCAGCAGTCTTCGACTTAGATTTCTGATTTGCCATGACTTTTCCTGAGTATGAGACAGGTGGCTGACACGAATATGCGGCAAGCGGAACCTCAAATTATACCACAGGAGGGTCTTCCACCGCGGGTTGACGACGCAGGGCTGACAATTCGTGGAACAGCCTTGAGTATTCACTCTTTTCCTCAGCCGACAGGCCGGGGTCGGACTCCATTTTCCGACCCAGTTCCGCGATCCGGGCCTTGACCCGGTCGGCTTCAATACCGACCAGTATGGAGCGGAACTCCGCTTCCAGGTGACTGGCGTCGAACCGGGTGGCTTCCAGTTCCAGCACGGCATCCCGAATCGGGACTTCATGCGCCTGCCCCTGGAAATGACCAATGACAAGCGAGGCACTGGCCTCGTGCGTCTCGCGCAGGAACGTGGCCAGGGCCACCAGCGCGGCCGCCTCCGGAAGCGTTTCGTCTAGAAAGTCCAGTGGCAGATCCTCGGCCAGCACCGGTTTGGCAATCAGGCACTGCAGCAACTTTCTGACCGGCTTGCGCTCCAGCAGCAGCATGGACTTGTCCTGGCGAGCATTGCGCGACAACGCGGGGCGCTGTTCCGGCTGGTATTCGGATGGCCGCTCATTGGATCGAAATGCCGGAAGCGATTGCGACGCTGGAACAGCTTTGGGGGGAGCGGATAACTGGATGCCGCACAAGCGGACTGCTTCATCCTGCGTGATGCCCGCCGACTCCGCAACCTGCTTCACCAATTGCAACTGCATGGCCGGCGCTGCAATCTTTTGCAGCAGCGGCCGCGCTTCGTGCACCAGTTTGGAGCGCCCCTCCACCGTATCCATTTCGACGCGGCTCTTCAGTTCGGCCAGCAGGAAGGCCGACAATGGCCGCGCCTCCGTCAGCGTGGCTTCAAATCCATCCCGTCCGTGCGTCCGCACAAAACTGTCCGGATCATCCTCGGGCGGCAGAAACAGGAAACGGATGGTCTTGTCGTCGGCAAGCAACGGCAGGCTGACTTCCAGCGCATGCCAGGCCGCCCGGCGACCGGCGGCGTCACCATCGAAACAAAACACGATTTCGTCAGTCTGTCGCAACAGCTTTCCGATATGGGTGGGCGAAGTGGCGGTCCCCAATGTGGCGACGGCGTATTCAATACCATGCTGGGCCAGTGCGACGACGTCCATATAGCCTTCGACCACAATCGCGCGCCCGGATTCCCTGATTGCCAGTCGCGCCTGCGAAAGGCCGTATAACTCACGCCCCTTTTCAAACAACGCAGTTTCGGGCGAGTTCAGGTACTTCGGCTCTCCATCGCCCAGCACACGCCCCCCAAATCCGATCACTGCACCGCGCTGATTGAGAATCGGAAACATGATGCGATCACGAAAGCGGTCGTAACGGCGCCCCTCATCGTTGTCAATCACCAGTCCGGCGTCCTTGAGCGCCTTGTCGGCATAGTCCGCAAACAGCGATTGCAGGTTTTGCCAACCTTCCGGCGCATAACCGATGCCAAAGCGTGCCGCAATCTTGCCGGTCAGGCCGCGGCCCTTGAGATATTCAATCGCCTTGGGGGCTTCCTTCAACTGGTCACGGAAATACCGGCTGGCGCGATCGAGTATGTCGTAGAGGTCCGGACCGGCATCGACCTTCTTTTTGGTGGGCTCGAAGTCAGGCAGTTTCATGCCGACGTCTTCGGCCAGGTCCTTGACCGCGTCAACATAGCCCAGGCCCTGATATTCCATCATAAACGAGATGGCGTTGCCATTGGCGCCGCAACCAAAGCAATGATAGAACTGCTTGCCCGGGCTGACCGTGAAGGACGGCGTCTTCTCGCTATGGAAAGGACAGCAGGCGCTGAAATTGGCGCCGGTCTTTTTCAACGGCACATAGCGTTCGATGACATCGACGATGTCAACACGGTTGAGCAGGTCCTGCTTAAAGGAATCGGAAATCAAGTGGGGTGTACGCCGCTAATGACCGCTGTTCGATGCCCGCTTTTCATCGCCATGGTGGCAACGATAATACAACCAGGCAGGACGCAACGGGAGCGCAGCAATTGCGCCTCGCCACTTCGTCACTGCCTTCAGGCAGACAATCCGGCCTTGACCAGTGCCGACACTTTGCCCATGTCAGCCCGGCCGGCCAGCTTGCCCTTGACCACACCCATGACCTTGCCCATGTCCGCAGCACCCTTGGCACCGGTCTGCGCGATGGCAGCCTGCACCTCGGCGGCAATTTCCGCGTCGGACAGCTGCTGCGGCATATAGGCAGACAGCACCTCGACCTCGAATTTCTCGGTATCGGCCAGATCCTGGCGACCAGCGCTCTCATACTGCGAAATGGAGTCGCGCCGCTGCTTGAGCATTTTTTCGATTACGCCAAGCACCTCGGCATCCGCGAGGTCCTTGCGTTCATCCACTTCGCGCTGCTTGATTGCAGCCAGCAGCAGGCGAATCGCGGACAGGCGCGCTGCCTCCTTCGCCTTCATCGCGGTCTTCATATCGTCGGTGATGCGGGCTTTGAGCGACATAGAGCTTCCTACAGGTGGCAAATTCCAGACTCAGAAAAGACAACGGCGCGATAAAGGGCGCGATTTTTGCGTCCCTTCCATCGCGCCGAATTAATCCGGCGGCAAAGCCGTCAGGAATTAATAAAGCTTGGGCGGCAAGGTCTGGCTGCGCAGACGCTTGTAGTGGCGCTTCACTGCGGCGGCCAGCTTGCGCTTGCGCTCGGCAGTGGGCTTTTCATAAAATTCACGAGCCCGCAATTCAGTCAGCAGACCGGTTTTTTCCACAGTGCGCTTGAAGCGCCGCAATGCAACTTCAAACGGCTCATTTTCCTTGATGCGTACGGTCGGCATAAAAGCGGGTATCCCTGTTGTTCAGAATGTTCAGAAGGTCGTGGATTATAGTTGATTTCAGGCCGACAACGCAAAATCGGCTGAATTCCCTGAAATAACAGTTTGTTGCAGCAAATTTCAGGGCTTGCCCCGCGCCTGCGGCAGGGTAAAGCGGCGGCCTCTGTGAAGGTCATGATAGCCTGCGCGGCAGGCGCATGGGCAATGACATGGGCAATGCCAACGCGTGCCGCCAGTGAAACCGTGCTTCCTGTAACCTCTTTTGCCACTGATAACCGATGATCATTCTGGGCATTGAAACATCCTGCGACGAGACCGGCGTGGCAGTCTATGACGACGCGCACGGCTTGCTTGCGCATGACGTGTATTCACAGATCGCACTGCACGACGAATACGGCGGCGTAGTGCCGGAACTGGCTTCGCGCGACCACGTGCGGCGCCTGCTGCCGCTGATCAGCGCAGCCTTGTCGCGAGCCAACATTGACATGCACAGGCTTGATGCTGTCGCATTTACCGAAGGGCCCGGACTCGCTGGCGCGCTCCTGGTCGGCGCCAGCGTTGCGAGTGCGCTCGCCATGGGCCTGGGCATTCCGGCCATCGGCATTCACCATCTGGAGGGACACCTGCTGTCGCCGCTCCTGTCTGCGCAGCCACCGGCTTTCCCGTTCATCGCCTTGCTGGTGTCGGGTGGACATACCCAACTCATGCGCGTTGCCGGTGTCGGCGACTACACCCTGCTGGGTGAAACACAGGATGACGCCGCAGGAGAAGCCTTCGACAAGACGGCAAAGCTGCTGGAACTGCCTTACCCCGGCGGCCCCGCGCTCGCGGAACTGGCCGAACGCGGCCGCCCCGGCATCTTCAATTTCCCGCGACCCATGCTGACGCAGCTGGAGCGCAGCGGCAATCTGAACTTCAGCTTCAGCGGATTGAAAACCGCCGTCATGCTGGCCAACCGGCAGTGCGCCATGGAGGGAAAGCTGGACGAACAGACCCGTGCCGACATCGCGCTCGCGTTCCAGGACGCCGTGGTGGACGTATTGACGCAGAAGACCGTTGCCGCCCTGCGCGTGGCCGGGCTAGGCACACTGGTGGTCGCCGGCGGTGTGGGGGCCAATCGTGCGCTGCGCCAGTCCCTGGATGCCACAGGACGTCGCAAGGGGTTTCGTGTGCATTACCCGGAACTGGCCCTGTGCACGGACAACGGCGCGATGATCGCTTTCGCGGCAGCATTGCGGTTGCGTGCCGGTGTTGCCATCCAGGCAGCGACGGAGCGCCGCGGCTTTAGCGTACGACCGCGCTGGGAATTGACCGAGGCAGGCGACGTGCGCGCGATGCGCTGAGCGGCGCGTTTTTTTGCAGCAGCGCTACTGGCCTTTCTCCGATGGCGCGGCCACCGCCGGCTTGTTCCCCACCTTGCCTTCTTCGCCGGCCAGCAGCCGCCGGATATTGGCACTGTGGCGCCACAGCAGCAGCACTGACATCACGACAATGGAGGCCGTGAGCAGGCGCGGGCCGGCCATGGCCAGGTCGTAGAGAGGCGCGGTCACTGCCGCGATGATGGCGGACAGGGAAGATATCTTGAACAGCGCGAAAATCACCAGCCAGGTGGCGAGTGCCGCCAGTCCCAGCCACGGATCGACTGCCAGCAGCACACCCAATGCCGTGGCCACGCCCTTGCCGCCGCGAAAACCGAAGAACACCGGATAGATATGGCCGAGAAATACCGCCAGGAAAACCCCGGCAATGACCTCGGGACCCAGTGCAAACTGGGGCGCCAGCTTTATTGCAGCAAACACGGCCAGCCAACCCTTGCCGCCGTCACCGAGCAGCGTGATCAATGCCGCCGCTTTTCGACCGGTGCGCAAAACATTGGTCGCGCCCGGATTGCCGGAGCCATAAGAGTGCGGATCGGGCAACCCGAACGCACGGCTCACAATCACCGCAAAGGACAGTGAACCGATCAGATAGGCACAAACGATAAACAGAATGGAGGTCATGCTGGCACTTTGATAAAAAACCATTTCACGATGATCCGGCGCAAATAGTCACAATGTTTCACTACGTATCCCGGATTCAGGCGAGAATTGTAATCGAACAACACGCGCATGCCGACTTCGCAAGCGCCCTCCAATCGATCAGCCACAATTACAACACACACGCATGGACCATATTTTCATTCGCGAACTCAGGCTCGAAGCCTGGATCGGCCTGTACAAATACGAGAAGGCGGCACCTCAGCTGATCGAACTCGATATTGAAATGGCCGTTCCCGGCACGGCCGTATTCACGTCCCGGAAATTCGCCGACACCATCGACTACGCTGCCGTGGTCACGCGCCTGCGTGAACTGCTCATCGCCGAACGCTTCGGCCTGGTGGAAGTTCTTGCCGATCGCGTTGCCGCCATCCTGCTGGAAGAATTCCACACACCATGGGTCAAGGTCAGCGTCACCAAACTGGGCGTACTCAAGGAGGCCAGGCGGGTCGGCGTGTGCGTCGAACGCGGGACCGGAAGCTGACTCGCCGGCACTTTCAGCAACGATATTTATTATCAGATTCTGGAAATAGCCAGCTATTCAAGAATACCCACGGAATAATTATTATCCTCGTGGGTGATGCTTCTGATGCAGCGTTTTCAATCGCTCGCGCGCCACATGCGTGTAGATCTGCGTCGTTGAAATATCCGCGTGGCCCAGCAGCATCTGCACCACGCGCAGGTCCGCGCCATGATTGAGCAAATGCGTGGCGAAGGCATGCCGCAGGGTATGCGGCGACAAGGCCTTGCCCGGTATGGCCTGCGCGGCGCAGCGCTTGATCAATTGCCAGAAAGCCTGCCGCGTCATCGGGCCGCCGCGTCCGGTCACAAACACATGATCGCTGGCGCGTCCTGCCAGCAATTCCAGCCGGGCGCCGGTCTGATAGCGCTGCAGCCAGGACACCGCTTCCTCGCCCAGCGGCACCAGGCGTTCCTTGGACCCCTTGCCCAGAACGCGTACCACGCCCATGTCCAGGCTGACCGACGCCACCGTCAGCAGCACCAGCTCGGAAACACGCAGGCCGCTGGCATATAACACTTCCAGCATGGCGCGATCGCGCAGCCCCAGCGGCGTATTCACATCGGGTGCCGCCAGCAGCGCCTCAACATCGGCTTCGGACAGCGTTTTGGGGAAACGCTGCGGCTTTTTCGGTGCATCCAGGTGCAGCGTCGGATCGACCCTGATACGACCCGTGCGCAGCGCAAACTGGTAAAAACGCTTGAAGCTCGAGTGGATGCGCGCCTGCGTGCTGGCGCGTATGCCGGTGCGCGGCGCCCGGCCTTGCGGCACGCGGCTCCCATTGCCACGCAGCGGATTGACATTGAGATCGCCGAAATACGCCGACAGATCGGCGATGCCCGCGCTGTCCAGGGACATGCCACGTCCCGCCAGCCATTGCGCGAACAGCGTCAGATCGCGCCGATAGGCCGCGATGGTATTGCGCGCCAGTCCATCCTCCAGCCAGATCGTGTCACAAAACTCATCGATCAGCGATTCGTCCGCTACATTCATGCCGGCCACATTGTCACCTCGCCGGTAAGTACGCGTTCACACATGCCGAGTTGGCCGCTTCATGCGACAGCAGCCAGCGCTTGGCCTGCAGATGGTAACCGTCATCGTGATGGGCAAAGCCGCCAAGCCCGCTGGCGGCAACCACGCGATGGCAGGGAATTACCAGCGGAAAAAAATTGGCGCCACAGGCCTGGCCAACCGCGCGCGGTGCCGATCCGATATCGCGAGCGATGTCGCCATAGGTACGGGTACGACCGCGGGGAATGGCCGCAATGGCGTCCCAGACACGGCGCTGAAACGGCGTGCCCAGCGGCGTCAATGGCAGATCAAACCTGAAGTCGGGATCGGCAACAAAAGCGTCTATCTGCCGGCAGACCTCCTGTGCAAGGCTGCTGTGCGCCGCTGCCGTCTGCTTCGACAAGGGCAGGAACACCAGTTCGGTCAGGGCCTCGTTGGCGGTGCGTATGCCCATGCGGCCATAGGGTGTCGCATGCACGGCAGCAAAATCAGGATTCCCCTTCGGCGCATCACTCACCCGGCTGTTGCGTGGCGGCAGCTTCATGCGTGTATCGACGCTTTAGTATCGACGTTTTATTTGGCAAACAACCGGCCAATATCCTTGAACGCCTTGAACTCCAGCGCATTGCCACACGGATCAAGAAAAAACATCGTCGCCTGCTCGCCGACTTCGCCTTTGAAACGGATGTGCGGTTCGATGACGAATTTGACCCCAGCCTGGCTCAGGCGGTCCGCCAGTGCCTGCCAATCTTCCATGGGCAATACCACTCCGAAGTGACGCACCGGCACGTCATCGCCGTCCACCGCGCTGGTGGCCGCGTGCCGCGCCGCCTCAGCGGGCGCCCGATGCGCGACGATCTGATGGCCGAACAAATCGAAGTCCACCCAGGCCGCGCTTGAACGCCCCTCCGGGCAGCCCAGCAATCCGCCATAGAACGCGCGCGCATTGGCAAGACTGGTGACGGGAAAGGCCAGATGAAACGGATAAACAGCTGCCATGGCAAGCCCTGCGAAAATTGTTCCGCACATTTTACGCCGGACATTCCCCATGGCGATCCTGCCATTTCAACTAGAGAGGTACCGAACAAGGGGGCGGCGCCCCCTTGTATATCCCCCACTTCAGAGGAAACACTGTGTATGCTTTCTCCAGATTTGAGACTTATCCAGTGTTTCCCTAGAATTGCTCCTCTGCGAGCGGTCCACGCCAGCCAAAGAATGACCCTCGCCTCCGGAGGAACAATCGTTTTGTCCAAGCACGACCCCTATGCGGCTTTCCGGCGGCCCGATTTCCGGCGCTTGCTGTGCGCTTGGGTGCTGGCCGGATTCGGGCAGAAGATGCAAACGCTGGCGGTGGGCTGGTACATCTATGAGCGCACCGGATCGGCGCTCGCCATCGGCTACGTCGGCCTGGCACAGTTCGCCCCGGCGCTGGCGCTGTTCCTGCCGGCCGGGCAGCTGGTTGACCGGCACGATCGCCGTTCCTTGATGGTGGTGAGCTTCAGCGTGTCGGCCTGCGCCGCGCTGGTCATGCTGTGGACGGCTGTGGAGCACGCTGCGATCGGCTGGCTGTACCTGGCCTGCGCCGTCAATGGCGCTGCCAATACCCTGAACCGCCCGGCCCGAGCTGCACTGATGCCCAGCATCGTGCCCTTGTCAGTACTGCCCAACGCCGTGGCCTGGGCGGCTGGCATGTTCCAGGTCGCCACCTTCTCCGGCCCGGTACTGGCCGGGCTGCTGATCGCGATGTCCGGCGACGCCGTGGTTGGCTTCGGCGTCAATTTCTCGCTTTACGTGATCGCGCTGCTGCTGGCGACGCGCATCAGTTATCGCGGACCGCCACAAAGCAGCGCCGCAGCCGGATTGCATCACCTGCTGGCCGGGGTCAGGCACGTGTTCAGCAATCGCATCATCCTCGGCAGCCTGCTGCTCGACCTCGCCTCGGCGCTGTTCGGCGGCGCCACCGCGCTGCTACCGCTCTATGCAAAAGATATTCTGCAGATCGGCCCGTCGGGGCTGGGCTGGCTGACCGCCGCGCCCGCGGTCGGCGCCATGGGCATGGCGTTCACGCTGGGCCACCTCAAGCCCTCGGAGCGCGGCGGACTGCGCCTGCTGCTGGCGCTGGCCTGCTACGGCGCGGCCACCATGGTGTTCGGATGGTCGACATCGTTTCCGCTGTCGCTCATCGCGCTGGCCACCATCGGCGCGATGAACAACATCAACAATGTCACGCGTCAGACCGTGCTGCAATCGCATACGCCGGACGATCTGCGCGGCCGTGTGTCTTCGGTCAATACCATCTTCGCCACGTCTTCCAACGAACTGGGCGCCTTCGAGTGCGGCACGGTGGCGGCGTTTGCCGGGCCGGTGGTCGCGGTGGTGTCCGGCGGCGCCATCACCATCCTGGCCGTTGGCGTCATCGCGTGGCTGTTTCCGGATTTGCGCAGGCTGAAATCGCTGGCGCCGGAACCAAACGCGCTGCCCAGAACCCACCAGCCGGCCAGCTAACGTGAAGCGTGAAGGCCCCATGAAAACGCTGGCAAATACTCGCGCCGCTCGCGGCCCCGATCACCATCCCTCCGATCCCGATCGCGATCCCGATCCCGATCCTTATGCCGCATTCCGGCTGGCAGATTTCCGCCTCCTGATCAGCGTGTGGCTGCTGATGAGCCTGACCGTGAGAATGCAGGTGGTCGCGCTGGGCTGGGATATCTACGAGCGCACCGGATCAGCGCTGGCAGTGGGTTATGTCGGACTGGCGTTGTTTGTGCCGACCTTGCTGCTGTTCCTGCCGGCAGGGCAGATCGCCGATCGGCATGACCGGCGCGTGCTACTGGTCATCAGTTGCATCATCACCATGCTGGCCGCGCTCGGCCTGGCCTGGGCGGCCATGTCACAGGCCACACTCGGCTGGATGTACGCGTCGATCGGCGTAGGTGCCATCGCGCAAGCCATCAACAAGCCGGCGCGCTCGGCCCTGCTGCCCAGCATTGTGCCGGCGTCGATCCTTCCCAATGCCGTGTCATGGACCACCGGCGCGATGCAACTGGCGTCCGTGGCGGGCCCCTCCCTCGCCGGCTTGCTGATCGCCAGCACCGGCGGCGCCTTTACCGTGTATTGGACCGTCGTCGCGATCAACCTGATCGCCGTGGTGCTGGTGCTGCGCATACGCCATCGCGAACGCCCCGGCGGCCAATCCGGCTTCGCGCTGGGCGACTTGTTCGCCGGTGTCGTGCACATGTGGAGCACACCGGTCATCCTCGGCGCAGCGCTGCTCGATCTGCTGGTAGTGCTGTTCAGCGGCGCCAGCGGCCTGCTGCCCGTCTACGCCAAGGATATCCTGCACGTGGGCCCGGCCGGACTGGGCTGGCTTACGGCGGCCTCCGCAGCGGGCGCGATTGTGATGATCTTCACACTCAACCACCTGCCGCCATCACCACGACCCGGACGGCGCTTTCTGTGGGCCGTGGCCGGCTTCGGGGCGTTCACCCTGCTGTTTGGCGCATCAACCAGTTTCGGCTTGTCGCTCGGCGCCTTGTTCATCATGGGCGCCCTCAACAGCATCAGCGTCGTGACGCGACACACCCTGGTCCAGTCCCACACACCGGTGGAATTGCGCGGCAGGGTATCATCAGTCAATGGCGTGTTCACCGGTTCGTCAAACGAACTGGGGCAATTCGAAGCGGGCGCGGTCGCCTCGCTGAGCTCACCCGTCATCGCCGTTGTGTCGGGCGGGCTGGCCACCTTGTTTCTGGTTGCCGTCATTGCCCGGCGCTTTCCTGATTTGCGCAATCTCAATTCACTGACTCAACTGACAAGCAGACAATGACCACGCACAATCCCTACGCCGCTTTCCGTATTGCCGACTTCCGCTACGTGCTGGGTGCGCTGCTGTTGATCGGCATGACCCACAAGACACAGCAGGTTGCGGTCGGCTGGGACATCTACGAGCGCACCGGCTCGGCCATGGCACTGGGATGGGTTGGCGTCGCCATGTTCATCCCGGTACTGCTGCTGTTTCTGCCCGCGGGCCAACTGGCGGATCGCTACAGCCGGCGCAGCATCATGATGGTGAGCTTTGCGCTGGCGACAGTGGCCTCGATCGGTTTGTCCTACGCGTCATTTTCCGGGGCTTCCGAAGCGTGGATCTATGCCGCCGTGGTTGCCAACGGCGCTGCGCAGACGTTGAGCCGGCCGGCACGCTTTGCCATCGTGCCCTCGATCGTGCCACCGGAGCTGGTCGGCAATGCGGTCACCTGGGGCACCGCAGTCAATCAGATTGCGTTCATCGGCGGGCCGATGCTGGCCGGCCTGCTGATCTCCCTGAGCGGTGGCGCCACGGTCGTCTACGAAGTGGTGCTCACGTTGAATCTGCTCGGCTTTCTGTGCGTTGCGCGCATCCAGCACCGCAAACGCGCCGACACCAGCGGCTCGGCGCTGAATCTCGAGCACCTGCTCGCCGGCCTGGTGCATGTATGGAAAACGCGCATCATTTTCGCCTCAATCCTGATTGACCTGGTGGCCGTACTGTTTGGCGGCGCCATCGCGCTGTTGCCGATCTACGCCAAGGACATCCTCGAGGTGGGCCCGACCGGGCTGGGATGGATGAACGCTGCACCCGGCGTCGGTGCCCTGATCTGTTCCATTATCATGGGGCACCTGCCGTCGCCGAAACACGCGGGCATGACGCTGATCTGGTCGGTATTTGGATTCGGCATCGCCACCATGGTGTTCGGCATTTCGACCAATCTGTGGCTGTCGCTCGGGGCGCTGTTCATGGTGGGTGCGCTGGACAACATCAGCGTGGTCATACGCCTGACCATGGTACAGCTCTACACGCCGGATTCGCTGCGCGGACGGGTGTCGGCAGTCAACAGCGTGTTCATCAGCTCCTCCAATGAACTGGGCGCGTTCCGCGCCGGCGCGGTTGCCGCCATGACCGGCGCGGTGTTTGCCGTGGTTTCCGGCGGCATCGCCATCCTCGGACTGGTCGCAATCGGCGCCAAGCTGTTTCCCGAATTGCGCAACCTGAAATCACTGGGCCAGAAATAACGGCGCGCCGACTGACAGCACTCCGGTTCCCTTTCAATGCGCATTCTGCTGCCCTACAACCAACGCATCGTCACCAATTCGTTCTACAGCGACTTTCACGACGGACTGACCGAGGCTGCACGCGAGCTTGGGCATGCTGCGATGCGCTTTGATCACGCCGACGGGGTCACGGTGTCGGCAGCAGAACGTGAAGCGCTGTACCGGCTGCTCACCGAACGGGAGTTCGATCTGGTGATTGACCTGTGCGGCTGGAGCCATACGTTGTCGCAACTGCGCGCCTGGGACGGCACGAACGAAGGTGAGCCGCTCTTCGATTCGTTCGACATGGACTATGTGGCCATGCTGTGCGATCAGCCCTGGTTTCAGCCGCTGACCGAAATACGCTCATCACGGGCACATGCCGCGGTCCCCGATCGTTTTCATGGAGAACAGATTGCGCTCATTCACCCGCAACTGGCCTTTCGGTCCATCCTGCTCGCGCCACCGGCGGGCCGCCTTGCCAACGACCGCACCGATCGCACCAATCGACATGAAAAAGCCGAAAGGCCCATTGATGTGCTGTTTGTCGGCAATCTGTATGCTGAATCACTGGAGCGTTCCTGGGCGCAGGCGCCCGACGCCCGCCGCTATGACGACATGCTCGACTGGGTCTGCGCCCACCCCGACCGTCCGCTGCATCACGCGCTGCGGGCCATGACGGATGTGCCCGGCGCTGGCATCGATGCCGCACAGGCCGCTGACCTCTTGCGACGCGTGGAATTCTGCCTGCGCGCCCGCACCCGGGTGGATGCCGTGCGCGCCGCGGCCGCCTCGGGGGCGAGCATGACCGTGGTCGGTGACGGCTGGGCCCACATTCCTCTGCCAGCAAACGTGACATTGCATCGCTTCACCGATTACGCAGGCTTTCTCGGCCTGGCTGCTCAAGCAAGGATCAGCGTTGATGCGTCAACCTACCGGCATGGCGCCAATGACCGCGTGTTCAACTATGCCATCAATGGCTCAGTGTGCTTCACCAATGCAGCGGGCTATCTTTCCAACTCATTTGATGCGCTTGACGACTGCGGAGGGCTGCATTTCTATTCAACGCTGGAACTGCCCGGGCTGGGTCCGGCCATCCGCGAACTGCTGGACTCGCCTGCCCGCCTGCGCGAGGATGCACAACGGGCACGCGCCACGACGCTGGCGCAGCACACCTGGCGACACCGACTGGAGAGCATCATCAGCGCTGTCGCGGCACGATAGCGTCGTAACAGGCTGTTGAAAAACGATTCCCGGATGGAAAAAAGATTAATTCTTGCTTCTCGCTTCAGAGCGAAGCGTTTTTCAACAGCACCTGATTTAGGGGGTCAAGGGGGACCATGTCCCCTTTTTCAACACCCTGCTAACAGGCCAGGATTGGAGCAGCCCTCATGCAACCCGCGATGGAACCATCATTTGCACGCATAGCCTACACGGCATGCCCGCTGTGCGACGCCAAGGCCAGCACCGAGATCAGGATTGCCGACTGCACCGCGCACCCGCTGTACAAACCCGCGCTGCCAGCGACCCTGCGCTGGGTTCGCTGCGAGCAATGCACGCACATCCACGTTGATGGTTATTTTGGCGCGGCCGCTTGCGCCAGCCTGTTCGCTGCAACCAACCCCGAACAGCAACCGGGTTACGAACTTGAAAGCCAGCGCCTCGCCTGGTCGCGCGTCGTTGCAACGATCTGCCGTATGCGCGCATCCGGTTCGGGACGCTGGCTGGACGTGGGGTTTGGCAGCGGCTCGCTGCTGACCACCGCGGCGGAGTTTGGTCACTCCGTGGTCGGGCTCGATACGCGCAGCGAGAATGTGCGCCTGCTCAACGCCTACGGCATCGAAGCACATACGACAGACTTCGAGGATTACCGGCCGCCTGACGCTTTGGACGTGATCTCGATGGCCGATGTGCTGGAGCACATGCCGTTTCCCAGGGTCGCCCTGTACCACGCCCACGACCTGCTGGCGTCGGACGGACTGCTGTTTCTGTCCATGCCGAACGCCGACGCGTTCGTCTGGAAGGTAATGACCGACAATGGCATCAATCCGTACTGGGGTGAGATTGAGCACTACCACAACTTTGGTCGCACGCGTCTTTACGCGCTGCTTGCCGAATGCGGCTTCCTGCCCCTGCACTACTGCGTGAGTTCCCGCTATCGCGTGGGCATGGAAATCATCGCGCGCAGGCTCCCTGCTTAACGGCAAACCAGATTACCGGCCTGTGGATCAATCGGCCGCGTGCAATCCTGCACGCTGACCCGCGGCGCCAGCGCATCGCCAATCGCCCCGCCATCCGAACCGGGCAGCGGCGGGCGATCCAGCAGCGTGCGGCTGCCATCGGGCGCCACCCGGAAATAACGAATGCCATCCGCCAGCATGACACCGATGATAAGGACCGCACCCAATCGGGTATCGGTGGACAGTTGCACCTGTGAGGTCGTCGCGGCCGAGCCGACCGAAACGGACCTGACACTTCCCGTTCCGGCGCCCGCATTGATCCGCCCGTAGCATCCGGTCAGCAATCCGGCCAGCAATCCAATCAGGCCGCAGATCAGCACGGAGCGCATGGCCGCCGCCTTTCCTGGAAATTAATTATTATCTCTTCCAAAAACTTGAACACTTTTCAAGGCACACAATGAATTTATTGATATCAATATATTAAACCATCATCGGCTGCCATCGCAATTCAAAGCGGCCCGCGGCTGCGTGCCACAGCCGCATTCCAGCGATGATCGCGGTTGTCGCTCACCTTGCGGTATTCGATGTGGCGCTGCGGCTTGGGCCTGGCGACCAGCCACATCCAACCCAGACCGATGATCGCGAGCAACAGAAAAAAAATGACGACTGCAAGCATGATTCCCATGGCGCACTCCTGCGTTGATTGATCGGCACTTCAAACTCCGACCCATTCAACGCCACGCCTGCCACGCCGTCGATGACTCTTACGAAGACTTGCTGCTGTTACAAACTGATACTGCTTTTGAACGGATTGGCGTGAAGAAAGTCACAATCTGCAATTGCTGGATCTGCATTCTCGAAGTGGCGCCTGATCTCCGCATCGGCCCTCTTCAACAAATCAGGATCGGACCCATAGGCAAGCAGAATAAAGCTGCGATTCGCCTCGATCTCTCGCAGCAGCCTGAGATTCTCCTCCGGGGTCAATTCGCGATGCGCCATTTCAATCCTCGCCGGAATCCTGCTGGATTTTTCGAAGCTCATCGATATCGATGGCATCCTTGCCGCGCCCGGTTCCGGATTTCATGCGAATCAGGTCGTCGATGCTCGCCACAGCGATCGACAGCGGCCCGATTTTCTTGGTTATCGCGCGGCGCTTCAGTTCCTCGAATGGAACCACCGGTCGTACGAGCACATCAATGACAGTTGCCATCATGTCCGAGCCGCGCAGCGCGAATGCCAGCATGCCCTTTTCAGCATGCCATTGGTCGATTTGAGCGGCATCCCGCAGCATATCCAACGCAATCGGCAACACCGGCCGTAGATTGGCGGCTCTGGCGCAATCGACAAATTTCCCGAGATTCTCGTCCGTCATGGCCAAAACCACATCCACGTCCATGGTGAGACGTTGATATCCATGCAAAGTCACGGCCAGACCACCGACCAGCACGTAGTCGACTTTCGCACCATTTAGCATCGCCAGAAGTTCATACATGCTCATAGAGGAAGTGTACCCAGTCTGACACCAACTGGCCAACTTCAAGCCTGTCCTCTGACTGGCTGCACGGAACGATCAATTTTTTCAAACCCGGGCGCTGGCAGTACGCGCGGTGCTTCGCACAACTGCGAAACGGCATGCCCGGTTTCAGCCCCCTTCAGCGTGCCAGCACCGAATCGGCCACGTACGGGTTGCTCTCGCGCTCATCGCCAAATGTGGACACCGGCCCGTGTCCCGGAATGAAGGTCACGTCATCACCCAATGGCCACAATTGCGTGGTAATGGAATTAATCAGCGTGGCATGATCGCCGCGCGGAAAATCGGTGCGTCCTATCGACCCCTGGAACAACACATCGCCGACCATCGCGAGTTTGTATTCGCGGCTGAAGAAAATCACGTGTCCCGGCGTGTGCCCCGGGCAATGGCGCACCTCCAGTTCGATCTCACCGAAACGCACCGTATCGCCGCCCTCCAGCCAGCGATCCGGCGTAAATGCAGTGGCCCCCACCAGACCGTAGCGCGGTGCGCTCATGGGAATGCGATCAATCCAGAACTGGTCATCCCGATGTGGCCCCTCGACAGGCACCCCGAACTGGCTGGCCAGGAGCGACACGCCGCCGGCATGATCGGCATGGCCATGGGTCACCAGAATCTTTTCCAGCGTGCCACCCATATTCGCTATGGTGGCAATGATCTGATCGAGGTCGGCACCGGGGTCGACGACTGCGGCTCGACCGGTTTTTGCGCAGACCAGCACCGAACAGTTCTGCTGCAGTGGCGTAACGGGAACAAGCGTGACTTTCATGGGGAATCCTGACCTGTGCCACAAGGGGAGAGATTTAACGGGATGCCATTGTACCCAGCGACGCCCCGCGAAGCACCCAGCCACCAAAATGGCCTCGACTGACTGCCGCGATCGCCAGTTCAGGCGGGCTCCACCTCGGCTAAAATAGCCGCTGACCATTTGATTCCTGGCCCCGCTTTACTGTCCACAATTTGCCCGCGCCGGCCATCGCCCATACATCAACGGAGGAAATTCTCATGAAACGAGTTGCAATCGTAAGTCCGGTGCGCACCGCGGTAGGCAGTTATGGCGGTTCGCTGCGCCCGATGCAGTCGGAAAAACTCGGCAGCCACATCATCAAGGCACTGATGACGCGGACCGGCATCGACCCCAATCTCATCGACGATGTGGTCTTCGCGCAAGCCTATCCCAGTGGCGAGGCACCCGCCATGGGCCGCTGGGCGGCGCTGGATGCCGGCCTGCCCATCGAAGTACCCGGCTGCCAGATTGACCGTCGCTGCGGCGGCGGCCTGCAGGCGGTGCTGAATGCCGCGATGATGGTGCAGACCGGAGCCGCTGACGTGGTGATCGCCGGCGGTGCCGAGAGCATGAGCAACGTCGAGTATTACACCACCGACATGCGCTGGGGTGCGCGCATGGGCTCGGTCAAATTGCATGACCGCATGGAACGCGGCCGCGAACTGTCACAACCGGTGGAACGATTCGGCAAGATATCCGGCATGATCGAGACCGCCGAAAATGTCGGCAAGGAATACAACATCACCCGCGAAGAGGCCGATGCATTCGCCCTGCGCAGCCAGCAACGCGCCGCCGCCGCCTGGGCTGCCGGCAAATTCAAGGATGAACTCGTGCCGGTACCGGTGCCGCAACGGCGCGGAGATCCGGTGATCTTTGAAAAAGACGAAGGCTTTCGCACCGACGTCACCATGGAGTCGCTGGCCAAACTCAAGCCCATCATCAAGGGCGGCATCGTGACCGCCGGCAATGCCAGCCAGCAAAATGACGCGGCTTCAGCCTGCCTGGTCATGTCCGAAGACAAGGTGAAGGAACTCAAGCTCGAACCCATGGGCTACCTGGTTGGCTGGGCCGTGGCCGGATGCCATCCGGCGACCATGGGCCTGGGCCCGGTCCCGGCGGTGAAGAAGTTGTTCGCCCGCACCGGTTTCGACTGGAACAAGATTGACCTGGTTGAACTGAACGAAGCCTTTGCCTGCCAGGTACTGGGCGTGTTGAAGGGCTGGGGCTGGAACGACGGGGACAAGTTGAACGTCAATGGCTCCGGCATATCACTGGGCCACCCCATCGCCGCAACCGGCGGACGCATCCTCGCCAGCATGCTGTACGAGATGAAGCGGCGCAACGTTCGCTATGGCCTGGAGACAATGTGCATTGGTGGCGGCCAGGGCATCGCGGCAATATTCGAGCGCGCCTGAACCTCAAGCATCCGTAGCAATCGCCCGGTCATTCTTTGACCGGGCGACACCTGCCATCTGAACATTTCTGACCGGAGCCAGCCGCAATGAATTTCCTTGGCTCTCGATTGCCGGCAAGGACCGCACGCATGGGTGCACTTGCAATTGCGTTGTGCCTGTCGTTTTTTTCGTCAGTGGCATTCCCTGCCAACGACGACGCCACGGTTGAAATTCCGATCGAGACGACCGGCGGCGCCGGGCTGGGCCTGGCGACGCGCTTCGAAGGCTCCCTGTACCGCGATGGCCGCCGGCGCAACGACCTCGTTCCACTTTATGTTTATGAAGGCAAACGTGTCTTTCTGGAAGCCTATCGCATCGGCCTGAAATTACAGGAAACATCCTCTCAGCGCTTGGACGTATTTCTGGGTTACCGCTTCGAGGGGTTTCCCTATGACCGCATCCCCGCCAGCCTCACCGGCATGGCCAATCGCGGCCCGGGAGTGGACCTGGGTGTCAGCTACCGCTACCAAGGTGAATGGGGCACGGTATTCGGCGAAATGCTTCACGATGCCGCCGGCGGCTCAAACGGCACCGAAATGCGGATCGGCTATCGCCATGAATGGTCACTGGGAAAGCTGCTGTTGCGTCCGCAGATCGCCTACAGCATTCGCAATGCCAACCTGAATAATTTCTATTATGGCGTGCGCCCGTCGGAGGCCACGGCAACACGCCCGGCCTATATGCCGGGCGGCGGCATCAACAGCGAATTCGGCGTGGCTGCGAGCTACCGGTTATCGGAGCGCTGGCGGCTGCTCGGTGGCGTATCGGCGACGCGCTGGTCACAGGTGGTGCGCAACAGCCCCATCGTCGACAACCGCCTGCAACTTGCCGGCCTGGTAGGCATCGCCTATGACTTTTCGCCCGGCCACGACGCCTGGCCCGATCGCCGGCCGCTGATCGTCAAAGCGTCTTACGGCAAGGCGACCGACTGCGACCTCGCCAAGGTGATGCTGCTCAAATGCTTTTCGACCAACACCATCGACCAGACGCGCATCCAGTCGCTTGAACTGGGTCGTCCATTCATCGAGCGCCTCAATGGCTGGCCTCTGGATTTCGTCGGCTATGTCGGCTTGCTGCGCCATGACGAGCGCGGATTGCAGAAAAATCCCTGGCAGGTGAGCGCCTACATGAAGGGCTATTACTACGGCTTCCCGTGGAGCGAGCGCGTGCGCACGCGCCTGGGCTTTGGCGCCGGCATTTCCTATGCGGAGCGCGTGCCCTTTGTGGAAATGCGCGACCAGTTGGCGCGGGGACGCAACAGTTCACGGCTGCTCAATTACCTCGACCCGAGCATTGACTTCAGCGTCGGCGATCTGATCGGCGTAAAGTCCATGCACGACACATTTATCGGCATCGGCGTGTCGCATCGCTCCGGCATCTTCGGCACTTCACGCCTGCTCGGCAATGTCAACGGTGGCTCGAACTACATTTACTCTTACCTGGAATGGCGGATGTAACCGGTTGTCCGTATTCAACAGGCGACCCGCTCCAATCCACCGCGCAAATCAGCATGGAAGCACTGTTCATCTCGACCGGCGTCGTCGCCCTTGCGGAAATCGGCGACAAGACCCAGTTGCTCGCCTTCATTCTTGCGGCTCGCTTCAAGAAACCGCTGCCAATCATCGCCGGCATTCTGTGCGCCACCCTGGTCAATCATGGTCTGGCCGGCGCCTTTGGCGCATGGGTCACTTCTGTGGTGAGTGCAGACCTCATGCGCTGGCTCCTGGGACTGTCATTTCTGGGCATGGCGATCTGGACCATGATTCCGGACAAGATCGAAGAAGAAGAAACCCAGATCGCGGGTCACCTTGGCGTTTTCGGTGCGACGCTGGTGACATTCTTTCTTGCTGAAATGGGTGACAAGACCCAGATCGCCACGGTCGCGCTTGCCGCGCACTATGGCGCCCCCTTGTTGGTCATCGCCGGAACGACGCTGGGCATGCTGGTGGCCGATGTGCCGGCCGTCTTCGTCGGCAACAAGTTCGCCGCGCGAATTCCGATGAAACTGGTCCATGCGGTGGCCGCCGGCATTTTTGCGCTGATGGGCTTGCTCACACTGCTCAAAGTGGAAAAATTGTTTGAATAGCGCTTGAAGTCCGCTCCCCGGTGGTGAGGATCGCATGGCAGGCACGTCCGGAAACTGTTCATGATCCGATAGGCATACCCGATATGCATACCACCAGCCGGCTCCAGGCGTAGACTTGAAGTGATGGTAAGCGTGGCTTTGCCGATTCCACTCAATTGATAGCGACTGCCTGATTCCGCTCCCATGAAATCCCCCCCCCCTCCGAAGACCATGCCCATGCTGAACACAGCCCGGCGGCACGCGCAGCCGTGGCGGCGCGAAGCACCTGGCTCAGCATCGGCATCAATGTTCTGCTCAGCATCACCCAGATCGCCGTGGGCATGGGGTCCCGGTCGCAGGGTTTGATCGCCGACGGCATCCATTCGCTGTCGGATCTGGTGGCGGACTTTATCGTGTTGTTCGCCAGCCACCACAGCAAGAAGGACGCGGACACCGAACACCCTTATGGCCACCAGCGCTTCGAGACGGCCGCCTCGCTGGCGCTGGGCATGCTGCTACTGGCCGTTGGCGCAGGCATGTTGTGGTCGGCATTTCGAAAACTGGAGGATCCCGGCGCCGTGCCAACAGTTCATGTCGTCGCACTCTGGGTGGCCTCCGGATCCATCCTTGCCAAGGAACTGCTGTTTCGCTACATGCTGAAAATGGCGCAGCAGGTCAAGTCCGGCATGCTGGTGGCCAATGCCTGGCACGCGCGTTCGGACGCCGCCTCATCGCTGGTGGTCTGCATCGGCATCATCGGCAATCTGGCGGGCTACACGATCCTCGATCCGATCGCCGCGCTCATCGTCGGCTTCATGGTCACCCGAATGGGCTGGACCTTCAGCTGGCAGGCGCTGCGCGATCTGATCGACCACGCCGTGGATGATCGCGAGGTTCAGGCGATACGCCGGACACTGGCCGAAACACCCGGCGTCCATGGTGTACACGATGTGCGCACTCGCAAGATGGGCGACATGATCATCGTCGATGCGCACATCGCGGTCGATGCCTCAATCACTGTCGAGGCCGGCCACGCAATCGCCACCGCGGCAAGACGGCGCGTCATGCAACATCACCGGGTCCTCAACCTGATGACGCACGTGGACCCGTGGCGGCACCCCGCACCCGACCATGAGTCCCGCTCCTGAACGCCGATGCCATCGGCGCGAGGGGCGCGATGGGCGGCCACGGCACCTGATTATCAGTGCCGCCGGTTTCAATCAGGCCATCCTCCATGCATGACGGTCTGACCCAAGCTGCAGCGCGCCGGCGCCTCGCGCAGGACGGACCGAACGAACTGCCTGTCTCCCAGCCGCGCGGCGTGCTGCGCCTGCTGCGTGAAATCGTTTCCGAACCCATGTTCCTGCTGTTGGCGGCATGCGGGGCCATCTACATGGTGCTGGGCGATCGTCACGAAGCATTCATGCTGCTCTGCTTCGTGTTCGTCGTCATGGGCATCACCTTCATCCAGCAGCGCCGCACGGAACACTCGCTGGAAGCCTTGCGTGACCTGTCCAGCCCGCGCGCACTGGTCATACGCGACGGACAGGAGCGCCGCATCGCCGGACGCGAGCTGGTCTGCGACGACCTCGTGCTGCTGGCCGAAGGCGATCGCGTTCCTGCCGATCTGCATCTGGTCGAAACGTCGAACCTGGCCATCGACGAATCCCTGCTGACCGGAGAGTCCGCGCCGGTGTCCAAGCAGACCGGCGCGCCCACCACCACCGCAGCGAACGCCGAACCGGATGAGCGCAGCCTCGCGCAGGCATTTTCCGGAACGCTGGTGACTCGCGGCACTGCGCGCGGCGTCGTAATAGCGACTGGTGAGCGCAGTGCCCTGGGCCGCATCGGTGCTTCCCTGCGCGACATCGGCACCGAGAGCACCCCCATACAGCGCGAGACTCGCCGTATCGTCAATCGGGTTGCCATCGTCGGCCTGGCGCTGGCGGCTGTTCTCGCACTGGCCTACGGGATGGCACGCGGCGACTGGCTGCGCGGACTGCTGGCCGGTCTGACCCTGGCAATGGCCATCCTGCCCGAAGAACTGCCTGTCGTACTGACGCTCTTCCTTGGTCTGGGTGCCTGGCGGCTGGCGCGCGAGAACGTGCTGGCGAGGAGTATCCCCGCCATCGAACTGCTGGGGGCCACCACCGTTTTATGTGTCGACAAGACCGGCACACTGACAGCCAATCGCATGGTGGTCAGGCGCCTGTGGTCCGGGCACGCCGTGCACGACACGCTTCAGGCAGGCGCCTCACCACTGCCTGAGGTTCTGCACGGCGTGCTTGAGTTCGCCGTGCTGGCCAGCCATCGGCGCGCTTTCGATCCCATGGAATCCGCCATCGGCGACGCAGGACAACGCCTGCTGGCCAACACCGAGCACCTGCACGCTGACTGGACACTGGTCGAGGACTATCCCTTGTCCAACGAGATGCTGGCCATGTCTCGCGTTTGGCAATCGCCCGACCAGCGTGAGCGGATGATCGCGGCCAAGGGCGCGCCGGAAGCCATTGTTGACCTGTGCCATCTCGACGCAGGGCAACGCGCGCTGATTGCCGACCAGGTCACGGCCATGGCGGGTGACGGACTGCGCGTCCTCGGTGTTGCACAGGCCACCTTCGAGGCGCAGGCCCTGCCTGGGAGCCAGCATGACTTTGACTTCAAGTTCCTCGGGCTGATCGCGCTGGAAGACCCGGTCCGGCCCGATGTACCCAAGGCCATTGCCGAATGCCATGCGGCCGGCATCCGGGTGGTCATGATGACCGGCGACCATCCTGTCACGGCGATGTCCGTGGCACGGCAAGTGGGGCTGAGCAACCCAGGCGCGTTCATCACGGGCACTGAACTGGCCGCGTTAAACGACGATGACCTTGGCGCCCGACTGGCCGGCACGCAGATCTTCTGCCGCGTCCAGCCCGAGCAGAAACTGCGTCTGGTGCAGGCCTTTCGCGCTCGCGGCGAGGTCGTGGCCATGACCGGCGACGGAGTCAATGATGCGCCAGCGCTGAAGGCAGCCGACATCGGCGTCGCCATGGGGGCCCGCGGCACCGATGTGGCGCGCGAAGCCGCCGACCTGGTGCTGCTCAACGACGACTTCTCGTCCATACTCACCGCAGTGCGCTACGGCCGCCGGGTATTCGCCAACCTGCGCAAGGCCATCGTATTCGTCGTGGCGGTGCATGTCCCCATCGTCGGGCTGTCCATCCTGCCGGTGCTGCTGGGCTGGCCGCTGCTGCTGCTGCCGGTCCACATCCTGTTCCTGCAACTGATCATCGACCCGGCCTGCTCGATCGTTTTCGAGGCCGAAGCGCTTGAAGCCGGTGCCATGACTGCGCACCCGCGCTCCACGGATGCGCGCCTGTTCGATGCGGAAGTTCTGCTGCGCGGCCTGTGGCAGGGTGCCGGCCTGCTCGCGTTGCTGCTGTCGGTATACGCCGGGGTACGCTTCGCTGCTGCATCCGCTGAAATGGCGCGTGCACTGACGTTCATGGTGCTGGTACTGTCCAACCTCGGCCTCATTCAGGCCAACCGATCCTGGAGCGGCACTGCCTGGCCGAACGCCGGCGCCGGCGCTGGCGCCGCCAATCGCTACTTTGGCTGGATCGCACTGGCCACGCTCGCCCTGCTCGGATGCGTGCTCGGCGTTGCGCAGATCCGCAGCCTGTTCGCGTTCGACCTGCCCACACCCACGATGCTGCTCGCCGGTGTCGGGGTGGCATTGCTCGGCCTGCTGTGGTTCGAGGCCGTCAAATGGGGGCTGGGTCGGCGTCGACGCCACACGCATTAAGGATCGCAGGCTCGGCCGCGCACCGACAACGTCATTGTTGCGCGCCAGACTTTGGCATCCGGCAGTCAATTAAAGCCGGCGATAACCTGCGGCACATCTGCAGGCTTGATGCAGATCAAGTCGGCTTTTATCGGGGGATCCAGAATCGACACGGGTGTACTCAGCTTGGGCAGAGTAAAACACGCCATGCCCGCATCACAACATTTTCCGTGACTGCATAAAGTGACTGCTTCTCAGCTTCTTGGCTTGATCATCGCGGCGCTGCTGCTTCAGCTTGCAGCAGGAATCAGCATACAGCTGTGGCGAAGACGTGCAACGTTCGTGGCAATACCAGAAACCAGCAGTGGCGCAATACCTGAAGCCGCATCCGGCGCCTGGCGCGGTTGGCGAGAATTCCGGGTGGCACGCCGAGAATTTGAGGATAACGCCCAGACGCAGTGCTCGTACTATCTTGAGCCTGTCGACGGCGCCCCGCTGCCACCATTCATGCCGGGCCAGTATCTGACATTTGCACTGCCCGTTGGCGATACCAATACGCAAGTACCCGGCGGGCAAGGTACGCTCACACGCTGCTACTCCCTGTCGGAGCGCCCGGAACCAAGCCATTACCGCGTTACCATCAAGCGCCTATCGGCTCCCGCTGACAAACCCGATGTGGCGCCGGGAATCTCCTCCAACCACTTTCATGCCCGCGTACAGGTGGGCAGTCTGCTCAACGTGAAGGCGCCTTCGGGCCGCTTCACCATCGATCGCAACCCGGATGTGCCTGCCGTATTGGTCGCCGGCGGGATCGGAATCACACCCATGATGAGCATGCTGCGCTGGTGCCTAGCCGAGCAACCCGCACGCACGATTCATATGTACTACGGCCTTCGTCACGGCCACGAGCACGCCTTCAAGCAGCAACTGGCACAGTTGGCTGACTCGCATCCGCGCTTTCACCTCACCATTGCCTACAGCCGTCCAGGCGACGCGGACGTGGCTGGCCGCGACTATCACCATGCCGGGCATGTCGACATCGACCTGCTGCGACGGACCTTGCCGCACGGCCACCATCAGTTCTATGTCTGTGGTCCCGCCGCCATGATGGAAAGCCTGGTTCCCGCACTGGCCGATTGGGGGGTGGCTGACAAGGACATTCACTTCGAGGCATTTGGCCCTGCATCGGTGCGACTTTCACGGGCGACGGCAGCCGATTCTGGCCTGGCGCCCTCGGTAGCGCTGGAAGTACGGCTTTCTCGCAGCGCACGCACTCTGACGTGGGACGGGCAGGATCAATCCCTGCTTGAATTTGCCGAACGCCACAGCGTGGAAGTCGAGTCCGGCTGCCGTTCCGGCAGTTGCGGCAGTTGTGAGACCCGGTTGATCTCGGGAACGGTTCATTATGCCAACAAGCCGGATCACGACGTGGCACCGGGACATTGCCTGTTGTGCGTCGGCACGCCGCAATCGGCATTGGTTCTGCAGGCCTGATGAGCATGAAAGGCAACCTGATCAGTCGGGAGGTCCTGCCATTCCTGCTGTCTTTCGCCATGCTCGTTCTGGTTTCGTTGCTGATCGACGCAATCCTCCACGTTTTCAATGCCGTCTGGATTGGACGCTATCTGGGAATTCCAGGAACGCTGCTAATTCTGGGCTCATTTGGATATTCGCTGCGCAAGCGCAAATTGATCCGCGTTGGCCAGCCGGCGCAACTGCTGCGCTGGCACGAGCGAATGGCATGGTTCGGCTCTTTGCTGGTACTGGTACATGCAGGCATTCACTTCAACGCGATTCTGGGCTGGCTGGCGGTGTTCGCCATGCTGATCAACGTGGGCAGTGGATTGACCGGCAAGTTCCTGCTGGAGCGGTCTCGACGCCGTCTTGAAAAATCGCGCCTGCATTTGCACCAACAAGGCCTCACCCCCGACGGCATCAACGAGCGAATGTACTGGGACAGCCTGACTTTTGATGTGGTCAAGCAATGGCGCATGGTCCACTTTCCAATCACCCTGGCGTTCGCCGTGCTGGCACTGGCGCATATCGCCGCCGTATTCCTGTTCTGGGGCTGGCAGTGAAGTCTCCCTGGATAATGGCCCTGATCACGGCCAACCTGCTGGGACTGGTGGCACTCGCATTCGTCTATCCGCACCTGATGATCAGCCCCGGGCCACTGGTGACTGCCCATAGGGAACTCGCCACGGACTGCTTCGCCTGTCATGCGCCACTGCGAGGCGCGGCCCCGGAACGCTGCACCCGTTGTCACGCCTTGCCCGATATCGGACTGAGCACAACCAAGGGACTTGCGATCCCGCTGCGTTCCGTAAAAACATCATTCCATCAGGAGCTGATCGAGCAGGACTGCATGGCCTGTCACAGCGACCACCAGGGACCCAAACTCGCCCAGCGCAGCCGCAAGACATTCTCGCACCTGCTGCTGCGCGCGACAGTGCGCGAACGCTGCGAAGGATGCCACCGTGCGCCTGTCGATAATCTGCATCGCCAGATCTCCGGGAACTGCGCGCAGTGCCACAGCCAAAATGGCTGGAAACCCGCCACATTCGACCATGCCAGGCTGTTCCTGCTCGATCGAGACCATAACGCCGCCTGCGTTACCTGTCACACCAATAACGATTACAGCCGCTACACCTGCTACGGCTGCCACGAGCATACGCCCGACAAAATGCGTAAAAAGCACATCAAGGAAGGCATTCGAAATTTCGAGAATTGCGTCGAATGTCACCGCAGCGCGAGCAAGGAACATGGTGACGAAGGTTCACGCGAGGCACGGGGGAACGATTAGGAGGCCATTGCCGAATTGAGGAAGCATTGAAACCATGCATTCCATCGCGACCAGGCACGCCTGGTCGAACTTGCAATAAAACCGTAATAAAAGTTATTTCAGCGCGCCTTGATGATAATACAATGGCCTCATCATAGTGAGCCTGTGGCCCGCACACTCACGTAAATCCCTGTGCTGAAATCAGCACAATCCATTTCCTGTATTTATCCAGTGATAAGGGCCGTGCCTTGACCATCCTCTCCCCGAAATTCATTCCAAGACGGTTCTATAGCCGGTACGCGCTATTCATGTCGATGATCATGACATTACTGCTGTCTGGGTTTGTCAGTTTTCTGGTGCCCGAGCTTTCCGAGCACTTTGAGGATGCGCTGAATCGCGGTGTTTCCCCAATCGCCGATACCATCGCCGAGGCGGCGGAAGGGCCGCTGGCTTCACGCAATATAACTGCAATGGATTCCCTGCTGCTGGCGGCCATGCGCGCCCCAACCGTGACGGAGATCCGCCTGACCGATCCATCCGGCAGTCCGGTGCGTCGCGCCTTTCGCCACAACGGCCGCCTGCAGACCGATTCAACGTTGGGCAGTCACACAGGTCCGAACGATATCACCCGTTCAATCGGCGACGAACTGCGCGTTGGCTCGGTTCGCGTCGTCCCGGCCACAGGAGAATCCCAGGCACTGCGCGATCACGTCTGGCGAGATGCGCTCATCACACTGGTTATTTCCCTCGGTATCGGCATGCTGCTGCTTGAACTGCCGCTCAGACCCACGGCGCGTTCGATTGCAAAACTCACGCAATACGCCGAGGACCTCGAAGCCGGCCGCGATGCTCACCTTGACATCGACCACAACACGCTCGAATTCGAGCGCCTGGGTAACGCCATGGTGCGCGCTGCCGGCAAGCTGACCGCGCAACGTGAGGAAATCAGCGCCGCCAGCGCACGCCTGCACATCGCCATCGAGACGCTGGATGACGGATTCGCGCTTTACGATGAAAACGATCGGCTGGTGATCTGCAACGAACGCTACAAGGAAATCTACTCGCATACGGCCGACCTGCTCGTGCCCGGAGCGCTATTCGAAGACATCATCCGTGAGGGCGCCCGCCGCGGCCAGTATGCCAAGGCTATTGGCCGCATTGAAGCGTGGGTCGCGCAACGCATGGCGCAACATCGCAGCGCCAACTCGACCATCGAGCAACAAACATCAGACGGGCGCTGGCTGCGCATTGCCGAGCGCCGCACCCCCAGTGGCGGCACGGTCGGCTTTCGAGTTGACATCAGCGAACTCAAACACGCCCAGGCAAACGCCAACGCCGCCAATCAGGCCAAGAGCGAATTTCTGGCCAACATGAGCCACGAGATCCGCACGCCGCTCAGCGGCATCATCGGAACAACGGCACTGGTGCTTGATACCCAGCTCACGCCGGAGCAGAACGAATATCTGCAACTGACGCACAGTTCGGCCAACTCGCTGCTTGCAATCATCAATGACATCCTCGACTTCTCGAAGATCGAAGCGGGGCATGTCGAACTGGCGCACGCCCCATTGTCACTTGAGCATGCCTTCGGACCGGCACTGAAAAGCCTCGCACTGCGCGCCCAGAGCAAGGGACTGGCATTTTCCTTTTCTGACGAGACCGCACTTGAGCAGCGACTTCTGGGGGATGCCGGCCGATTGCAGCAGATCATTGTCAATCTGGTGGGCAATGCCATCAAATTCACCCAACACGGACGAGTGACAGTCCGCGCCACCACGGTTACGCGTGGCGACGCGCGTGCCATGCTCCGCTTCATTGTCCAGGATACCGGGATCGGCATTCCTGTCGAGCAGCAAAAACACGTGTTTGAGGCATTCGCGCAAGCCGACAATTCCATTTCACGCGTCTTTGGCGGCACCGGACTCGGACTGACCATCTGCAAGCGCCTGGTTGAACGCATGGGTGGCCAGATCTGGTTTGAAAGCGTGCCTGGGTCCGGAACCACATTTTTCGTGGAGTTGAGCTTTGGATTGACACAAGCGCATCCGGACGACAGTGCGTCACCGACAGTACAGGGCGCGCACGACGCCGAACGCAAACTGCGCATACTGATCATCGAGGACGATGCCACCAATCGCCTGATCGCCAGCCGGCTTCTTCAAAAGCGAGGACACACAATCCTGGAAGCAGACAATGCGACTTTGGGTATCGAACTTGTTTCCACGCACGCGCCTGACCTGGTGCTGCTCGATATCCAGCTACCCGAGATGAGTGGTTATGAAGTCTTCGCCAAGATACGCACATTGCCCGGGCCGGCAGGCACGATGCCAGTCATCGCTGTCACGGCCAACGCACTGACCGTTGATCATGATCGCTGCATCGCCGCCGGGATGAATGGTTATGTGGCCAAGCCCTTTACGGCCACCACCCTGTTCGCGGAAGTCAACCGTGTTCTCGCGGCAAGCGAAAACACGTCAAAAGGATCCAGCGATGCCGATACACTGCCTGCCGATCGTTTCGGCAAGGCCATCGCCGCCATGGATGGGGACAGGGAGCTGTTCGCCGAGATTGCCGCAACGGTTTTCACTGTCTTTCACCGCTATGCCAAAGGTTTGACCGAAAGTGCCCAAGCCGTTGATCTGCCCGGACTCGCCGCGCAAGCGCATACCATCAACGGCAGCTGGGAACTGTATGCCCCTCCCGGGGAAGAGCAACTGGGGAGCTTGCTCAATCGCGCCGCGCGGGACGGCGACGCGGCCAAGGCCGGCGAGATTGCCAGCCACCTCGCCAAGACGCTCACCACAGTGGCAAACGAACTAGAAATCT